>CAKZXZ010000101.1 GCA_937883775.1 uncultured Paracoccaceae bacterium
AGGAAGGCGGAGACGTTGATGGAGGCGGCGGAGAAGACCGCGAGCAAGGGGACGGTTTTGGCGAGCGGGAAACGCTCGGACTGGTAGGTCCAGAGGGTTTTCAGAAGGCTCATCGCCCGCGTGCCAAGCTATCGTGCGCGCGGGTGAAATGGCCCGCGGCCATGGCGGCGACGATGGAGATTTCACCGCAGAGGCAGAGGGCGGCGGTGACTTCGGCCAGTGCGGCGCCATGGCCTGCGCCTTTGAGGCCGAGGATGTTGAGGCCTGCGGTTTGGGATGGCAGCGAGGTGCCGCCGCCGACGGAACCCACAAGGATGTTGGGCATGGTGACGGAGCAGAACAGGCCGCCCTCGCGACGCTCCATCCGCGTGAAGCCGACGGCGGATTCCGCGACGCAGGCAGCGTCTTGGCCGGTGGCGATGTAGAAGGCGGCGAGGCCGTTGGCGTAGTGAGCTTGAGCACCCAGTTGGCCGGAGAGCAGCGCGCCGAGATTGGCGACGCGGGCGTAATCCAGCATGTCGTCGGTGGTGGTGTGCAGGGCCTTTTCGATCAGCGCATCGGGGAGCGTGACGGCGGCGGACACCTTGCGGCCCCGGCCGGTGATGGTGCCGAGGGAAGAGGCTTTCTTGTCACCGGAAAAATTGCCTTCGACATACCAGCGTTTGATCGGGACGGGGCAATGTTCCGCGATGGTTTCGCAAAGGGCATTGGTGGCGATTGTGACCATGTTCTGGCCAGCGGCGTCACCGGTGGTGTAGCGGCAGAGCAGGAAGGCGACGTTGTTGTCGATGACGGGTTCCAGCGAGGTGAGTTTGCCGTGGTTCGTGGTGGCCTCGGCGGCCTCTTTCAGCAGGCCGGTGTTGCCGACAACCCAGTCGATGAACATGCCCGCCTCAAGCAGGGTGTCGAAGGTGAAGGCGGGGGTGCGCAGGACGCCTTCGTAGAGGACGGCGGTGGAGATGCCGCCCGCCTTGGTCGCGACATAGGCACCGCGGGCATAGGAGGCGACGAGGGCGGCCTCGGACGTGGCCATGGGGATGTGGTAATCGCCGTCGGCGTAAAGGCCGTTGATGCGCAGGGGGCCTGCGATGCCGACGGGGATTTTGACGGTGCCGATCATGTTTTCGATATTCGCGGAGTAGTGGTTCGCATGCGAAACGGTATCGGCATCAGCGATGGCGGCTTTGTCGGCCTCAGACGCGGAGCCTTGGATCAGGCGGGACCAGTAGCGGTTGATCGACGCCCCAGAGGCGGTGCGCACGGGGCGCAGAGTGGTGAAATCGTCGTCCTTGGGGAGCATGCGCGTCTCGCTCCCCTGCTCGAAAAAGCGGGCGCGGACGCGTTTCAGCATCTCGGTGACGTGGAATGGAACGACCATACTTGTGACCCCTGCCCCGTTGTTAACCTTGATATTACACCGCTTTCGCCGGAATGGGACGGGAAAATGAGGCATTAACGGATTGCTCATCCGAGGTGGTTTCGCACGCGAAACCGGGTTGGCGACGGCATTGACCTGATTGGGAAAATCCGTTTCAGCGCCAGTATTATGTTATATCTCAGGCGTGCGGTGCGTTAAGAAAGATACGGTTTTTCAGAGACTTACAGGTGGGCAGTCGCAAGAGTCTGCCGAATTCTTGGCAACACAGGCGCGCATGACCGATATTAAAGGGGTGTTCGCATAGGAGCCGCCCGGATGATAACGGTCAATTTCACAACCCCGATCTCCGCCCCCCGCCGCGCCGCGTTCGAGCGTGCCGCCCGGCGCTGGGACGAAACGCTGAATACCAGCTTTGCGCCGGTGACCGTGGAGGGCGTCACGATCGATGGGGTGAACATCGACGCTGCCGTCACGCCGATTGACGGTGAAGCGGGCGTGCTGGGGCAAGCGGGGCCATCAGTGCTGCTGCCGGGCAGCGAATTGCCCGCCAAAGGCGTCATGGAGTTCGACACGGCGGATGTGGAGCGGCTAGAGGCCGAAGGCAGCTTTGAAGATGTGGTGCTGCACGAAATGGCCCATGTGCTGGGGTTCGGCACGCTGTGGAACCGCTTTGAGCTGATCGCGGCGAGCGGGACGAACAATCCACTTTTCACCGGGGCCGAGGCCGCGCGGGAATTTGGCGCGTTGGAAGGCGGCAGCGCGCGGCCCGTGCCGATTGCGAACACCGGCGGGCCCGGCACGCGGGAAGGCCATTGGCGCGAGCTGATCTTTGGCGACGAATTGCTGACCGGGTTCCTGTCGGGCACGAACCGCCCGATCAGCCGTATGTCCTTGGGATCATTCGCAGATATGGGCTATGAGGTGGATTACGCCGCCGCCGATCCGTTCGAATTACCCAGCTTTCGCAAGCTGGCCGAATTGGGCATCACCGAGGCCGTACGGATCTGTGATCTGTGCCGCATGGGGCGGCCTGAGCCTTGGGTTTTGGACGATGCGGCCTAAGGGCCGGTTTTCGCACAAAGCGGGTCTTGTTTTCAGGCGGGACGGCCCTCAAATCGGAGGAAAGCGCGCGGGAAACCTTGTTGCTTTTCAACGATAACGCCTGATCTGCGAAGGACCCTCATGCTTGAATTTACCGTATCGGGACCTCAGGCAGGTCCGCGGATCGTCTTTTTGCACGGCGTCGGGATCAGCGCCTGGATGTGGCAGGCCGTTGTCGCACATCTGCCCGAGCATCAGGTCGTTTTGATCGACATGCCCGGGCATGGGAAAAGCCGGGATATTGCGTGGGTGTCCTTGAAGGAAACCGCCGCCGCAGTGAACGCGACAGTTGCGAGCCTGCCCGACGCGCGGGAGACACATTTGGTGGGCTTGTCGCTGGGTGCCTATGTCGGGCTGTTGGCGATGGCGGAGCGACCCCACGCCTATAAAAGCGCGTTCTTAAGCGGGATGCACGCGAGCGGGATGAAAATGCGCTGGCTTTATAAGGCGATGACATGGCTCATGGCGCCCTTGGTTCCGATGCCGTTCGTGGCGCGCAGAACCGCGCGTGGCTTTGGCGCCGAGGTGGCGCCGTTCGTGGCGGAAGCTGGCAAGACGAAAGCGCGGGCCTTTCGGCGGGCGTTCAACGAGGTGGTGGATTTCGCGCTGCCGCGTGGGTTGGGCGATATCCAGACACGCACGGTCTTTGCAGCAGGTGCGAAAGAGCATCCGTTGATCCTGAAGTCGTTGGATGAATTGGCAGCCGCGTTGCCGAACGCGCGGGCCATGACGGTGCCGGGGCTGGGCCATGGGTGGCCCATCGAGGACCCCGCGCGGTTTGCGGCGATGCTGCAGGGGCAGTTTGACGAACAGGGCGTCGGGCGCGATCCCACGTGACCTGCATTGCGCGCCCTTATAACTCTCGCGTTTTGGGTGGCTGTCGCGACTTTGACCCGATAGGGTCGCGCTGAATTCAGTCCAGAAAACCACTTGGGAAACGGGGTAAACCATGACGGACAGCAGACGGATCGTGCTTTCCAGCGACCACGCGGCGATTGAGCTGCGCCAGGCGATTGCGGCGCATGTTGCAGCGCAGGGGTTTGAGGTGACCGATATCGGGCCGGTGAGCCCTGAGAGCACGCATTACCCCAAGCATGGCGAGGCCGCGGCGCGGCGTGTGGCGACGGGTGAGGCCGATCTGGGGATTGTTGTCTGCGGGACCGGGCAAGGCATCATGATGGCCGCGAACAAGGTGAAGGGCATTCGGTGCGGGGTGTGTTCAGACACGTTTTCCGCGCGGATGATCCGGGCGCATAACGATGCGAATATGCTGGCCTTGGGCGCGCGGGTGCTGGGTGAAGGGCTGGCGCTGGAGATTGTGGATGCGTTTTTGGGCGAGGCGTTTGAGGGGGGACGGCATGGGACGCGGGTGGAGATGATTATGGGGATTGAGGGGTAGGATTTTCAGGGCAAGGGCCGGATGAGGGACAAATCAGGCTTTCGCCGCATTTGCGCCAATACCGGCCTTTTTGATTACTCATCAGAGGGCTTCTCAGACCTCACGGGTTGTATGCTGATAGATCAGAAAAGTGCCTCGATTGGAGTTATCCTCTTTGCGGACCAGCGTGGCTCCTAGTTTTTCTGCAAGGCCTATCGACGCGGCATTGCCTTCCGAAATACAGCTGAAGACCGCATCCCAACCGAGTTCTTCGTAGGCATATTGGCGTGCTCGGAGGGCACCTTCGTAAGCGAAACCTTTGCCCTGCTTTTCTGGCACGATGCTCCAGGTAATCTCGCGCTCTGGCCAGCCTTCTGGATGCCAAAGCCCGATCATTCCGCAAAACTCACCCGTCATCTTTTCCTCAACAGCCCAAGTGCCAAAGCCGCGGATAACCCAATGTCCCATCATCGCCGCGGCTGCGCGCCACGCCAAAGATCGATCAAGCGGGCCGCCATAATACTTGGTTTGATCGGTCGCATAGAAATTTGCATAAGCGTCAAAGTCTCGTTCCTGTTGAAACTCCCTAAAGATCAGGCGATCGCTTTCGATTGTTGGGATTTCAAATTTCGTCATTGATCCATCTCCTATGAAATTATGTGCTCGCGGCGGTCAGGACGCCCGCACCGACAAGCCAACCTGCGCCACACCGTGAAACCAATCGCTGGGTTTGTGGATTTCTGAGCCGCCGCACCGCCTGAGCCGCCAAAAGGATCCAGGCTGTGCTCGAGAGAATGACGAGACCTGTAAAGGTCAATTCGAGAAGCAAGATTTGGGGAAAGACTGGTTGGGTCGGGTCTATGAACTGCGGAAGAAAAGCAACGAAGAACATGATGTCTTTTGGATTTAGGGATGTCACCAAGAATGCATCGCGCAGAATGCAAAGTCGCGATGAATTATGGCCGAAGTGCTTTGCTGATGTGGAAGCACTCGCGCCGGTCCAAAGTTTCAGACCCAGAAAGATCAGATATGCCGCGCCCGCAAGCTTCAGTGCAAAAAAGAGGTATGCAGAGGTCTGCAAGATCGCTCCCACGCCCAGAAGCGATAGGGCCATCGCGACCATATCGCCCAAAACGACACCTGGAATTGCAACGGCAGCAACCGACCGACCGCCACTGACTGTGTAGCCCAAGAGAAGCATGACAACCGGCCCGGGTATAGCCAAGAGAGCGGTTGTTGCGGCCACGAATGCCAGCCAAACTTCGATATTCATGAAAGCACCCTTTGTTCTATTGCTTACCTTCATATTTCTTTGGTACTTTTCGAGAAATCAAATTTGTATAAGTTCACAAATCGAAGTTGAGATACGATATGGATTGGAAAGACATTCCGTCCCTGCATGCTTTGCGCGCCTTTGAGGCGGTTGCTCGCAAAAAGAGTTTCACCACGGCCGCGAACGAACTCAACGTAACAGAAGCGGCAGTCCGCCAGCATGTGCGTGGACTTGAGCAATGGTTTGGAAAAGACTTGGCGGAGCGCAATGGCAAGGGGCTCGCACTGACCAAGAATGGGGAACAGCTTGCGGCGGTCACGTCTGACAGCTTTCAGACGCTCGCCCGGGGTGTAACCACCCTCATGCGGGGGGAAGAGGGCCGTCCTGTCACCATCGCGTTGCCCCCTGCATTTGCCGAGATTTGGTTGATGCCCAAGCTGGAAGGGTTCTGGAAAGAACATCCACAGATTGAGGTCAACCTCGCGCCAAGCCTGAGTTTGGCGGATCCCCGTAAGGACAGCTTTGACCTTGCGATCCGGTATGGACGGGGTGACTGGTCGGGGCTTCAGGCTACTCCAGTTGCCTCTGCTGAATATGTCGTCGTGGCAAAACCGGGCCTGGTCGACGCCGCTGATCGCACTCAACTGAAAAACTTGAAACGCTATTCTTGGCTGTTTGAAACCACGCGGGACGAGCATCGCGACTGGGCTGAAGGACACGGCTTTAACTTCGACGCTCAAGCGAACCGCCATTATCCGACCAACTCGCTGGTCATCGCAGCAGCACGCGCCGGACATGGGGTGTCTCTACAATCCCGTGCTTTGGTGCAAACTGATCTGGATCTGGGGGTGCTCGAAGAGCTTTACGCCGAAGAAAACAGACCTTTGGGATACTATCTTGTGACCCCATCAGAATTGAGACCTGAGGCCAGAGTATTTGCTGACTGGATGCTACGTACGTCGAACCGGACCTGACATAAGGTAATCTGATGCGAACTGGAAACGGACGTTCGGGACCATTCAGGACAAGATGTGTTTACTCAGACCATGTGTCACGAAACTGAAGCCAGTACCTCTTTGAGATCGGCTACTTTCTGCGCGTTGTCCCTGGCCACAGTACCGGAGCTGCGTATCGTCGAATTTTCAAAACCAACCCGACACTTCCCCCCCAGCGCCACGGCTTTTGACAAGCATTCAGTTTCCGTTGCACCGAATGCGCAGACGGCCCAATCTGGATGGATCCCTCGGTCTTTCAACCAATGCATAAACGGCGCAAGGTCGGCAGGATCAGCGGCTGACGTTGGACTGTGTCGTCCCAACACAAACAGGACTTGCAGCGCAGGGTCGGTGAATACGCTGTGCGATAATGCGCTTTCCAGCAAGGTGCAGTCGGCTTTGTCATAAAGGATGTGTTGGATCGCGATGCCTTGGTCGGCACAAGTCTTGTAGAACGATGCCGCTGTTTGCGTTCCGGCGCGACAGATTTCACGTGTCGCAGCGGAGACCATCGTCGCGCCGGATCGCAGCGCGACATCCATTTGAACATCCACATCGTAGACGCCGACCGCCTCTGTGGTAATCTGAACGGCCATTTCTGGCAGGGCTTCTTTGAGGGCCCGCAGCAGTTTTCGATACGCCTCAACGTCTAACAGATGCTGGCCCGCATCATCGCGGATATGCGCATGGATGCCATCCGCACCTGCCAAGAAACATGCTTTTGCACAGGCAACGATTTCCGCCTGTGTCAAAGGCACCTCGGGGTGGTCTGTCTTGAGAAGTCGGGCTCCATTCGGGGCCACCATGATCTGAGGCAGTGGTTTCAAATCACGGCCTCAACACTTTTTTGAAGCTTGCCGACCAACTCATCAATCTGGCCTTCAGTGCAAATGAATGGCGGCGCCAGCAGGACGTGATCGCCGTTCTGACCGTCGATTGTTCCGCTCATCGGATAACAGATCAGACCGTTTTCCATGGCTTTCGCCTTCAAATGCGCCGCCATCTTCTTGCTTGGGTCAAAGGGCGCCTTCGTCTCTCGGTCGGCAACGAATTCAAGCGCGCGAAACATGCCGCGTCCGCGTATGTCACCCACATGGGGATGCTGTGCGAATGTCTCTCGCAAAGCCTTGCCAAAGTACTCACCGATCTGCGCGGCACGTGCCGTCATACCGCCGTCTGTCAGTTTTGTCACAACGGCATGTGCGGCAGCGCATGCGACGGGATGGCCAAGATAGGTGTGGCCATGTTGGAAGAACCCACTGCCATTCTCGATGGCAGTGTAAATATCCGCGCTGCACAACATCGCCCCGATTGGCTGATAACCCGCACCAAGCCCTTTTGCGATTGTGACAATGTCGGGGCGCACACTGTCCTGCTCGCACGCAAAAAACGTGCCAGTGCGGCCCATCCCGCACATGACTTCGTCAAGGATCAAAAGGATACCGTATTGGTCACAGATTTCGCGAATGCGTTTGAAGTAGCCGTCAACAGCGGGAACAGCGCCTGCGGTTGCGCCGACGACGGGTTCAGCCAGAAAGCCTATGACAGTGTCCTCACCCACCCTAAGCAGCTCTTCTTCAAGCTCGTTGGCAACACGTTGACCATAGTCATACGCGCGCTCTGTACTTGCGCGGCCACGGTATTCGAAACAGGCATTGATATGACTGGCGGAAACCATCACAGGATCAAAAGGTTCTCGCCGCCACAGGTTTCCGCCGGTGCCCAAGGCGCCCAGGGTATTCCCGTGATAGCTTTGGCGACGGGAAATGAAACGCGTACGCTCTGGCTGGCCGATCTCAATCATATACTGGCGGGCCAGCTTTAACGCCGATTCGACGGCTTCTGACCCACCGGAAACCAGATAAGCGCGATCAATTCCTTCGGGTGCATTTGAAATCAGCTTGCTTGCCAAAGCTTCGGCAGGGGCTGATGTCAGAAAACCCGTATGCGCAAAGTCCAGGGAATCAAGCTGTGTTTTGATCGCGTGAATGACGTCTGGATCGCTGTGACCAAGGCAGGACACAGCAGCCCCACCCGATCCATCAAGATAGGCTTTTCCGTCTGTATCCATGATATAGATGCCATTACCCTTTTGGGCGACGGGTAGCTTTCCCTTCGTGTGACGCGGAAATACGTTAGACATGGTAAACCTTGCGCTTTTGAGCTCGCACGCAATGAAACAGATGATTCATGTGTTGACAATATGTGAAACAGTTTGAACAGTGTACCTGCCTTGGGGGATATGGTTTGAACGCGACGTTCGAAACACGGCTGCAAAAACGATATGGTGATCTAAGCGGCTCGCTTCGGTCGGCTGCTGATTTCATTACCCAAAACCCAATTGACGCGGCGACGCGTCCGCTCCGTCGGGTATCAGGCGAAAGCGGTATTTCACCGGCTGCATTTTCCCGCCTTGCGCGGGCGCTCGATTACGATGACTTTGCTGAACTGCGTGAAGAATTACGGTTGAAGATCTCAGACCATGTGAACCGGTTTGCGGACCGCGCTGAGCAATTGCACCACGATCACAGCGCGCAGAATGAGCAATTCATCGATGCGCATCTGGCGGCGTGCCAACTCAATCTTCAGGCTCTGGTGCGCGACATCGACCGTGACGCCCTTGATGTGGCCGTCGATCGAATTTCTATGGCCCGCAAAGTTCTTTTGCTGGGTGCTTTGGGGTCGACCGGGGTTGTTGAATACCTGTCTTATCTGGCAAATTTCTGCGCCGAGAACTGGACGATGGCATCCAGGATGGGCGCGTCGCTGGGTGGTGGTCTTGCTGGTCTCGATGAGCGCGATGTCCTGCTGATTGTCACGAAACCACCTTTTTCGGGTCGCGCGCTGCGGGCGGCGGAACTGGCGAAATCCCAAGGTGTCTACGTTATACTCATCACGGATACCCACAGTTGCCCCGCGTTAAAACATGCGGCCGTGTGTTTCATTGTGCCGACGAACAGTCCGCACTTTTATTCGTCATACGTCGTGACGGTGTTTCTTGTTGAAACACTGATCGGGGTCTTGGTCAGCCGGTCCAGTTCGGATGCGCGGGCCAGGATCGCGGACGTAGAGAATGCAAACAGGATCCTGGCGGAGGTTTGGGATCTTTAACCAACCACGAGCTTCATACTAAGGGAGAAAGAGAATGTTCAATAAACTTAAAACAACAGCAATGGTGGCGGCCGCCACCATGATGATGGCCCCGGCCGCATATGCGGAAGAGTTCATCACAATCGGCACAGGTGGCGTCACCGGCGTTTACTACCCAACGGGCGGCGCGATCTGCCGCTTGGTAAACCAGGGCCGTCGCGATCACGGTATTCGCTGCTCTGTCGAATCCACCGGTGGGTCCGTTTACAACATCAACACCATTCGCGAAGGCGAGCTGGAGTTTGGTGTGGCACAGTCGGACTGGCAGTATCACGCATTTAACGGCTCATCCCGTTTCGAAGAGGCCGGTGCTTTTGAAGATCTGCGCGCCGTCTTCTCTGTGCACCCAGAGCCCTTTACGGTCGTTGCGCGGGCAGATGCAGGTATCACAAGCATCGAAGATCTTGCGGGCAAGCGCGTCAATATCGGCAACCCGGGTTCCGGTCAGCGCGGCACAATGGAAGTGCTGATGGAAGCCCTTGGTTGGACAACTGATGACTTTGCACTGGCGACCGAGTTGAAAGCGGCCGAACAGTCTGCAGCGCTTTGTGACAACCAGATTGACGCAATGGTCTACACTGTTGGCCACCCTTCCGGCTCTATTTCAGAGGCAACGACAGCCTGTGATTCCGTGCTGGTCGAGGTTTCCGGTGAAGCTGTCGATCAGCTGATTGCGGACAACTCGTTCTACCGGTCAGCAACAATTCCGGGCGGCATGTACCGCGGAAACGACAATGACGTCACAACATTTGGTGTTGGTGCGACTTTTGTAAGCTCGGCATCTGTGTCCGAGGACGTGGTCTACACGCTTGTCAAATCTGTCTTCGACAACATCGACGACTTTAAAGGCTTGCACCCCGCGTTTGCAAATCTTGATCCGGCAGACATGGCATCCGCTGGTCTGTCCGCACCGCTGCATGATGGGGCTGCCAAGTACTACAAAGAAGCTGGCCTGATCGAATAATTCCGATCACTTTGGCGAAATAGCCAAGGGCGGGTTTTCCCGCCCTTGGTCTCTACTCAAGCAGCTGGAAACCGGCGACCGGGGGGCACATGACCAAGACAGAAAACCGCGCGCTGAGCGAAGAAGAGCTTCAGGAGCTGGTCGCCGCCAGCGACAGTGGTGCACGCAGCCCGACCGGGGCCATAGGAAAAATGATCGCGATTACCGCGCTTCTATGGTCCGTCTTTCAGGTTCTTCTGGCGTCGCCTGTCGGGCCCTACATCCTGCCCGCTGATCTGATTAACAACTCTCGCCAAATCCATCTGGCCTTTGCGATCTTCCTGTCTGCCATGGCCTATCCTTTGTTCAAGAACAGCCCGCGTGACAGCATTCCGTGGTATGACTGGATTTTGGGTGTTGGTGGCGCGTTTCTAGCGCTTTATGGATATTTCTTTTACGACAAAATCGTCGCCAACGGCGGTCTGGCGGATGCGTCAGACGCCTATTTCGGTCTTGCCGGTCTGATCTTTCTCTTTATCGCAGCCTACAGAACCCTTGGACCCGTCATGGTCGTTCTTGCTGTTGTGTTTCTGGGCTACGTCTTTTTCGGATCATCGGAAGTTGTTCCGGATCAAATCCGATGGGCGGGCGCAAGCCTCCGAAAGGCGATGAGCCATATGTGGATCACATCTGAGGGTGTGTTCGGCATCGCGCTGGGTGTTTCCACGCGGTTCGTCTTTCTTTTTGTTCTGTTTGGTGCCCTGTTGGATAAAGCTGGCGCTGGAAACTACTTCATCAAAATGGCGTTTGGTGCGCTTGGTCACCTGCGTGGTGGCCCTGCCAAGGCTGCTGTTGTTGGCTCTGCCGCGACGGGTCTGATCTCGGGCTCTTCGATTGCAAATGTGGTGACAACAGGCACATTCACGATCCCGCTGATGAAGCGCGTCGGCTTTAGCGCGGAGAAGGCAGGCTCGGTTGAGGTTGCGTCATCCGTGAACGGCCAGATCATGCCGCCCGTGATGGGTGCGGCGGCGTTCCTGATGGTGGAGTATGTCGGCATTTCCTATGTCGAGGTTATCACGCACGCCTTCTTGCCCGCGATTATTTCTTACATCGCGCTGGTCTATATCGTTCACCTCGAAGCGGTGAAGAACAACATGCCGACAATTGGCAATAAGGTCGTGAACCTGTTCAACACGATCCTTGGGATGTTTGGCTTTTTCGCGGGTTTTGCCTTGTTGTGCTATGCAACCCAATATCCGGTGGCCGCTGTCGTGGCGCTGTTCCCGGAAGGGTCTGGCTGGATCCTCGCCGCACTTCTGGGTTTGGTCTATCTCGCACTGGTCTATCTTGCCGCACAGACAGATGACCTAGAGCCTGATGATCCAAATGCAGAGGTGGTCGAGCTTCCCGATTTGGCGAAGATCTATAAGTCGGGTCTGTACTATCTGCTGCCGATCATCGTTCTCGTCTATTTCCTGATGATTGAACGCAAGTCACCCGGTCTGTCGGCCTTTTGGGCGACCTTCCTGCTGTTTGGTATCTTGATAACGCAGAAAACACTCAAGGCGATGTTCCGTGGTGAGGCAAACGCCATTGGACGCCTTTATGATGGTTGTGTTGATCTTGTCGACGGCATGATCGACGGCGCCCGCAACATGATTGGCATTGGCCTTGCGACAGCGACAGCGGGCATCATCGTTGGGACGGTGTCGCTGACAGGTATCGGCCAGGTTATGGCTGATTTTGTCGAATTCCTGTCAGGCGGCAACCTGATCCTGATGCTGATCTTTGTGGCGATCCTGTCGCTGATCCTGGGAATGGGTCTGCCGACGACGGCGAACTATATCGTCGTGTCATCGTTGATGGTCGCGGTTGTTGTCGAATTGGGCGCGCAGAGCGGCCTGATCGTGCCGTTGATCGCGGTTCACCTGTTCGTCTTCTACTTCGGGATCATGGCGGATGTGACGCCACCAGTGGGACTTGCCAGTTTTGCGGCAGCCGCTGTTTCGGGCGGTGACGCGATCCGTACCGGCTTTACCGCGTTCTTCTATAGTCTACGAACCGTCGCACTGCCGTTCGTGTTTATCTTCAATACGGATTTGTTGTTGATCGATGTGACATGGGCCCAGGGCATCGTCGTCTTTATCACGGCGACGATCGGTATTTTGGTCTTTACCGCTGCCACGATGGGGTGGTTCCTGACCAAGAACCGGATTTGGGAAACCTTCGCCATGCTGCTGATCGCGTTTGCGCTGTTCCGGCCAGGGTTCTTTATGAACCAAATCCAGCCGCCGTTCGAAGAGATTGCGCCAGCAGCGTTCACACAGGCTTTGGCAAACGCGGAACCGGGCAGTACTTTGCGCACAATTATCTCAGGCCCTGACTTTGATACATTCGAAGTGAAAGACGTGACTGTGCCGCTCACCATCCCCGATGTTGAAGGCGGCGATGCGCGGCTTGACGCATTGGGCATCATTCTGGTGCCAAATGGTGATGTGCAGCAAATGGACGAGCCCGGGTTTGGCACAGAACTTTCAGAGACCTTGTCATCATTTGATTTTTATGGAGATGAGCCTGTTGCGATCACAGGTGTTCAAGTTGCGTCCAATCAACTGCCAAAAGAGTTGATTTGGATTCCTGCGCTGCTGCTGCTGGCCTTGATCGCTTTCCTTCAAAAGGGGCGTGCAGCACCCGCGATCCGAGAAGGAGAAACGGCATGATAAAAACGGTTCTTTGTGCGGTTGACACAAACCGGCCCAATGAAGACGCAATTGTCGTAAAGACAGCGAAGAAGCTGGCTGACATCGAAGGTGCACAGCTTGATGTCATCACTGTTGTCCCGGACTTTGGGGCGTCAGTGGTTGGCGCGTACTTCCAGGATCATCATGTCAAATCTGCCCAAGACGGAGCAGCGGCGGCGCTCAATGACATGACCGAACAGGCGATCGGCAAGGATGCAAACCAAGCAGTCCGACACATCGTTTCGATCGGCACGGTATACGAGGAAGTGCTTAAAGCTGCCAAGCTGTCGACAGCAGATCTGATTGTGATCGGTGCACATAAGCCGGACTTTAAGGACTACTTGCTTGGCCCGAATGCGGCGCGTGTTGTGCGCCATTCCGACTGTTCCGTTTACGTTGTAAGATAGCTGTGAAGAGAACTGTGTAGAGCTCAGTTTGGCGTTCGTGCCTGACGAAAGTCAGTTGCGGCGCCGACAAGGCCGACATTGGGCTCACCGCCGATATGAAAGCAAACGCAGCACCTTGCCTGCGGATGCGGATGCGGATCATAGCGGTAAGAGCGGCCCGTTTGGACCTTGGGCAAGACGTTTGTATACTACGATTGCAGCCCGCTTTCCGGACTTTCGCCGCGAGCGCCTAATCTGATGACAATCGAACCCACAGTCTGCGGACAGGGCAGACATCGAACCCAAGCAGTTCAATGGCATCATTTCTCATTCTGCCTTGGTAATGGACAGCAATATTGGTTAAGGCCACAGCTTTCACTCCCTGGCCGACTTGTGCTGTGCTAAATGCGTTGCGGCATTGCCAAAAGCTTCTTGTGTCCGTTGAAGATCAGCTTCCGTTAAAGCGAGCGACGGATATAGTTTTCCGGGCGATTTGAAAGTGCCGTTATCGCGCAGGGCCGCGTTCCAGATCACGTTGTCTTGTGGATCAGTGTGTTTTGCAGTCCGGTAGTCTTTGACGTCCTGTTCGGTAAAGTAGATGTCAAAGAGGGTCGGATCACCACAAATCTGATGAGCAACGCCTGCCTTTGCGAGTGCGGCACTCTGCATATTCATCAGCTTTTGGCCAACCTCGCGCAGCCGATCATATTGCCTCGGGCGGCGTAGAATTTCCATCGTCTTGAGGCCCGCAGCCGCAGCTACAGGATTGCCTGATAGTGTGCCTAGCTGCATCAACCATTTTTCTGCACCCACGTGCGCCCGATCAAAATGCGCCATGATTTCGGCGCTGGCCCCAAGGGCGGCCAACGGGAAGCCCCCGCCGATGATCTTGCCTAGCGTGCAGATGTCAGGAATGACGTCATAGCGTTCCTGCGCGCCGCCATAGGCAAGGCGAAAGCCAGTGACGATCTCATCGAAGATCAGCAGCACATTATGCTTGTCGCAAAGATCACGAAGGCCTTGCAAAAAGCCGGGTGCTGCAGGGATGATCCGCTGCAAAGGCTCAGCGATTATTGCGGCTACGTCTTGATGCTCAGAAAGTAGAGAGGCCACGGCCTCAAGGTCGTTGAAGGGCGCGATCAGCATCTCGTCGGCCACACCTTGCGGAATACCGGCGCTGTCGGGAACAGCGGTGGGGAAGTTCACGGCATGTGTAGGGGCAAGGCTCATTTGAGCCTCGGCGCTCATACCGTGATAACCGCCTTCGAATTTGAGGATCTTGGTTTTGCCTGTATAGGCGCGGGCAAGCCGGATCGCGTACATGTCTGCCTCGCCCCCCGACGTTACAAAACGCACCTGCTCGCAGCAGGGCACGGCTTCGACGATCGCCTCGGCCAGCTCAACTCCCTTGGCGTTGTTGGCAAAGAAGGTCATGCCTTTGGGCAATTGTTCGAAAACCGCCTCCATCACTTCTGCATGGCTATGGCCCAGCAGCATCGGCCCCGAGCCGATTAGATAATCGATGTATTCATTGCCATCCTCGTCCCAGACATGGCTCCCTTCACCGCGCGCAATCACAATGTCCGCATCGAAATTACCAAAGCCTGCGGCCGGTAATACGTCACCGGCGCGGGCGATCCACTCGGCTTGTGTCTTCAGTTTTTGCATTCGTCAGTCCATATCAAAAATAGGCGATTCTACTTTGCAGCCTCTACGATTACATCCATCCGGGGCAATAGGCTTTGCGGATCATAGGCGGGTTCGCCCAGCACGCGCCCGATGCGGGGCTGGCCGTGGATGAAGACCTGCAATTCTGTGCCGGTGGCGGCGGCGTTGGGTTTAATATATGCAAAGGCAACGATCTTGCCGACGGTTGGGCTATAGGCCACAGACGCGGTTGATCCGACAACTTCGCCATCCAGCAAGATCGCCTCCCCGCCATAGCCATCAATCTTACCATCTGGCTCAATCGCAAGAGAGGCGCAAACCCACGCCATATCGGTGTTCAGTGTCTTGTCGCGGCCAAGGTATTCTTTGTCCGTGCTGGCAAAGCGTAACACATCGGCGCCCGTAAGCGTCACTTCATTGGTTAGCTCGCCCGCACCTTTGAAACCCTTTTCCATACGCATAACATTCATAGCGAAGCTGCCATAGTCGGTGATGCCGTGCGCCTCTCCTGCGGTCCAAAGGGCGGTGTAAACGTCGACCATCGCTGCGAAGGGCATATGCAGTTCCCAGCCCAGCTCACCAGCATAGGACATGCGGAAGGCCCAAACTCTATGCCCTGCGATCATGATTTCCCGAGCGGACAGCCAGCGAAACGACGCGTTATCAAGTGCCGCATCGGTACAGGCCGCAAAAACATCGCGCGATTTCGGTCCGTTCAGCGATAATGCCCCCACCTGCTGGAAAGCGCTGTCACCGTAGCATCAGCGCCTTCGCGGTACGTTTCCAAATGATCCAGCAAGCGCCGTTCAAAGAAGGCCGCGCGAACCAGTTGGAAGATACAGGTGACTGCTTTGCGTTCGAGATCGCAGATGAAAGCCTGTTTTGTATCAAAGGGCGCGACGGGGTGATCCGCACGTTCTACAACGTCTGCCAGCATCGTGCGCACCAGCTTGTCAGCGGTGAAGGGACGACCCGCATCGTCGTCTGCCCCTATCACGCCTGGACATATGAGCTAACAGGAGGCTTGCGTGCCACGCCAAATACCAAATTCGTCGAAGGCTTTGAAAAGTCGACGATCTGCCTCACTGCGGTTTAAATTCTGAACACTCTGTGATGCACCTGCAACGCTGGATGCGTGAGGCGATTGATGGCTAACATCAAGGAGTATTGGCAGAACTATATCGACGGTGAATGGGTCGATGGGGGCGCGGGCCGCATTGATGTGCTGGATCCTGCAACAGGCGCGGTTCTGGCCACCCATACGCTTGCAGATGCGCGCGACTTGGACCGCGACGTGCAGGCGGCAAAGCGCGTCCATGCGTCCAGCGCCTTGCGTGACATGCAACCCATTGAACGGGGCCGCTTGGTGCAGGGGTTTTGGGTGGGGCGACGATGTGATCGATGCCAAGACACGCTCTATGATGAACCTGTCGATGATCGGCGTTTTGGGCAAGATGGCCGAATGGGACACCCACTGCCGTGGCGCGATCAACAACGGTGTCACCCCCGGGCGAAATCCGTGCAATCATACACGTCATCGGCATTTATTGCGGTGTCCCTCAGGCGCTGGAATGCTTTCTACCAAGCGAGATCCAGGCAAACCGAACTTGGGCAAATGCCGTTTTTGCCAGCGCGGTATTTGATAAGTATTGGG
>CAKZXZ010000102.1 GCA_937883775.1 uncultured Paracoccaceae bacterium
ATGATCCAGATGCAGACCAATCTGGATGTTGCTGACAACAGCGGCGCACGCCGTGTTCAGTGCATCAAGGTCCTGGGTGGTTCCAAGCGTAAATACGCATCCGTCGGCGACATCATTGTCGTCTCGGTCAAGGAAGCCATCCCGCGCGGTCGCGTGAAAAAAGGCGACGTCCGCAAGGCCGTTGTCGTGCGCACCGCCAAAGAGGTCCGTCGCGAAGACGGCACCGCAATCCGGTTTGACCGCAACGCTGCGGTCATCCTCAACAACAACATGGAGCCCATCGGCACCCGTATCTTCGGGCCGGTTGTGCGCGAACTGCGCGCCAAGAACTTCATGAAGATCATTTCGCTCGCGCCGGAGGTGCTGTGATATGGCTGCTAAACTGAAAAAAGGCGACAAGGTCGTGGTTCTGTCCGGCAAGGACAAGGGCAAGGAAGGCACAATCGCCTCCGTCGACCCCAAAGCCGGCAAGGCAATCGTGGATGGCATCAACATCTCGATCCGCCACACCAAGCAATCGCAAAACAGCCAGGGCGGCCGTGTCCCCCAGGCGATGCCGATCCAGCTCAGCAACCTCGCCATGGTTGACCCCAAAGACGGTGGTCCGACCCGCGTTGGCTTCAAAATGGATGGCGACAAGAAAGTGCGTTACGCCAAGAAATCGGGGGAAGTGATCGATGCTTGATACCGCAAACTACACCCCGCGCCTGAAGACGGTCTATGCGGACACCATCCGCGCCGCCATGAAGGAAGAGTTCGGCTACAAGAACGACATGCAGATCCCGCGTCTGGACAAGATCGTCCTGAACATGGGCATCGGCGATGCTGTGAAAGACACCAAGAAAGTGAAAGCCGCTCAGGAAGCGCTGACACTGATCGCGGGTCAGAACGCTGTCGTGACCAAGGCCAAGAAATCCATCGCCGGTTTCCGCGTGCGTGAAGAGATGCCGCTGGGCACCAAAGTCACGCTGCGCGCTGATCGCATGTATGAATTTCTGGATCGCCTCATCACCATCGCAATGCCCCGTATCCGCGACTTCCGCGGCGTGTCGGGCAAGTCGTTCGATGGGCGTGGCAACTACGCCATGGGCCTGAAAGAGCATATCGTGTTCCCGGAAATCGACTTCGACAAGGTCGTCGACATGCTGGGCATGGACATCATCATCTGCACCACCGCTCAAACTGATGCAGAAGCAAAGGCGCTGTTGAAGCATTTCAACATGCCCTTCAACAGCTAAGCGGGGGAGAGAGAGTTATGGCTAAAAAAGCAATGATCGAACGCGAGAAGAAGCGTCAGCGTCTGGTGGAAAAGTACGCCGCCAAACGTGCTGAGCTGAAAGAGATCGCGAATGACGAAGGCAAGACCATGGAAGAGCGTTTCAAAGCGCGCCTCCAGCTTGCCAAACTGCCGCGCAACAGCTCGGCGACCCGTCTTCACAACCGGTGCCAACTGACCGGTCGTCCTCACGCTTACTACCGTAAGCTCAAAGTATCGCGGATCGCGCTGCGGGAACTTGCCTCCAACGGCAAAGCCCCCGGCATGGTCAAGTCGAGCTGGTAAGGGGAGAACTAGATTATGAACGATCCTCTCGGTGATATGCTCACACGGATCCGGAACGCACAGCTGCGTGGCAAGTCCACCGTTGTGACCCCAGCTTCCAAGCTGCGTGCTTGGGTTCTGGATGTTCTGGCCGACGAAGGCTACATCCGCGGCTACGAAGCCACGACCGGCAAAGACGGTCACCCGGCTATCGAAATCAGCCTGAAATACTACGATGGCACCCCTGTCATTCGCGAAATCAAGCGGGTCTCCAAGCCCGGTCGTCGCGTCTACATGGGCGTCAAGGACATCCCCTCGGTTCGTCAGGGCCTGGGTGTGTCGATTGTCTCCACTCCTCGGGGTGTGATGTCGGATGCAAGCGCACGGACGGCCAATGTTGGCGGCGAAGTGCTCTGCACGGTCTTCTAAGGAGAGCACGATGTCTCGAATTGGTAAAAAACCGGTCGATCTGCCTTCGGGTGTGAGCGCGTCCGTGTCCGGCCAGACGGTCGAAGTGAAAGGTCCCAAGGGGACCCGCAGCTTCACCGCCACCGATGATGTCACCATCGCGGTCGAAGACAATGTCGTTTCCATCACGCCGCGCGGCAAGTCCAAGCGTGCGCGCCAGCAGTGGGGCATGAGCCGCACGATGGTGGCCAATCTGGTCACCGGCGTCACCGATGGTTTCAAGAAAGAGCTTGAGATCAACGGCGTCGGCTACCGTGCGCAAATGCAGGGCAACACGCTGAAGCTGAACCTGGGTCTGTCCCATGAGGTGAACTTCGACGTGCCGCAAGGTGTGACGGTCACCGCTCCCAAGCCGACGGAAGTCGTGATTGAGGGCAATGATGAACAACTCGTCGGTCAGGTCGCGGCCAATATCCGCGAATGGCGCAAGCCCGAGCCCTACAAAGGCAAAGGCATCAAGTACAAAGACGAGTATATCTTCCGCAAGGAAGGCAAGAAGAAGTAAGGACGGCAAAATGGCTAACAGTAAACGAGATCTGTTTCTGAAGCGCCGCTTGCGCGTTCGGAACAAGCTGCGGAAGAACAACGAAGGGCGCGTGCGTCTTTCCGTTCACCGCTCCAACAAGAACATCAGCGTGCAGCTGATCGACGATGTCGCGGGCAAGACCATCGCGTCCGCATCCTCGCTCGAAAAAGACCTCGGTGTGGTCGGCAAGAACAATGTCGAAGCCGCTGCCAAGGTTGGCGCTGCCATCGCTGAGCGGGCCAAGAAAGCCAAAGTGTCGGAATGCTATTTCGACCGCGGCGGTTTTCTCTTCCACGGCAAGGTGAAGGCTCTGGCCGACGCTGCCCGTGAAGGTGGCCTCAAGTTCTAAAGCGCAGGCGGCCTTACGGGGCCGCCTCGATGATCGGGGGACCGTCGGTCCACTGCGATTGAGATGATTTGGGCCACAAGGCCCTGTGAAGAAAAGGATGCCAGATGGCACGTGAACAAGGACAAGGCCGGGGCCGTCGCGACCGCGACGAAACACCGGAATTTCAGGATCGCCTGGTTGCGATCAACCGCGTCTCGAAAACTGTGAAAGGCGGTAAGCGTTTTGGCTTTGCTGCTCTCGTGGTGGTCGGTGACCAGAAAGGCCGCGTCGGCTTTGGCAAGGGTAAAGCCAAAGAAGTGCCCGAGGCGATCCGTAAAGCAACCGAACAAGCCAAGCGTCAGATGGTCCGCGTGCCGCTGCGCGAAGGCCGCACGCTGCACCACGACATCGAGGGCCGTCACGGCGCTGGTAAGGTCGTGATGCGCACCGCCCCGCAAGGTACCGGTATCATCGCCGGTGGTCCGATGCGTGCTGTGTTCGAGATGCTGGGTGTTCAGGACGTCGTTGCCAAGTCGATCGGCTCGCAGAACCCTTACAACATGATCCGCGCAACGCTGAACGGCCTTGGCCGCGAAGCCAGCCCGCGTCAGGTTGCCCAGCGTCGCGGCAAGAAAGTCGCTGACATCCTGCCCAAGACTGACGCTCCGGCCCCCGCCGAAGCCGAAGCTCCGGCAGAAGCATAAGGAGACGTCACCATGGCAAAAACCATCGTCGTCAAGCAGATCGGCTCCCCGATCCGCCGCCCTGCCAAACAGCGTGCCACGCTGGTCGGTCTGGGTCTGAACAAGATGCACAAAACCCGCGAGCTGGAAGACACCCCCTCCGTCCGCGGCATGGTCAACTCCATCCCCCACCTCGTCGAGATCATCGAAGAGCGCGGGTAAAGCGACCTACAGTATAAACGATGAAAACGCCTCGCTCTCGCGGGGCGTTTTTTGTTTGCGCTGAGGGACGCGCCCGACCCTGGGTGGGCGTTCGCAACATTCCTCCGACGCGAAGCAATCGTCCCAAGCAGAACACCTGTTCGGAGCCAAACATCAACCATGCGCCCTCCTGGGGGGAGGGTCTCTCACCGTTTGCGCAGCAAACGGTTGCCGACAGGCGTTTGCTGCACAAACGCCGAAAGGTGCGCGGCCCGGCGGTTCCCGCCGGGCATGACCTCAAATCAATGCTCTCGGTCAAACGTCCTATAATTCAGATGTTATCCTTAAACTTCAGGTGCAAGTTTTGTGTTTCGAAAAAAATTATCTCGTGGTTGAAATGTTTGCTCGGAATACGCTTTCGAAGTGGTTTGGAGGTATCAACAGCTCATGGTGCAGATAAGCGATCTGGTGATACTCGATTTTTCCAGCAGACTGACCCTACTGCTTGTCTTCCTAATGCCTGTCGCCTCTTTGCTCTTCGGATGGTTCGACAAAATTGTGTGGCTTCATGTCGCTATTTTCGCCCAGTTTCTCGTAATGGTCCTCTACTTGTTTTTGCTCTGGATTATCGTTGATGCCGGGAGATACCCAAATTCTACAGGCATGGAAGGTATTGCGCTCCTTGTTGTTCCATTCATGTTCGTAGGTTCGATGTTGGTGAGCTACCTGGGCTATTTCATCTCATACTGGATCGCGCGCCGCCTTCGGAGCGCATAGCACGCATTCTGTATTGCGGGCTTACGATGCTCTGCAAAGACAGAGTGACCAAAAGGTCGATCTTAAGTTGCCTCAAGCCGCCAAAAACGCCCAATAGGCAAACATCAGCACCAGAACGACAACGACTTGCACCACCATCGCGACGATCAAAAACTTCGACCGCTTTAGATCATCTTTGACATCAATCTTTTTCATTGGGGGGGGGGTCCTTCAAGTTATCTCTCCAATCACACCTAAGGGGTGTGAGTGATAACGCAATGGTTCGTCTTGCGGCATCGCAGGGAATTGCGTACGCCCCCTCAAACAGGCTGTCACCCGATGCGCGATCCGCATGGATATGCATATCGCATGCATATCCAATCTGCATCGCAACCATATGGGGCCCATATCCGGTTTTCTCGCCATTAAACGACTTCTCCAGCGCGGCGCATCCCCCATTGCCACCCGCCACCCAAGCGTCTATACGCCTCCGGTGGCCATCCGGCCCGATTCACAAATCAAGAAATGCCGTGGTTGGCCCGTTACGCTTCGGGGGCCACATCCGGCTTAGGAGAAGCGATATGAAACTCAATGAATTGCGCGACAATCCCGGCGCCACCAAGAAACGCAAGCGCGTTGGTCGTGGTCCCGGCTCCGGCATGGGTAAAACCGCCGGTCGTGGTATCAAAGGTCAGAAATCCCGCTCGGGTGTGGCGATCAACGGCTACGAGGGTGGCCAGATGCCGCTCTACCAGCGTCTTCCCAAGCGTGGCTTCAACAGCCGCAACCGGAAGTCCTATGCTGTTGTAAACCTTCAGCTTTTGCAGAAATTCATCGACGCCAAGAAGATCGACGCCAAGAAGGCGATCACCGAGGATGTTCTTGTCGAATCCGGTCTGGTCCGTCGCAAGCTGGACGGTGTCCGTATCCTCGCCAAGGGTGAGATCTCGTCAAAAGTGACCCTCGAAGTCACGGGCGCATCGAAAGCCGCGATCGAAGCTGTCGAGAAAGCCGGTGGCTCACTGACAGTCACAACGGCGGCAGCAGCTGAGTAAAGACTTGTGAGCGGCGCGCCTGCCGCTTACATAACTCCCAAGTTTCCAAGCGCCGCCGTCCGGGAACCCGGTCTGGCGGCGCTGTTCCATAAAGAGGCATTGCATGGCATCCGCAGCAGAACAAATGGCCGCCAACATGAGCTGGGGCGCGTTCGGCAAAGCCACTGAGCTTCGCCAGCGTATCCTGTTCACCCTTGGTCTTCTGATCGTCTACCGCTTGGGCACGTTCATCCCGGTTCCGGGCATCGACGGCGCCGAATTGCAGCGGTTCATGCAGGAAGCAGCCACGGGCATCGGCGGCATTCTGTCAATGTTTACAGGCGGCGCGCTGAGCCGGATGGGCATCTTTGCCCTTGGGATTATGCCTTATATTTCGGCCTCGATCATCGTTCAGCTTCTCACCGCAATGGTGCCAAAGCTTGAGCAGTTGAAAAAAGAGGGAGAGCAGGGGCGCAAGAAGATCAACCAGTACACGCGCTACGGCACTGTGTTCCTTGCCACGTTGCAGGCCTGGGGTCTGGCCGTTTCGCTTGAGGCCGGCAACCTTGTGACCGATCCGGGCATGTTCTTCCGTATCGCCTGCGTGATTACGCTGGTCGGCGGCACGATGTTCCTGATGTGGTTGGGTGAGCAGATCACCGCGCGCGGCATCGGTAACGGTATCTCGCTGATTATCTTCGTGGGTATCATCGCCGAGGTTCCTGCCGCTTTGGCCCAGTTCTTCAGTCAAGGTCGTTCTGGCGCGATCTCTCCGGCAGTCATCGTTGGCGTGATCCTGATGGTGGTCGTTACCATCGCCTTTGTCGTCTTCATGGAGCGCGCGCTGCGCAAGATCACCATCCAGTACCCGCGCCGTCAGGTCGGGATGAAGATGTATGACGGTGGCAATTCGCACCTGCCGATCAAGGTGAACCCTGCCGGTGTGATCCCAGCGATCTTCGCCTCGTCGCTGCTGCTTTTGCCGACGACGCTCGCCACCTTCTCAGGCAGCCAGACCGGCCCGGTGATGGCGACGATCCTGGCCTATTTTGGCCCCGGACAACCGCTGTATCTGCTGTTCTTTACGTCGATGATTATCTTCTTCACGTATTTCTACACGGCCAACGTCTCGTTCAAGACAGAGGACGTGGCCGATAATCTGAAGAACCAGAATGGCTTTATTCCGGGGATCCGTCCGGGCCAGAAAACGGTCGAATATCTCGATTATGTCGTCGCCCGGATCCTTGTGCTGGGCTCTGGCTATCTGGCGCTGGTCTGTCTGCTGCCAGAAATCCTGCGCTCTGAACTGGCGATCCCGTTCTACTTCGGTGGCACGTCTGTGCTGATCGTGGTGTCGGTGACGATGGACACGATCCAACAGGTTCAAAGCCATTTGCTGGCGCACCAGTATGAAGGCCTGATCGAGAAATCCCAACTTCGCGGCAAGTCCAAGAAGAAGGGTCGCAAGGCGCCGTCCCGTCGATGATTAATATCATTCTGCTCGGACCGCCGGGTGCCGGAAAAGGCACCCAGGCCCAACGCTTGGTTGAGGCCCATGGCATGGTGCAGCTCTCCACTGGCGATATGCTTCGTGAGGCAAAAGACAGCGGCACCGAAATGGGCAACCGCGTCGCCGAGGTCATGGCGCGCGGAGAGCTTGTTACCGACGAGATTGTCATCGGTCTGATCGAGGAAAAGCTGACCGGGGATAACGGGGGCGGTTTTATCTTTGATGGCTTCCCGCGCACGCTGGCGCAGGCGGATGCTTTGGGCGCCTTGATGGCGAAGACAGGCAAGACGTTAGATGCGGTTATCGAGCTGCAGGTCGATGATGCGGTTCTGGTTGACCGGATCGTTGGCCGCGCCGAACAGGCAAGGGCCGCCGGCCAGCCTGTGCGCGCTGATGACAATGCCGAAAGCCTTAAGCAGCGGCTGATGGAATACTACAAAAAGACCTCGCCGCTGATCGGGTATTACTATGCCAAAGGCGATCTGAGATCGGTCAACGGACTGGGCGAGATCGAGGCCGTCGCAGCCGAGATTGCAGCTGTTCTGCCGCAACCCGAACCCACCTCTTGACGGCCTTCCAAATAGGGCCTAACTGACAGCCTTCCCTTTGGGATACATGATTCTGTGCGTGGGTCGCTCCCGCGTCTGAACACCTCGACTATCAGCTGCGGCCCGACGGCAAAAATGCCTCGGGCTTACGTTGTGAAAAAAGGTTCCGGAACTACGGAACCGCAACGAAAAGGAAAGTGACACGTGGCACGTATCGCCGGCGTAAACATCCCGACCCACAAGCGGGTCCCGATCGCCCTGACTTACATCACCGGAATTGGCCCCGCATCGGCAAAATCCATCTGCGAAGCAACAAACATCGACCAAGCGCGTCGTGTTAACGAGCTGAGCGATGCCGAGGTTCTGGCCATCCGCGAGCATATCGACGCAAACCACACCGTTGAAGGTGACCTGCGCCGGGAAGTGCAAATGAACATCAAGCGTCTGATGGACCTTGGCTGCTACCGCGGTCTGCGCCATCGTCGCAATCTGCCTGTGCGCGGTCAGCGCACCCACACGAATGCGCGCACGCGCAAAGGCCCGGCGAAAGCAATCGCTGGCAAGAAGAAGTAAGGGGCGGATAGATGGCACGCGAAAAGACACGCGCTAAGAAAAAAGAGCGCAAGAATATCGCTGCGGGCGTTGCACACGTTAACAGCTCGTTCAACAACACCAAGATCCTGATCTCGGACGTGCAAGGCAACGCCATTGCATGGTCGTCGGCTGGTACGATGGGCTTCAAGGGCTCGCGTAAATCGACGCCGTATGCCGCTCAGATGGCAGCTGAAGACGCGGGCAAGAAGGCACAGGAACACGGCGTGAAAACGCTTGAGGTCGAAGTGCAAGGCCCCGGTTCCGGCCGTGAAAGCGCGCTGCGCGCTTTGGCTGCTGTTGGCTTCAACATCACCTCGATCCGTGACGTGACGCCGATGGCCCATAACGGCTGCCGCCCGCCGAAGCGCCGCCGGGTCTAATCGACATTTGTTACCGCAGGGGCCGCGTGTTTTCGCACGGCCCCCGCACGCATTTTAATCCTCGGGCGCTTGCCTTTTGGGACATGGAAGGCAAGCAAGAATGGAGGGACGCATGATCCATAAGAATTGGGCAGAACTCATCAAGCCGACACAGCTTGATGTGAAACCGGGCAATGAGCCTGCACGACAGGCCACTGTTGTCGCCGAACCGCTTGAGCGCGGCTTCGGTCTGACGCTGGGCAACGCGCTGCGCCGCGTTCTGATGTCCTCGCTGCAAGGGGCCGCCATCACCAGCGTTCAGATCGACAACGTGCTGCACGAGTTCTCAAGCGTTGCTGGTGTTCGTGAAGATGTCACCGACATCATCCTGAACCTCAAAGGCGTTGCGATCCGCATGGAAGTCGAAGGCCCCAAGCGCCTGTCGATCCAAGCCAAAGGTCCGGGCATTGTGACCGCTGCCGATATCTCGGAAAGCGCGGGCATTGATGTGCTGAACAAAGAGCACGTGATCTGCCACCTTGATGAAGGGGCTAACCTCTTCATGGAGCTGACGGTGAACACCGGTAAGGGCTACGTCTCTGCCGACAAGAACCGCCCTGAGGATGCGCCCATCGGCCTGATGCCGATCGATGCGATCTATTCGCCGGTCAAGAAAGTGTCTTACGACGTGCAGCCGACCCGTGAAGGTCAGGTGCT
>CAKZXZ010000103.1 GCA_937883775.1 uncultured Paracoccaceae bacterium
TGGGCGGACACCACACTGCTGGAGGAGCTGACAGGCTATAAGCCCGAAATGGATATCCGCGAAGGGGTGAGACGGTTTGTGGAGTGGTATCGGGGATATTACAGGCCAGAGTGACGCCATCCAAAAGTTATCGACGGCGTTTTTAGACGAGATGAGCTTTGCGCGCGGCTGCGCGAATTTCGGATCTGGATTGGTAAGGCAAAAACGGTCGTTTTTGACGCTATAGGCGGTCCGCGCAAAACCCTTGAAATATATGCCACAGACCCATTGCGAACCTTGGTTGATTTTATCACGCGTCCGGCCGCAGTCGGCGAACCAGACGTTCGCCATGGCTTAGTTTTCTTTCAGCATGGCATCAAAGCAGAAGTAGACCCAACGGTCCACCAGAGCAAAACACTTGCTAGGCCGCCCTATTTAGCGGTGCTTCCGCAAGTCTGTCCGCCTTTTAACGACAGCCTAGGCGGCGCGTCGCTGGGACGCGAATAAGGCCAAGCCAAGCGCTAAAAGACTCGGGACCGCGTCCACGGAAAAATAGCCTAAAAGGAAGCCTAGGATGTCCGTTGCGGGGATATGTTGCTCCAGCATTTCTGCGATCTGAGGAATATCCCGCGCGACGTAGATCATGCCCAGAAAAAGCGCCAAGGGAATGGCCGTTGCAACAACATAGGAAAAGATAGCATGAAAAGCGGTCTCTCGTGCGCTCATACGGCGCGATTTCAGATATGCAAACCTGAGACCACCAGCAACTCCGCCAATAAAGAACGCAAAAACAGTATTGAGAGCGATCGTGAAATTTCCGACGGACGCTTCAAAGCTGGGCAGGATCAACCACAGCAGCAAGACAACTAGGATCGTCGTGGTGATAGGACTAAACTTCACATCAACCTCACTCAAAAACTATGAATAGCGGGGGTTTGGCTGGTCATCTTCTTCGCCGGGGATAAAAAGCACCCCAACGCCCAGCAAGATAATGACGAATCCAAGCGCCATTTGCTTTAAGCCGTAGCGCAGCGTTGCGCCGGGTGCGATATCGGCATACCCCGTAACGCCTGGGGCCACGATAACGTCCAACTCCATACCGACGTCGAAAGCATGCCATGCCATGTAACTGACAGATGCAAGTTTTGCGTCCAGAGAAGATCCGGTGTTCGAGACGAGGGCGAAGTAGGCGTTAAGGTAAGTCTGCAGCGACCGCACCTTCGTGCCGTTGACAGAAATGCTCTCGCCGCGCACACCCGGCTTTCTTGCAGGGCGCTCTATCTTCTTTTCAACGATCTCCACGACAACCGTTTCGTCTGAGGCAAACAAGCGATAGCCGTCCCGAACAACGCCAAAGTTGCTTGCGATCATTGCAAGACCGGCAAACACGAAAATTGCGCAGCCAACCACTGTAATCAGATCAGTTCTTACCATCCAACGCTCCTGTAAGGACAGCAGCGTCGGCTTTCAGTATGTCAGTATTAAACCACGAATATGGAATTTGTAGGGCAACCGTTGCCGTTGCGTATGGCATTTGGCAGCTTGCCATAACCTGCTTTGCACCAGACCTCAGATCAAGCGCGCTGCCTCAACTCCGTGAAGCCGCTCTGAACCAACACCCTTCCCTTTTGCCCCGACGTCAGCCAACGTCACCTTATGACGCGCAAGACCCCCCTTTATCGCTGGATCGCCGCCCGCTTCACCGGCCATCTTCTCGCATTTACCGCCCGTTTCATCACCGCCGTGCGCGCCGAATGGCGCGGGATCGAGCCTGTCGACAAGCAGCGCGTTTACTTCGCCAACCATGTCTCCAACGCCGATATGCCGATGATCTGGACGGTGCTGCCGCACCATATGCGCGCCAAGACGCGGCCTGTGGCGGCCGCCGATTACTGGCTCAAGAACAAGCTGCGCGCCTTTGTGGGGCCAGAGGTCTTCAACTGCGTCCTCGTCGACCGCCGCCCAGATGCGCGCACCGATGATCCGATGGCCGCGATCCGCGACGCGCTGAACGAAGGCTCCAGCCTCATCATCTTCCCCGAGGGCAATCGCAACATGACCGACGATCCGCTCCTGCCCTTCCGCGCCGGGCTCTATAACATGGGCAAGTCGCACCCGCACGTCGATCTGGTCCCCACATGGGTCGCCAATCTGACCACAATCATGCCCAAGGGCGAGGTCATCCCCCTGCCTCTCATCTGCACCGTCACCTTCGGCGCGCCGCTCCACGTGGGCGAGAATGAAGACAAAGACGTCTTCCTTGAACGCGCCGCAGACGCGCTGGTCGCCCTCGCCCCCGAGAGGGACCTCTGATGGAAACCACCACCAATATCCTCTACCTTTTTGGCGGTGTCGTCGCTGTGCTCAGCGCCCTCACAGTCGTGGGCGAAGCTTTGCGCGGCCGCGTCGGTCCGGGCCGCACGAACCCTGTCGTGCAAACCTTCCTTACCCGCCTGATGTCGTGGTGGATCATGGTGATCCTCTTCACGATCACCGCGCTTCTGGGCCCCGTCGCGCTGATGCTGCTCTTTGCCTTCGCCAGCTTTGCAGCACTCCGCGAATTCCTCACCTTCACCGACAAACGCCAAGCCGATCACCTGTCGCTGGCGCTGGCCTTCTTCGTGATCCTGCCGCTGCAATATGTGTTCGTTGGCTATGATTTGACCGGCCTTTTCACCGTTTTCATCCCCGTCTACGCCTTCCTGCTGCTCCCCATCGTCAGCGCGCTCAGGGGCGATCACAACCGCTTCCTCTCCCGCGTGGCCGAAACGCAATGGGCGCTGATGATCTGCGTCTACTGCATCAGCCACGTGCCAGCCCTTCTGAACACCAAACCCGAAGGCGACAGCGGCCAAACCGTGCTGCTGATCGTCTTCTTCGTGATGGTCGTTCAGATCGGCGACCTGATGGAGTATTTCGCAGGCCGCCGTTTTGGCAAGCGCCGCATCGCGCCCAGCCTGTCGCCCAAGACGCTCGAAGGCATGGCCACCGGCATCGCCTGTGCGGCTGCCACAGGCGCGCTCCTCAGCTGGATCACCCCGTTTGGCATCGGCGCCGCCGCAGCCATGGCCGCGCTCGCCTCTGTCACGGGCATGTTCGGCAACCTCGTCTTTGCCGCCATCAAACGCGACAAAGGGGTCAAGGATTGGTCCCACCTGATCCCCGGCCAGGGCGGCTTTCTGGACCAGCTGGACAGCGCAATTTTCGCAGCACCCGTGTTCTACCACGTCACCCTGCTGATGTCGGGCTAGGCCCCGCGCGTTTCACCGCTATATGCGAAAGAATGGACACGCACCGCCTCACCCCCGATTGGGAATACGTTGCCGACACCGTCATGGGCGGCGTCTCAACCGGGGGGCTGTCTTTCGAGACCTATCAAGACCGCCAAGCCACCGTCCTGCGCGGAGAAGTTTCGCTGGATAACAATGGCGGCTTCGTCCAGATCGCCGCCGATCTCAACCCCGATGGCAGCCTATACGACGCCAGCACATGGGACGGCATCGCGCTTGAGATTTGCGGCAACGACGCAGCATATGATTTCCGCCTGCGCACCGATGCACTGAACCGTCCGTGGCAGTCCTTTCGCACCGATTTCATTGCGCCCGACACATGGCAAACCGTCCGCCTGCCCTTCGCAGAGGTGACCCCGCACAA
>CAKZXZ010000104.1 GCA_937883775.1 uncultured Paracoccaceae bacterium
CGGTGATAATCCGCAACTCGTCCTGATCGGTCCGCTCAGGTTCGGCGGACAGCGCTGCGCGCAATTCGGCGGTGCCTTCGGGGTTCGCATCAAGGCGCTTATAAAGATCAAGACCCAGCGCGCGCGGGATAACCTGCACATGCTTCAAATCGCCATTCAAACGCCGCAACAGCCGCGCGAATTGCTTGATATAGGTGCGGCGCTGACGATTGGTCACCGGGTAAAGTTCATTCACCGCACCGTCGATGTCCTGTACGCCATCGGGCGCTGTTGCCAGATAAGCCCAGGCGAGCGCAGCCATTTCCCCGAATGAGATATCTTTGCGCACAAGGTTTTCGTCGATCATCCGACGATAGAGCTTTGCCACATGTTCCCCGCGGGGAACAATTACGGCAGGAATGGTCGCATAATCGTCACCACACGTGTCTCGGAGGAATTTGAAAGCCTGCAGGCGACGAAACCCCTGGATCAGTTCATACCCATCCTCGGCCTCTTCGACCTGGATAGGGTTCGACAGACCAATCTCTTGAATAGACGATGCCAGATCCAGCGCATCGTGTTCACCCATAGGGGCGCGGTCGCGGATCAACTTTGACGTCTTTACTTCGGAAAGCGGCACTAACGCGGTAATTAGACCCTGTTTTTTGAGTGCGACAAACTCATGAGCCAGGCGATCATTCTCTTCCCGAATGGCGGCTTCCGCACTTTGACGCTGCTCCATCGCATTCGCATTTTCCGCAATGGCAGAGGCCATTGGTCCCCGGCGCTCGGAACCAATGGATTTGGTTTCCAGCTCGGACGTGTCGGCCTCAAAATCGATGTCGAAGACGCGGCGCTTCTTGCTCATGGTCTATCCTCCAGATTGTCCCAGGCCGCGATCAGGTTGCCCCGAAACTCGTCATATGCCCGATCAAAAGATCCACGCGCACGCCGCCAGGTTTCCCGCGTCATGTCGCGGTAATCAATTTCGTAGATCGAGCTGAGGAACCGGCCCGATTGTTCAACCGCGCGCGTCATCTCGATGGGGTGTTCGGCCACTCTGTCGCCAAAAACCTTAACGAAAGCATCCTGCATCGCGCGGTGCAATTCGTTGTTGGGTTCAAACCGGGTGAGCAGAAACCGAAGATCGGCAAAGGCTTTGGGCAAGTTCATCGTCCCTGCGGGGACGACATTGGAGAAACGGCTCAGATCCTCAAGCGCTTCGGACAGCTGCCCGATAAAACTGGTCGTGCTGTCATACTCCCAGTACCCAGGGCCCGAGGGGATATACAGAACATCTGCCGCGAAGACGGCATTCATAGACTGGTAGCCAATGGCGGGCGGACAATCGAAGATAATCATGTCGTAAGCGTCATCGGGCAGCTGATCGAGGTAACGCGAGACGGCAGCGAAGAATGACCACTCTGGGTTCAGATGGCGATATTGAGCAGAGGCGAATTCGACGAAAGCGGCGTTCGCACAGCTGGGCACCAAATCAATCGTCGGCCAGCTGGTGGGCTTGATGAAATCGGTCACGCGCAGATCGGCCAGACCCATATCGGTAATCGCCGCCGGGATGCGCCGTTGGGGCAGGGCGGTGCCGCTTTCAGCGCCTTGCATGGTGGCGTTCATCCGCTCGGTCTCGTTAATCAGGTCACGGGCCATGATACCCCAGACGGTGAACTCTTCTGCCACGTCAGACAGGCCCATCGAATGGCTGAGCGTCGCTTGCGGATCGAAATCCACGCACAAGACGCGGTAGCCATCAAGGGCGGCGGCGTGGGCGAAATGCAGCGCTACCGTAGACTTGCCCGCACCGCCTTTGAAGTTCGCAATCGCCGCGCGGATCGCACGCTTGCCAGAGGGACGCGGCGGCTGCAGCGACTGGCGGTTGATCTTGAGACGGCGGCGCAGCTCGTTGATTTCCTCAAGTGTATACCAGCGCTGACGGCCGTCCTCTTCGACCAACCCCTGGGGCAGGGAGGGATCTGCCGCAAGACGTCCGCGCATCGTGGATTGATTCACACGAAAGATCAGCTCGGCCACCTCCCAGCTAGAGAAACGGCGAAGCGTCTTTTCAAGTTCGGGGGAATAGGTTTGCTGGCGGATATAGCCCTGCATCTTGAGGGAGCGGGCCTGAAGCGCGCTAAGATCGGTGTGGGTAAACATGGCCTGTCTTCTGCTTTGCTTTTGCTCATTGTTCCACGCGGGGAACAATTCCGCGAAGACGTTAATTATCGTTGAAAACGAATTTACGCGGAATTTGCGAAAAGTGCAAAAGCGAATAAGGTGACATCGCACAATTGCTGTCTTTCGGTGACGCTCCTTTCAAAACCTCATGAAACCGCAGAGGCTAACGATTCGGAATGATTGAGAAATCTGCGAAAGCCTTGCTATATCTAGGGGGACAGGTTTAAGCGAACCGCAGCCTATTGGGGGACAGAAACGGCAGAATAGGGGTCACTCAGGATGTCCCCCAATACCAATGATACCTATTTTTCAGATCATTTTAGATCAGGTTTGGGATCAAATCAGATCACTGCTTGACAGAATCGGCTTTTGGGACGCAAATCAGTCTCAATGAATGAATAACGCTGACTTGATCGGCGAAGCGGGTATCAATCCGCATATGAGGCAGCACATCTTTGTGCATCAATGAGGGCAGGCCATGCTTGCGATGAAACCCGTTGGGCGTAATGCGTCTGCACGGAAATACGATATTTTAACCGCTTTGGGGGCCTATGCCCTGGCGCGTGGCAAGCATGAGCAGAGGCTGGTGCTGCGTTTCGCGACGTTGATGACAGCGCGCTACAATTGGGCACGCGATGAGTTGGCGGTCGGCCAACGTGAAATTGCAGCGCTCTGGTCTGTGGATGAGCGCACGGTAAAGCGCGATATGGCAAAGCTGCGTGGGCTGGGCTGGCTTGTGGTCAAACGGCAAGGCGCACGGGGGCGCGTCACGCAATATGGCATCGCGCTCGAGACTGTGCTTCGGGCGACCAAGCCTCAATGGGAGGCGGTCGGTCCTGACTTTGCGCTGCGCATGCAAGGCGCGCCAGAGCCGGACCGGGTTGTGGCGCTGCCCACAGCCGGCGCAGTGCGTGCCCCTGATCTGAGCGACGGCACCGAATGGGCCTTGGCGCAGGCGATCCTGTATCAGGAAGACCAAAGCAGCTTTGGCGCTTGGTTAAGCGCGCTGTGCCGGGTCGAGAGGGCAGGGGGGCGGTTGACGCTCAAAGCGCCGTCGCGCTTTCATGCAGCCTATGTCAGCACTCATTTGATGGGCCGGGTCGAGGCCGCTTGTCAGGCAGTCGATGAGGGCGTGACCGAAATTTTGCTCATCGTCTAGATTTCGCCACATCTTCAAGAAAGAGTGTGGCCATGCAAGTGATTCACCAATCTCCAACCGCTTTGATTGTTGAGGCGCGGCCCTGGGGAACGCCTTTGGTGGCGTTCTGGTTATCGGGGATCTGTGCCTATGGGACGTTGCAAGACGCGGCGACGTCGCCCGGATATGACACGGTCGTGATGTTTCTGCTGTCGTGCTTTTTCATGAGTGTTGTCTGGGCAGTCGGGCAAGCCACGCGGCTGACCCTTGATAGTCGCGCGCGTGAGGTACTGATCGAACGCCGGTCGCTGACCGGGTGGAGCAAACGACGCCTGTCGATGGACACGCTTCATTACGCAGATGCCGAGGCCAGCGGGCATGGTGGCGCCACGGCATGGCGGCGCTTGTCGTTGGTAACGCAAGACGGTGAACGGGTGCCTGTCACCTTGGCCTTTGACGACAACATGTCCCCTGATGAGACGGCGCAGCAGATCAACAAGTGGTTGGGCGTTCCGGTGATCTTTGAAAACCCCAAGGGCTTTTTTCAAAGGTTGTTGAGTTTTTAACCGGGTGGTCATCCAAATCAGCGCAAAAAAAAAGGCCGCCCTGCTGTCGCAGCGCGGCCTGACTTCTTTCGAAGAAAGACTTAGTTCGTTGCTGGTTCTTCGGTGGTTTCGGTTTCTTCGGCGTCCATCGTCTCGGCCTCGCCCTCTGCGTCAGGGGCAGGGGCCAAAGATGCGAGATAGGCGTAAAGGTTGGTCGCGTCTTCTTCCGATCGGACCTGGAATGCCATCCGCCCGCGGGCGCGGCGATCGTCAAGCGTTTCGCGCAGCCAGCCTGTTGGATCCTGCACGTAGCCGACAAAGCTTGCCTCATCCCAGGTCATCTCTTGCTCGGTGCCGAGGGAAGCCAGCGAACTCGAATAACGGAAGTCTTCAAGCGAGCCGATCAGTCGGCCCGACACCGCATAAAGGTTAGGGCCGGTTCTGGCGTTGCGCCCTGCAAGCGTTTCGCCGTTGCCATCGACGACAACATGACAGGCGACGCATTGGCGGTTGAATGCCTCTTCTCCGGCGGCTGGATCGCCTTCTGCGAGAGCGGGGGTGGCTGCCATGGCCGCAATTGCGGCGGAATAGAACAATTTCATGGGATGGCTTCTCCTCTTGGATGGCTTCAATCTAACAAGTGAGCGCTTGAGTGGCACGGATCAAGGCCTGACATTTGTGTGATCCTTAGTTTACTGCAACATCGCGTCCGCTTTGGTCCAAAACACTCGTAAACGCCGGTATTTAAAAGAAACTATCGGGGAAAAACGCCAGAATTTCCCCGCAGTTTCAGCGTATTTATGCCGAGCTGTCCGGGCTAGGCGACGGCCTGCGCCAAGGCGCATTGCACCCAAAGTTGCTTGAGCGCATTTACCAGATGATCGATGTCAGCATCGGTGTGCAGCGGCGAAGGCGTAAAGCGCAAACGCTCGGTCCCTTTCGGGACAGTCGGATAGTTGATCGGCTGCACGTAGATGCCGAAATCTGCCATCAGAATATCGCTAAGCTGACGGCATTTGACGGGATCTTTAATCATCACAGGGACGATGTGGCTGTCGTTTTCCAGATGCGGGATGCCTTCGCGATCAAGGGCGGCGCGCAGGCGGGCGACTTGGCGACGTTGCTGGGCGCGCTCCATCTCGGATTGCTTGAGATGCGCGATGGAGGCTTTTGCGGCCGCCGCAACAGCCGGGGGTAGGGCGGTCGTGAAGATAAAGCCGGACGCAAAGCTGCGCACGAAATCACAAAGCGCGGCAGAGCCGGTGATATAGCCGCCAACGCAGCCATAGGCCTTGCCCAGCGTGCCTTCGATCAGGTCGATGCGGTGGGCGATGCCTTCGCGTTCCGAGATACCGCCACCGCGGGGGCCATAAAGGCCAACGGCGTGGACCTCATCGAGATAAGTCATCGCGCCGTGCTTTTCGGCGACCTCAACGATTTCTTTGATAGGCGCGATGTCGCCGTCCATGGAATAGACGCTCTCAAACGCAACGATCTTGGGGCGGTCGCCACAGGCGGCGAGCTTGCGGTCGAGATCTTCGACATCATTGTGCTTCCAGATCACCTTGTCGGCGCGGGAATGGCGGATGCCTTCGATCATGGAGGCGTGGTTTTCGCTGTCAGACAGGATCACCGCGTTGGGGATGCGGCTGCCAAGGGTCGACAAAGCCGCCCAGTTCGACACGTAGCCGGATGTGAAGAGGAGGGCGGCTTCCTTGCCATGCAGGTCGGCCAGTTCGGCCTCAAGTGCCAGATGGTGAATGTTCGTGCCAGAGATGTTGCGCGTGCCACCCGCGCCTGTGCCGCAAGCCTCGACCGTGCGTGTCATCGCCTCGATCACGGCGGGGTGGTGGCCCATGCCGAGATAATCATTCGAGCACCAGACGGTCACGTCGCGGGCCTCGCCGTCGGAGTGATTGGCGGCTTTGGGGAACTTGCCACATTGGCGCTCAAGCTCGGCGAAATAGCGGTAGTTGCCTTCCTGTTTCAGAGTGTCGAGTTGGTCTTGGAAGATGGCGTCGAACTTCATGTGGCTGTCTTTCTTGGCAGTTTATTCAGGTTTCGGCGCCGGAAGCATCCAGCGCCAGAGTTTCGCATCGGGCAGGGGCAGGACCATCAGAAGATGCTCCAGGAGGGCGAGGCCCAGAAGGGCGGTGAGCAAGGCGAGTGCGACGCGGTCGGTCGCGGCCTCAGCCGTCAGAGTGCCTTGCAGGAAGATCGCGGTCACAAAGCCCAGGCTCATGATCGAGAAGGGCAACAGCCCGTTGGTGATATCATTGCGGAAATAGCTGGGCATATGGGCCAGCGGTTTCGGCAGAAACTCTGTATTGATCCGCGGCACGCCGTAAAAGAGGTTCAGCTTGGCCGAGATGCGCGCGGCAAAGAGGACAGCGAAAGTCCAAGCGGCGATCATGTTCTCGGAGCCGGCGGTGGCCACCCAGATCGCGATGAGCCCCGCCAGTAACGTCAGTTCGTGATAGGCGACGGTGCCGAAGGCGGGCCAGAAGCGGCTGTGGCCCAGCAACGCGGCAGGGCAGGGGGATTTCACAGGGCCAGTGATGATGCCGGTCAGAAAGGCCAGTTCGATCCAGCCCCAGATGGCAAGGGCGGCGATGAAGCCAAGATAGACATTCAACACGCTTGCCCCTTGGACCGAGGCCGCAGTGGCCGCGATGCCAAGTGCCAGGAACGGCAGGCCCCAAAGTGTGGCGTTCACATGGGCCGATTTATCGCCCCGGTCGGCGCGCTTCACGACCATCAGGATCGCGCCCGTGGAGAACCACCACAGGAACATTGCGCCGATCGCGGCGAGCCAGGGAGAGGCCATCACTGGCCTGCTCCTTTATGCGGGGCCCGGTTCAATAGGCCGGCTCAAGGCGCGTCGTAGCGGGCACGACATGCTTGTTTGCAGGGATCGTATAAAGCGCGATGAACGCCCGCGTGGCTTGCGCCATGCCGATGCCGCGCTTGATGAGACCACCCAAACCGCCTTGTTGCTTGCCCTTTGCCACTGTGACAGAGGCGCGTTGCATGCGTTCGAGGTTTGGCTGCCAGCGAGGATGCTCGATATCCAGCGTGATCGGGAAGATCTGCTGCGACAGTTTCGAGGTCTTGGTGAAAACCTCATGGGCATACCAGTCGGGATCAACGCCAAGCGCGTCATGGAAAGCCGGGCGCTGGTGATCGCGCACATACATCGTCGAATAGACCGCCGTCAGGAAGAACTTGATCCACAAGACGTTGTGTCCCTTGGTGAGCTTGGGGTCGGTCTTCATCAGTAGGGCGAAGGCTTCACCATGGCTGAACTCGTCGTTGCACCATTCTTCGAACCATTTGAAAATGGGGTGGAAGCGATGTTCAGGGTTCGCCTGAAGGTGGCGGAAAATTGTGATGTAGCGGGCATAGCCGATCTTTTCCGACAGGTAGGTCGCGTAATAGATAAACTTGGGCCGGAAATAGGTGTATTTCTTCTGCTGTGTCAGAAAGCCAAGGTTCACGGCAATACCAGCCTCACGCAGGGCGTCGTTGATGAAGCCGGCATGGCGAGCTTCGTCACGGGCCATCAGCTGGAACAGTTGCGTGATATCCTTGTTCGAACCGCGGCGCTTCATTTCCTTATACAGAACACAGCCCGAAAATTCGGCGGTGCACGACGAGATCAGGAAGTCGATGAACTCTTTCTTCAGCTCAGGCTCCATCCCGTCCCAATCGACGTGGTCCCAGTCTTCGTTCTTCTTGAAGTGGCCCTTGTTCGGGTCGCTCACCATCTGCGCGATCAGCTTGTCCCAATCTTCACGGACGGGAGAGACGTCAATCGCATCCATCTCGTCGAAATCGGTGGTGTAAAAGCGCGGGGTCAGCAGGGTGTCCTGCATGGCGACATCGGTCGCCTTTTCGCTTGTCATATTCTCGTTTGTGCCGTGCAGCGACACAGGAGAGGATTTGCCGTTCATGTGCTTGCGGGGCTCAGATTGGACGTTCATAGCATCACCTCTTCGCTGAAGGAGAACTCGCAGAGCTCCATGAATTCGAAATCACCGGTCATGCGGGTCCAGAGCCGTTCAAGGCCTGAGGCCCGCGTGATGGTCGCGGTGCGATCTTCGGTGACGATTTCGCCGTAGGGGGCCATAATCTCGGCCCCGTGGACCAGAACGCTGTCACCGGGATAGACGACGGCGCCGTTGTTGAACCGCACATGAGCATGCAGGCTTTCGAACTTGTGGCTTATTTCGACCGTGCAAGGCGCGGTCTCTTTCTCTCGGGTAAATAGTCCCATCTTTCGGTTCCTTTCTGGGTTACGGTAGCAGGCTGGCGAAGGCTGCTACGTTGTCGGCGCCATAGCCCGACAGTTCGACTTGTTTGGCGGTGGCTGTGTCGATGATTGCGACGCGACCGGTATCAAAGCGTACGACCTTGATGAGGGCGTCGCCCTCGTAGGCGGCGAGCATGCGGTCGCGTTCCTGCACCCGCCAGATCACCTCGATGAAGCCGGAACGATCATCGCGGGACGAGGCCAGCACAGCGCCGTCGGTGCCGATCACATGAACCTCTCCACTGGGGAAATGTTCAAAGGTGAAAACGGTCTCGGCGACGATTTCGCCAGTGGGGGGCACGCCGACCAAAGGCCGGTCGGTGATGCGCGCATAAGCCACCAACGCCAGTGAAAACAGCGCCAGCGCAAACATTGCGCGGATCAGGACGAGCGGGATCATTTCCTTGTCGCGCTCGGCCAGTTTTTGTTCGGGGGTCAAAGCAGTCATGGCAGTCACTCCGCTGCAACGGCCGCCGCATCTGCGGGCGCGTTGCGTGTAACCTGCGGGACAGACACCCGCGTCTCCGCTGCTTCAGCCAGGATCTTTGAGACCTTGGCTGCGTCAGGGATGCAGCGGAGCGCGGGTTCTGTCCTGGTCATCCGCCACGGGCGGACATGCGGCCAGGTCATCATGTAGGACAGGCGGTCATCGCCCATCAGTTGAAGGGCAATTGTGCCCGTCCCATCGCGACGCAGATCAAGATTGGCATTGCCGATCTGCGTAAACGGCAGGTTGTAGTAAAGGATCAGCGCCGCACCGATCCGCATCGACACACGCCGGGACGTGATGATGTAGACGGTGGCACGGGCCTGCATGAAGGCGATGCCCAGAAGGATCGCGCAGGCCAATGCGCCGAGGATGAGATACGGGGTCGCTGTCGACAGCTCATAGCTGCCATCTGCGCCCCCCACGACGATCCGCCACCCTGCCAGCAGGACAAAATAACCGGCCACCCAGTAAAGCGCGAGCGCGTCACGGGCCAGCGCCCAGGTCTTGGGGCGCCCCTGCCATAGGATGTCTTCGCCTTCGGGCGGCCTCTCGGGCAGTCCTTTTACAGGCTCGGTGGCAAAATCGTCGTGCATCACGACCTCCTTCGTTTACAGCTGCGGCGCCTGACGAAGCTCAGAGGCGTAAAGCGTTCCGCCGGCCACATAGCCGCAGATCTTTTCCTCTTCGAGCATCGTCACTTGCGTCGCAGATTTGGTTTGAGGGATATCGGCGAATTGACCGCCGAACAGGGCGCGTACTTTCACGCGGTCCCAGCGAATTTTCGTCAGTTGGATCGGCACAAGGCGCTTGCCGCCGCCATTCTCGGCGTTCAGCTCGATCTCAAGATAGCGGACGAACTGCTCTGGCTCGTCGATCCACATATCGCTGATCTTGCCAACGATGGTGCCGTCACCGGCCTGAACGTCCAGACCGCGTGGATCCTTACCAGCGGAAACGCTGAACGTATCAAGGCTCGCCATCGGCACGATCTTGGGATGGCCCTTGCCGTCAAGTTCCGGCAGGTCGCGGCGCGGCGCCCAGCTTGCTGGACCAACGCCATCGAGCATCGGATTGCCTGTCGGCTCAAACGGAGAACCGGCAGCATTGCTGGTGCGTTCAAGCGCGAGTTCACGGTTTTCCGGCTGCATGTCCGGCACGGTCACTTCACCGCGGCCATGGGGCAGCTTGAAGGTTTTCGGCGAGGGCAGAGGGAAGGGGCCCTGGTTTGGCGCAGGCCCGCCTTCGTCCTTCTCCAGCGGATAGCCTTCGCGCATGTTTTCGGTTTGCAGATAGTAGATCAGCAGCGCGAAGAAGACCCAAAAGCCCCAAATCGCAACGCTCGCCAAATCGACGCGCCCAAAGAATTCAACTCCAACCATTTCGTTTCTCCTGGTTTAGGTCGGGAAATCAGCAAGCCCGAGTTTGCTGACTTTCCGCGGTTGGTGAGATAGACCCCGGACACGCACGAGCGGTCCAAGGGCCACGAGGGTAACAAACAGCAATCCAATCTCGACGTGGTAGACGACCGAATAGCTGGTTGCGGGGTCGGACAGCGCATCGGGCAAAGACCCGTTGGCGGCGGCTGCCTGCATGAGGTCCCGTATCAAGCCGCCAAGCGCGATCGAGATGCCGGCGGCGGTGGCTTGCGCCGCCCCCCAGGCACCCAGCGCCAGACCCCGGCCTGCCAATCCAGTGGCAGGCATGGTCATCGCAGCGGTCAGGGTTGAGACCGAAAAGAGGCCGCCACCGAACCCGATAGCGGTTGCGCCCACAAAGAACAGCACGGCGCTGTCCAAGGGGGCGGCAAAAATAACGGCAGAGAACGCGCCAAGGCCGACAAGCAGCCCGCGTGCGGCCATGCGGTGCGGGTCCAGCCCGCCGGTGAGCCACTTCGCGGCGAGCGCGAAGGCGACAATCGCGCCTCCGGCCCAAGCGGCGGTCAGCAGCGTTGTGGCGCTGACGGACAGGCCCAGGATTTCGCCGCCGTAAGGCTCAAGCAGGACGTCCTGCATGTTGAAGGCCATGGTGCCGAGGAAGACGACGACCAGCAGGCGACCGGCTTGACCACCAGAGGCGAAATCGCGCCAAGCGTCGCGGAACAGCGGGCGCGGGGCCTCGCGTTCGGCTTTGGTCATGGGCGACATCTTTTCCTGCTTCCACAGGGCGACGACGTTCAGAAGGATGGTGACAACGGCGGTGCCCTGCACCACTTGAACCAGCTTTACACCGTTGAAATCACGCAACAATATACCGATGATGATGGCCGCTAGCGCCATGCCGATCAGGAACATCACATAAAGCAGGGCAACCACGCGGGGCCGCGTGTCCTCGTCCGCGCGGTCGGCGGCAAGGGCGAGACCCGCGGTCTGCGTCATGTGCATGCCGAGGCCCGTCAGCAGGAAGGCGAGAGCAGCGGCGACCTCTCCGGCCCAGCTTGGGCCTTGGACGTAATCGCCCCCTAGGATCAGCAGCGAGAACGGCATGATGGCAAGGCCACCGAATTGCCAGAGCGTGCCGAACCACAGATACGGCACCCGCTTCCAGCCGATGGCGGAGCGGTAGGTGTCAGAGCGGAAGCCCAGAAGCGCGCGGAAGGGCGCGATCAGCACGGGCAGGGCGATCATGAAGGCGACGATCATCGCCGGAACGCTCAGTTCCACAA
>CAKZXZ010000105.1 GCA_937883775.1 uncultured Paracoccaceae bacterium
GCGCAGTGGGGGTGGTTGAGTTGCACCGATCCTTCGGCCTCGGCTAGTGAGTGGCCTAGTTCGAACTCTTCCGAGTAGGGCAGCAAGGTGCAGGCCAGCACTGCGGGTTTTTCTGCTCCCTTGCGTTTGACCACCATGCGGGAGGAGGCGCACATGACGCTGTCGGGGGATTTGTTCAGAATGCCCCAGCAGGCGGTCGTGATTTCGGGGACGTCGACGGTTTCGTCCATCTCGGGGAAAAGGGTTGTGATACCGGGGTGAAAAGCGTCGATATTCAGACCGTGCTTGGCGTAAAGAGCCGCATAGCCTGCGCGGCCATCGGCCTCGCTTTCGCCCCAGACGGTGCGGCCTGCGACGGCCATTGTGAAGCCGTTGTCGCGCAGCCATTCCATGCCTTTAATCATCAGCGCGAAACTGCCTTTGCCGCGTTCCTTGTTATGCAGCTCCTCGGACCAATGATCGATCGAGATGCGCAAGGTCAGCTTGCCAGGATAGGCCGCGTTCAGCTCGAGCAGGCCCGCCTGCATCTTTTTTCGCATCATCGGGCGCATGGCGTTGGTTAGGATCAGCACGTCATAGCCGCGCGCCAGAGAGGCGCGGGTGATGTCGATCATGTCGGGGTTCATGAAGGGCTCGCCACCGGTGAAGGCAATCTCGCGGACGTTCCAGTCACGATCTTCCAGCTGGTCGAGGTACTCCTCGACCTCGGCGGTGGTGATGTAGACCAGCCGGTCATTGGTGGGAGAGCTTTCGATATAGCAGTTCAGGCATTCGATATTGCACAGCGTGCCAGTGTTGAACCAAAGCGTCTCGGGGTTGCGCAGTTCGACAGAGGCGCGGGTTTCGCCTTTGGCGGTGGTAAAAGGGTCCTCGAACTTGCCGAGTGCCTGCAGCGATAAGTCTTTCATCGGAACCTCTTTTTACGTGCGATTGGTGTATCTGCTGCAGCGCAGTATGAAAAGCCTGTCCGGCGCGACTGACACCATTGTGAAGCTGTGCGAGCCTGCTAGACTTTCGGATATGGTCACGTTAGACCATGCGCGCAAGTTAGCGCTAACAGAATTTGAACGGCAGGACATCCCATGGTTTCGCGCGTCATTCCGGTCGATCGTTTCGATCTGGTCATTTTCGGAGGCACGGGCGATCTGGCGCGCCGCAAGATCCTGCCGGCGCTGTTTCGGCGGTACGTGGCAGGCCAAATGCCCGAGGATGCGCGGATTATCGGCGCGGCGCGGTCCGAGTTGGATGATGCGGGTTATCAGGCGTTCGTGCGCGAGGCGCTCACCGAATTTGTTCCGCGCGCCGACAGCGAGCAGGTTGCTGCGTTTGTGGCCGGGCTGGGCTATGTACCCGTTGACGCGCGTGGCACGGGCGGTTGGGACGAGCTGGCAAACCGGATGCGCGATGGGCTGATCCGGGCGTTCTATATGTCGGTGGGGCCAGGGCTTTTTGGCGATCTGGCCGAGCGGCTGCATCAATACGGGATGGCCGATGAGGACAGCCGGATTGTGGTGGAAAAGCCCTTTGGGCGCGATCTGGACAGTGCCAAAGCGCTGAACAATGTGCTGGTGAGCGCATTTGACGAAAGCCAGATTTACCGGATTGACCATTATCTGGGCAAGGAAACCGTGCAGAACCTGATGGCCGTTCGGTTCGGCAATGTTCTGTTCGAGCCGCTTTGGAACAGCCAATATGTCGATCATATCCAGATCACCGTGGCTGAAACCGTGGGCGTTGGCGGGCGCGGGGGCTATTATGACAAGTCCGGCGCGATGCGCGATATGGTGCAAAACCATCTAATGCAATTGCTATGTCTCATCGCGATGGAGCCGCCCTCGAAGTTTGACCCGGATGCGGTGCGCGATGAAAAGCTGAAAGTGATCCGCGCGCTTGACCCGGTGGCGCATCACCACATCGTGCGGGGCCAGTATAGCGAGACGAAAGACACGCCAAGCTACCGCGAGGATGCTGAAAACCCGCGCAGCTTTACCGAGAGTTTCATTGCGATGAAGCTGGGCATTTCCAACTGGCGATGGGCGGGCACGCCGTTTTATCTGCGGACGGGCAAACGGCTGCGGGCGCGGTCTTCGGAGATTGTGGTGGTGTTCAAGGATGCGCCCCATTCGATCTTTGGCGCCGATCAAGGCACGCATCGCAACGTGCTGACGATCCAGCTGCAGCCCAATGAGGGGATGACGCTGGATGTGACGATCAAGGAGCCGGGGCCGGGCGGTATGCGCCTTTTGGACGTGCCTTTGGACATGACCTTTGCCGAGGCGTTGGGGCCGGAAGCCGAAGAGGTGCCGGATGCCTATGAACGGCTTATCATGGACGTGATCCGGGGCAATCAGACGCTGTTCATGCGCGGTGACGAGGTGGAGGCGGCCTGGGCCTGGACCGACCCGATCATCGCCGATTGGCAAGCCCGCAATGACGTGCCGGACCCTTATGATACGGGCAGTTCGGGGCCTGAAGATGCGCTGATGCTGATGCACCGTGATGGGCGGCGCTGGCGCGATATCCGCGAATAGGAGGGGGCGATGAACCTGATCGAATACCCTGATGTCGAGATGATGATGATCGATCTGGCGCAAAAGCTGGTCGGCGAGTTGAACAGCTGTTTGATGCAGCATGACTGGGCCTCTTTCGCGGTGCCGGGCGGGACGACGCCGGGGCCGATCTTTGACGTGATGTGTGCGGCTGATCTGGATTGGGAGCGCGTGCATGTCATGCTGACGGACGAGCGCTGGGTGCCGGAACACGATGCGCGATCAAACACGCGGCTATTGCGGGAACGGTTGCTGGTGGAGCGTGCGGCGAAGGCGCAATATGTGCCGCTTTACGATGATGCGCCGCAGCCTGAAGACAAGCTGGATCAACTGACGAAAGCGATCGCGCCGGAGCTGCCGATTTCGGTCATGTTGCTGGGGATGGGGGCGGATATGCACACCGCATCGCTGTTTCCAGGCGCGGATCGGCTGGCCGATGGGCTGGCTGAAGACGCACCCGTCTTGCTGCCGATGCGGGCGGACGGCGCGCCTGAGCCACGGATCACGTTCACCATGCCGGTGCTCAAAGGCGCGATGTCGCGCCATCTGGTCATCACCGGCGCGGATAAGCGCGAAGCGTTGGAGCGGGCGAAAGGTTTGTCGCCGCTTGAGGCGCCTGTCGCGGCGATCCTGCCCGGCACGACCGTACATTGGGCGGAGACTTAAGCATGTTTGAAGCCCTGAAAACGCACCGAACATCCCGTGGTGATGTGTCGATCCTTGACCTGTTTGACAGCGCACGGGCCGAGGCGTTTTCGGTAAGCCATGACGGATTGCTGTTTGATTACTCCAAGACACAGATTGATGCCGTCGCGCGTGATCTTTTGGTCAAGCTGACGGTAGATTCCAGTTTAGCATCGCATCGCAAGGCAATGTTTTCAGGCGAAAAGATCAACGAAACAGAAGGGCGTGCCGTGTTGCACACCGCGCTGCGCAACCTGACGGGCGATCCGGTTCTGGTGGGCGGTGTCGATGTGGTGCAGCCCGTGCGCGCCATGCTGGAGCGGATGGCAGATTTCGCCAGAGGCGTGCGCGGCAGCGCGATCACGGATGTGGTGAATATCGGCATCGGCGGCTCTGATCTGGGGCCCGCGATGGCGGCGCTGGCGCTGAGCCCTTATCATGACGGGCCGCACTGTCATTTCGTCTCGAATGTCGACGGGGCGCATGTGGCAGAGACGCTGGCGGGGCTGGATGCAAAGACGACATTGGTCATCGTCGCCTCCAAGACGTTTACCACGATTGAGACGATGACGAACGCGCAAACCGCGCGCGACTGGATGGTGGCCGGTGGCGGCGACCCAGGGGCGCAGTTTGCGGCTGTGTCGACCGCAGAGGACAAGACGGCCGCATTTGGCATTCCTGCGTCCCGTGTTTTCGGGTTTGAGGATTGGGTCGGCGGGCGCTATTCGATGTGGGGGCCCATCGGGTTGAGCCTGATGATTGCCATTGGGCCAGAGAATTTCCGCGAGTTCCTGCGCGGGGCCGAAGCGATGGATCGGCATTTCTGCGAGGCGTCGCCGCTGGAAAACATGCCGATCATGCTGGCGCTGGTGGGGGTGTGGCACAATCAGATTTGTGGCCATGCGACCCGCGCTGTTTTACCTTACGATCAACGGCTTAGCCGCTTGCCGGCCTATCTGCAGCAGCTTGAGATGGAGAGCAACGGCAAGCGCGTGTCGATGGATGGCACTGATCTGGCGGTGCATTCTGGCCCGGTGGTTTGGGGTGAGCCGGGCACCAACGGGCAGCACGCATTCTATCAGTTGATCCACCAAGGCACGCGGGTGATCCCGTGCGAGTTCATGATTGCCGCGCAGGGGCATGAGCCTGATCTGGCGCATCATCATAAGCTTTTGATGGCCAATTGTCTGGCCCAATCCGAGGCGCTGATGCGCGGGCGTTCGCTGGATGAGGCGCGGGCATTGATGGCTGCTAAAGGGCTAAGCGGTGACGCGCTGGAACGGCAGGCGCGCCACCGGGTGTTTCCGGGCAATCGGCCGTCCACAACGCTGGCCTATGCCAAGCTGACGCCTTACGTGCTGGGCCAGATCGTGGCGCTTTATGAGCATCGGGTGTTTGTCGAAGGCGTGATTTTGGGCATCAATTCGTTCGATCAATGGGGTGTCGAACTGGGCAAAGAGCTGGCGACATCGCTGGCGCCTGTGCTGAACGGTGACGTGTCGGTTGAGACGAAGGATCCGTCGACTGCGCAACTGGTGCGGTTTTTGACATCGTAATCGTCTACGACAAACATTATGTTTCCAATGTGTTATCGCGTATTTTTAATGTTGATCTGACATCCTCCGGGATCGCGATTTTGCCGCTGCCGTCTTGGGCCAACAAGACCAGAACGGCCTTTGAGGAAGTTCGCAAGCTTCCCGCAGAATATACGGCATATTCCATGATCCACGAGCTGCGCCGCATCTGTGTGGAGCGTCCGACAACGATGTAATCTTCGTTGAATTTCAGCTCGGCGAGGTAGTCTACTTCGACTTTGCGCAGCACCATGACAGGGGCGTCGGGCCCGTAATCGGAGATGCCGTAATCGCGAAAATAAAGCGTTCGAAACTGTTCGAACCAGCGCAGATAGGCGGTGTTGTTCACATGTTCGAGCGCGTCGATTTCGCCAAAGCGGACGCGATCTTTGACGCCGTAGGTCCAGGGCGCGGGGACGCCTTCGGCGCGCAGGTCATCGGGGCCAAGCGGGGTCAGATATGGGGTCACGGATCAGCTTTCGTATCGGGTGTTGCCACGCCGATTTGTGTCCATCGGCAGCGACATATGCAAGGGCTGATGCGCGCGTTGCGAACAGGCTTGACGCGGGCAAAGGTGGCAGTTGATGCCAATCGGCGCAAAGAGGTTCGGCTGATCCATGCGAAATGCGTTGGCGTATCCGATTTTTGCCGCGTGAGAGCGTTCGCAGCCCAGAGTGATGACAAGCCGGCGATCCTGTGTCTGGCGCGAGAAGACGGGGCGGTCCGTGGTGCGCGAGAAGGTGAAGAACTGGCCCCCATCGGGCATTTCGACAAATTGCGGCACGATGATACCGGGATCGCGAAAGGCGCGGTGGATGTTCCAGACGGGGCACGCGCCGCCTTGTTCGGCAAGCTGAAATTCGGTCGCGTTGAAGCGCTTGGTGACATTGCCCGCCTTGTCGATCCTTAAAAAGAAGAGCGGCACGCCGCGCGCGCCGTCGCGTTGCAGCGTTGTCAGGCGGTGACAAACCTGTTCGACGCTGAGGCCAAAGGCTGCGGCGATGCGGTCCACGTCATAATGTGTGACTTGCGCGAGATGCAGGATTTGCGTGTAGGGCATCAACAGGGCCGCCGCAAAGTAATTTGCCAGCTCAACCCGGCAGCGGGCGCGGGCGGCGGGATCGTGCAGTTGGCTGTCTTCGAGCAGAGCATCAAGGGCGGCGCTGCATTCCAGCAGGCACAGAACATGGCTCATCTGGAACATGCGGTTGGGATGATCGAGCGCTTCGGACAGGGTCAGATGCGATTTATCGGCATCATAGTCGCGCAACGTGTCGGGCATATCGCTGATCCGCGCGATCGAGGTGGAGATCCCGTGACGTTCGAGCAGGCGGGATTTGAGATCACTGTAGATGTCGTCGGCGGGGCTTGGCATCTCGTAGCGGATCTCGAGGGCGGCCTGTTCGAGCGCGTCAAAATAGTTGCCGTTCGAGCGAAAGAAGTCGTGGATCGCGGTTTCCGGCGAGACGGTGATGAGGCTGGCTTCGCCATCTTGCGCGGAGAGCGACATGAATCGGTCTACGGCGGCGCGGTGGCTTTGATAGAGCTGCAGAAACCGGTCGACCAATTTGGGCGCGTGGTCAATCGCGGCGCGCAATTCCTGCAGATCAGGGCGGTCACCCGGAAACATCGGGTCGCGCACGACGGCGCGCAAATCGGCCAACCGGGTGACATCATTGTCATTGATAAGGTCTCGCCAGTCGACCCCGTAGCCTTCCGTCAGCGCCATCAGCACCTGCACCGACAGGCTGCGCTGGTTATTTTCGAGCAGGTTCACATAGGCGGGCGAAATGCTGAGCTGAGCGGCCATTTCGGATTGGGTCTGGCCATGCTCCCGACGCAACTGCCTGAGCCTGGGGCCGACAAGGGTCTTTCGCATCGCGGATCCTTACAACATTACACATTCCGGTGGTGTAAATCTTATTTATTACACACAAACCCCATTTCTAGTGAAAATTCTGACGGCCACGTCATGTTATTGCCCAAGGGTTGCGCATTCGGGTGGGAAAACCGCTGCAACCTTGGTCATGCTAGGGAGGACAATCCATGACAGTTTCGTTCACACGCCGTGTCGCTTTGGGGCTTGCAGCTGCGGCAGCGATGACAGTTGCGTTGCCGGCGACCGCCAGCGACTGGAAGCCGCAAAAGCCGGTCGAGATGGTCATCATGGCCGGGCAGGGCGGCGGTGCGGACCGTCTGGCGCGCCTGTTCCAGTCGATCATTCAGAAAGAGAACCTGTCATCGATGCCCATCCTGCCTGTGAACAAAGGCGGTGGATCGGGCGCTGAGGCGTTGCGCTATCTCAAGGATAAGGACGGCGACGCGCACACGATCATGGCGACGCTGAACAGCTATTACACCACGCCGCTGCGCACTGACATTGGCGTAGATATCGAAGAGTATACGCCGATTGCGCGCATGGCTCTGGATACGTTCGTTCTGTGGGTGAACGCCGACAGCGACATCCAAACGCTGGATGATTATGTGGCTGCCGTGAAGGCGGCGGGCGGCGAGTGGAAAATGGGCGGCACCGGCACCGGTCAGGAAGACAGCCTTGTCACCGCGATGCTGGAGAAAGAGTTCGGCATCAAGCACACCTACGTGCCCTTCAAAGGGGGCGGAACCGTGGCCAAGAACCTTGTGGGTGGTCACATCGACAGCACCGTGAACAACCCCTCCGAGCAGATGGGCTTTTGGCAGGCAGGCAAGTCACGCCCGATTGCAGCCTTTACCGAAGACCGGATCGCCGTCTTCCCAGACGTGCCGACCATGACCGAGCTTGGCTATCCAATGACCTACACGATGCAACGGTCGTTTGTGGCGCCTCCCGGCACACCGCCCGAGGCTGTCGCTTATTATACGGCGATGTTTGAAAAGCTGGCCGCATCTGAAGAATGGCAGACCTATGCGTCTGAAAAGGCGTTGCAGACTGATCTGCTGACCGGCGATGCGCTGCAGACCTATTTCCTCGAAGAACGTCAGCGTCACAATGACATTCTGACGTCGATGGGAGAGATTGCAGGCTCCTAACGATCCCTCTTGGGTGACTGCAACCAAAAGGCACGGCGGCTTGCCCCGCCGTGCCCGTTTTTGACCGGACCCTGGGAGCGTTCCTCATGTTGACAGCTGACCGCGTGATCGCGGCCTCTTTGATGGCATTTTCGGCCTATCTGATGTGGCACGCAACGGTTCTGCCCATCGGATGGGAGGGCAGTTCGGGCCCCGGTGGGGGCGCGTTTCCATTCTGGTTATCGCTGGTGATGCTGCTTGCTTCGGCGGGAATCCTTGTGCGCAGCTTTATCGGGACCAAACCCGACGATACGCCCTTTTTTGATCCTGACATGATCCGGTCTGTCATTGTTGTGAGCGTTGCGCTGATCGTGACCATCACGGCGATGCAATACCTGGGCACATATGTCGCGCTGATCGGCTTCTTGCTGTGGTATCTGCGGATCTTTGGCGGGCATGGCTGGGTGCTGACAGTGTCATTGGCCACGGCCACGCCGGTCTTTTTGTTCTTCTTCTTTGAAGTCACGCTGAAGATCTTGCTGCCCAAAGGCGTCACCGAGCCGCTTTTCCTGCCGCTTTACGCGATGTTTTTCTAAGGAGCCGCGCTGATGGATGTGTTCGCTCTTTTGATGGACGGCTTTGCGACATCGCTGTCGCCGCTGAACCTGATGATCGTTTTGGTGGGCGTAACCGCCGGGCTGTTCATTGGTGCGATGCCGGGTTTGGGATCGGTCAATGGTGTTGCGATTGTGCTGCCTTTGACCTTCATCGTACCGCCCAGTTCGGCGATCATCTTGTTGGCCGCGATTTACTATGGCGCGATGTATGGCGGGGCGGTCAGTTCTATCCTGCTGGGCATTCCGGGGGCATCGACGGCGGTGGCGACCACGTTTGACGGACGCCCGATGGCGCAGCAGGGCAAGGCCGGGCTGGCGCTGATCGCGGCGGCGGTGGCGTCGTTTATCGGGGGCACAATCTCGGTCATTTTGTTTACCGTCTTTGCGGCTCCTCTGGCCGATCTTGCGTTGAAATTCGGCCCGGCCGAAGAGTTTGCGCTGGTTTTGCTGGCTTTCACCACCTTCGTGGGGCTGGGCGGCGATGATGTGCTGAAAACCATCGTGATGATCTGCCTTGGACTTGTGTTGTCGACCGTGGGGCTTGATCTGATCTCGGGTCAGCCGCGGCTGATTTTCGGCGATATGCCAGGATTTTATTCCGGCATCAGCTTTCTGGTGCTTGCGATTGGCGTTTATGGCATCGGCGAGGTCCTGCACACGATCGAAACCTCGAAATCCGCGCCATCCGTCACGCCTGCGCGGATTTCGTTCAAAGAATTGCGCGCTGGCTTGCGCGAGATGAACCGGCTTTGGAAAACGATGAGCGTCGGGTCTTTCCTGGGCTTTTTCGTTGGCATGCTGCCTGCGGCGGGGGCGACGCCTGCGTCCTTGATGGCCTATGGGATCGCACGCTCGACCTCGAAAAAGCCTGACAGTTTTGGCAAGGGTAATATCGAAGGGGTGGCGGCACCCGAGACGGCCAATAACGCCGCCTCGACAGGGTCGCTGCTGCCGATGCTGACGCTTGGCATTCCCGGTTCGCCCACCACGGCGCTGCTGCTGGGCGGTATGGTCATGTGGGGGCTGGTGCCGGGGCCGATGCTGTTTATCGAGCAGCCCGATTTCGTCTGGGGGCTGATTTCATCGCTTTATACGGCGAATGTGGCTGCGGTGCTGATTAACCTCGCGCTGATCCCGCTTTTCGTTTGGGCGCTGCGGATGCCGTTCACGGTGCTTTGCGCGATTGTGCTGGTGCTGTGCATCGTTGGCGGCTTTGCGCCCAGCCAGAAGATGCACGACGTCTGGCTGATTGCGGGCTTTGGCATCGCGGGCTATCTGCTGCGCAAGGCGGATTATCCGCTGGCGCCGCTGGTGCTGGCGCTGGTGTTGGGGCCGCTCATGGAAAAGAGCTTCCGCCAGACCCTGATCGCCGAGCAAGGCAATGTGCTGGCCTTTGTCGAGCGTCCGCTGTCGGGGACATTCATCGCGCTGGCTGTGCTTTTCTTCTTGCTGCCGCTGGCGAAATATCTGAGGAAATCACCTAAAGACGGGGTTGCTGCCGCAGAATAGCGGAGGCGCAAAAGAGGGACGAGACCGATGACAACACTCAAGACGCTGCTGGCAGATCATCCGGCCGAGGCTTTGGCCATCGGTGCGCCGGACCGCGATTGGCTCACTTACGGTGGGCTGCGGAGCCTTGCAGCGGATGTGGCCGCACAACTGCACAGCGTGGGTGTGGGGCGCGGCGACCGGGTGGCGATTGTGCTGCCCAATGGCCCTGAGATGGCGACGGCGTTTGTCACGATTGCGCAAGCAGCCACGACGGCACCGCTGAACCCGGCTTACCGTCAGGATGAGTATGAGTTCTATCTGGAGGACCTTGGCGCCAAGGCGATTGTGCTGGCCGAGGGCTATGACGGCCCGGCGCTGGCGGCGGCCCATGGCAAAGGCCTGTCGGTGTTGCGCGCGCAGGTCGCAGCGGGCGCGCCTGCCGGGCAGTTTGCGCTGAAAGCGGATGCGCCAAGTGGCGGATCCGCTGATACCGACCAACCAACCAAGGACGACATCGCGTTGATCCTGCACACGTCCGGAACAACGTCGCGGCCCAAGATCGTGCCTTTGCTTCAATCGAATATCGCCGCGTCGGCTGGCCATATCCGCGACTCGCTGGCGTTAACGGCGGCGGATCGCTGCATGAATGTGATGCCGCTGTTTCACATCCACGGACTTTTGGCAGCGGTGTCTGCGTCCCTGTCGGCTGGAGCTTCGATCTGGTGCGCGCCGGGATTTGATGCCTTGCGCTTTTTCGGCTGGATGAAGGACGCGAAGCCCACTTGGTATACGGCGGTGCCGACCATGCATCAGGCGATCCTGAGCCGGGCCGGGCGCAACGCTGACATCATCGAAGAGGCGAAGTTGCGCTTCTTGCGGTCGTCCTCGGCCTCGCTGCCGCCGCAGGTGATGGCCGCGCTGCAAGAGACGTTCGGCGCGCCGGTGATCGAAGGCTACGGCATGACGGAAGCCGCGCATCAGATGGCATCGAACCCGCTGCCGCCGCGCGCGCAGAAGCCCGGATCGGTGGGCGTGGAAGCCGGCCCGATGGTGCGCACCGCCGATGAAACCGAAGATCGGTTGGTGGACGGCGTGGGCGAGATTGTGATCTCTGGCCCGAATGTCACGCCGGGCTATGAGGGCAATCCGGACGCCAATGCGAAATCCTTCTTTGAAGCAGATGGCGCGCGGTGGTTCCGCACTGGCGATCAGGGGGCCTTTGACGAGGAAGGCTATCTGCGTCTGACGGGCCGCTTGAAAGAGATCATCAACCGTGGTGGCGAGAAGATCAGCCCGCTGGAGGTTGATGAGATCCTGATGGATCACCCGGC
>CAKZXZ010000106.1 GCA_937883775.1 uncultured Paracoccaceae bacterium
CAAAGCTGATGAGGACGATCAGCCCACCCCGCCCTCGACGACGCGGTTTCGTTTCGGGTGTCGGATCTGGTTCAGACCCGTTATCCTCGGACGTGCTGCTCATGCCTTTATCTTCGCGCGGCTGGCCCTAAAACGAAACCCATAACTGACGGACAAAGGATCACGCTCTCATGACCGATATTGGCTCTGCTGCCCCGGACTTCACCCTGCCCCGCGATGGCGGCGGCGAGATTACCCTCTCGGCGCTTCGACCCAAGGCCGTGGTCTTGTATTTCTACCCAAAAGACGACACGCCGGGCTGCACAAAGGAAGCAATTGCCTTTACTGAGCATCTGGCCGCCTTTGAAGCGGCGGGCGCGGTCATCCTTGGAATCTCGAAGGATCCGGTGGCCAAGCACGACAAGTTTGTCGCCAAGCACGAATTGAAAGTGGCGCTTGTGTCAGACGAACACAGCGATGTGTGCGAACGCTATGGCGTCTGGGTAGAAAAGAACATGTACGGCAAAAAATACATGGGCATTGAACGCGCCACCTTTTTGATCGACGGCACCGGCAAGGTCGCGCAGGTCTGGCGAAAGGTCAAAGTGCCCGGCCATGCCGAAGCGGTACTGGATGCGGTCAAAGCCCTGTGAGCCAAGCCTCGCTAAAGCCGCTGGCCGAAATGGCCTGCGATGTGTTGCAAACCGCAGACGGCGCTGAAAAGACAGCGCTGTCGCGGCGCTATGCGGCAGAGTGGTTTGCAGCGCGCGCAGCGGGGGATGCGGTCGAGATCGGCCATGGCGCGCCGCCCCTGCGCCCATCCCGCCCGGCCAGGCCAGAACTGCTGGATCCGCGAGATGTGCCGCGCAGGAAGCCCGGATCGATAGAAGGTCGCCAAGCGATCCTGCATGCGGTCGCGCATATTGAGCTGAATGCCGTAGACTTGCATTGGGATCTGATTGGGCGGTTCACAGAAACGACATTACCAATGGGGTTTTATGACGACTGGGTGAAAGCCGCCGACGAAGAATCCAAGCATTTCAACCTGATATGCGACTGTCTTGATGAAAATGGCAGTTATTATGGCGCTTTGGCAGCACATGCCGGAATGTGGCGCGCTGCCGAAGACACCGCTGAGGACATCATGGGCCGTCTTGCTGTTGTGCCAATGGTGCTGGAAGCGCGCGGGCTCGATGTCACGCCCGGCATGATCCAGATTTTCAAAAGTGCCAAAGACAAGGGCACCGTTGCCGCACTTGAGGTGATCTACGCCGAAGAGGTCGCCCATGTTGCCTATGGCTCGAAGTGGTTTCACTTTTTGTGCGGACGTCATGATCTGGATCCGAAAGAAGTCTTTCACGACCTTGTGCGGCGTTACTTTCATGGCCCGCTCAAGCCGCCCTTCAACGAGGAAAAAAGGGCCGATGCAGGCCTGCCCCCGGACTTTTACTGGCCGCTTGCCGAAGCGCGCGTTTAAACCAGAGGTTGAACACTTGTTCATATAGGCAAAAACCCGCCGATTACACGGGGTTACGGCAGTGAATTGCCACAATATCCTCGTTTTTCTTGCAGCAGACTCGCCCGTGCACTAACACCTCTCCAACGCCTCGCGTGGGGAGCGGAGCGGTGTGAAATCGGGATGGGTCACGGGACGGTTATCTTGCAAACGCGACTGATACACAGACTGCACCGCGCGCTTGAGCAGCGGTTGCCCGAAAAGCGCTTGTTTTTGCGCTCCGATACCGAAACACGATTCATCCGCCTCAAACCGGAAACACAGCTGATTGGTTTGGCAGGCAGTTCATTGCTTGTCGCCTGGACCATTATCGCGACGGCGATTTTGTTGATGGACAGCATTGGTGCCGGCAATTTTCGCGATCAGGCCAAGCGCGATCAATTGGTCTATCAAGAGCGGCTAAACGCCCTGTCGTCTGAACGCCACATGCGCGCCGAAGAAGCCCTGGCCGCCCAAGAACGGTTCAATTCCGCGCTTGAGCAGATTTCGGTGATGCAGTCCGAACTTTTGGCATCCGAGGATCGTCGCCGCGAGGTCGAGACTGGTCTGGAAGTTGTCCAGAATACCCTGCGCGATGTCATGCAGGAACGCGACAGCTACCGCGAAGAAGCCAAAGATCTGTTGGCTGCCATGGAGAATGGCGAGGGTGGCACAAGCTCTGTGAACAGCTCCGAGATGGAGGCGACGGTTGCGCTGCTGTCATCGGTTCTGGAAGACACCGCAAGCGAGCGGGACAACACCATCGATAACGCTGCTGATGCGCTTGAGCAGGCAGAAGCGCTGACTGATCGGCTTGCCGAGATGGAAAAGCGCAACGACGAGATTTTTCGCCAGCTTGAAGATGCTATGACTGTTTCGGTCAAACCACTCGACAAGATGTTCCGGGCAGCGGGGATGAATACCGAAAGCATGCTCAATCAGGTACGGCGCGGCTATTCGGGTCAAGGTGGCCCGCTGACACCGCTTAACTTTTCGTCGATGGGGTTTGAGCCGGATGCCGACAGTGCCCGCGCCAATCGCATCATCGAACAGATGGATCAATTGAACCTATACCGCATTGCCGCCCAAAAGGCGCCCTTTGCAACGCCTGTGAAATCTGCCTTCCGGTTTACCAGCGGGTTTGGCTACAGGCGTGATCCCAAAACTGGGGGTCGTCGCATGCACAACGGCGTTGATTTCGCGGCAAGCAGCGGAACTCCGCTGTATTCGACTGCGGATGGCGTTGTGGTTCACGCGGGCTGGTCATCGGGGTATGGTCGGCTGGTCAAGATACAACATGAGTTCGGGATCGAAACACGCTACGCGCATTTGTCCAGACTTCGCGTAAAAGTGGGCCAAAGGGTCTCGCGTGGGGATCGCATCGGTGATATGGGAGCTTCTGGACGAGTGACGGGTGTGCACCTGCATTACGAAGTGCGTGTAGGCGGCAAACCAGTCAATCCGATGACATTTATCAAGGCAGCGAACGATGTTTTCTAAAAGCAAAATCAACGACCCCGCCCCCGGCGCGCCGACAGACGCAGCAACGCCTGCAAAGGCTGACGCTCCGAAAAGCGCCCCTAAGAAAGAGTTTCAGGCCTCTGCCCCCAAGGCAAAGCCGCCTGCATCCGTGTTATCGTCTGATCTGACGGTGACGGGTAACCTCAAGACCTCAGGCGATATCCAGATCGAAGGTCAGGTCGACGGCGACATCCGGGCGCATCTGCTGACCGTTGGCGAAGGTGCCACCGTTCGCGGCGAATGCATTGCCGATGATGTTGTGGTAAACGGTCGCGTTGTCGGTCGCGTGCGCGGCTTGAAAGTCCGCCTGACATCAAGTGCACGTGTTGAGGGTGACATCATCCACAAGACAATCGCCATCGAAAGCGGCGCGCATTTCGAAGGCTCTGTGCAGCGTCAGGACGATCCGCTGAACTCTGGCGCACCGAAAACAGCACCCAAGGCAGAAGCGCCCAAAGGGTAAGCTTTGTCAGCTCAAGATTTCGAACGCCGTCTCTTTCGAGGCGGCGTTTTTTCGTTTCAGAATGGCGACAGCTGAGTGATTATTCGGAGGAGATTTGTCGGTATAAGTGCCAGGTCGCATGCCCAAAAAGCGGCAGACTGACAAGCAGACCAAGAAACAGCGGGATCATCGAGACAAGTGTCACGACAGCGATAAGCAGCCCCCAAAGAAACAGGTTACCCGGATTTTTTAGCACGACACCAAAGCTGGTTATCATCGCAGTGACAAAATCGACCTCGCGGTCCAGCAACAAGGGCAGCGAGATAACCGTAATCGCAAAAAGAAGCGCCGAGAGGGCGGCGCCGACGGCCGTGCCAACAGCCAGCATCATCAATCCATTTGACGTCTGATAGACCTCATATGACGACGAGATATTGGTCATCGTCGAAAGCCCCAGAAACAGCGCAAAGATCATGTGGGCAATGAAGAACCAGAAGAGAAAGACCATGATGATGATGGCACAGATCGACGGAAGTTGCCGGTTGCGCTGATAGGCGACCACCCCAAGAATACCGCGCCAGTCGAGGGGGCGGTCTTCCTCCAGACGGCGGCTCACCTCATAAAGGCCCACAGCCGCGAAAGGGCCGATCAGCGGGAAGCCAATGGCTGCGAAGATCAACCAATAGGCCTGTCCCGTGATCCGCGTCACATAAAGCATGATGAGTCCCGCAAGCACGTAGATACTTGCAAAGAAGAGCCCAAAGACGGGCGCGGCCATGAAGTCTTGCCAGCCGCGGCGCACAGCGTTGCGCAGTATGACACCTGTCACAGGGCGTAGGTCGGGCACGCCCAGAGGTGGGCTTTTGTAGATGGCGTCTTGCATGGCTGGCTCCGTCGTCTTCACAGAGCCTAGGCGACGCCGGCGTTTTCGAGCAAGGGGCCGAGTGTCGCGTCAACTCTTACGTTCGAGACTTCCGAAGTGCCCGAATGTCACTTTGATCCGGGCGGAGACCATTCGGAATAGGCATTCGCCGCCGTCTCTTTGGCGTATTGTCAGTAAATATGTGAAAAAGACCAAGAACTAGCAGGAATTTTAGCAAAGCCGCAGACAGGTTGCTGATATTCAACCACATTTTGAATTCGCCTTGGGCAATATCAAGGGCTTGCTCGGTCGCGAGCGTCAGAGTCATATACGACATGTGGATGCCAACATGACCGACTAAAACAAGTGCGATCAGAGCAATGATCGATAAGATACCTTCTGGAGCGGCGATGACCTTGGGCGTGAACCGCGGAATTAGCAGCACCAATCCCATACCGAATGTCGCAGGGAGAACATATGGGATCGGCCCGGCCGATCCACCGATCGGGATGTTGTAGCCAACGATCAAGAACATGAGCGGGGCGAAACATGCCGTCAGACCAATGATCCGCAGGACGATTAAGTATAGCCAGCGGTCCATACGGCCTCCATGTGCAATTCAACCCATGGATGTTTTGCAAAAGAATTCTGGCAACACTATGACCATGCTCCGAAAACACTTCGGAGGTTTGTCTTACTCTTCGGCGTTGGCCTCAGCCCGGCTCTTGCCCGCCACGTCCTGCGCAAGCGTTGCGGCCATGAACTTGTCCAGGTCGCCGTCCAAAACGCCGCTCGTGTCCGAGGTTTCCTCGTTCGTGCGCAGATCTTTGACCATCTGATAGGGCTGCAGGACGTAAGATCGGATCTGGTTGCCCCAGCCCGCATCACCTTTGCTCTCATGCGCCTCGTTGATGGCGGCGTTCCGGCGGTCCAGCTCCATCTGATAAAGCCGCGATTTCAGCGCCTTCATCGCGATGTCGCGGTTCTGGTGCTGGGATTTCTCTGAGCTTGTCACAACAATGCCTGTCGGCTCATGCGTGATCCGCACGGCGGAATCCGTTGTGTTCACGTGCTGACCCCCTGCCCCGGATGAGCGGTAGGTGTCGATGCGAATATCGGCGGGGTTCACCTCAATCTCGATATTGTCGTCGACGACCGGGTAGACCCAGACCGAACTGAACGAGGTATGCCGCCGCGCGGCACTGTCATAAGGCGAGATGCGCACGAGCCGGTGCACACCGCTTTCCGATTTCAGCCAGCCATAAGCATTGTGACCGCTGATCTTGTAGGCTGCAGATTTGATCCCCGCCTCTTCGCCGGGGCTTTGGGACTGCAACTCGACCTTGTAGCCCTTTTTTTCGGCCCAGCGCACATACATGCGCGCCAGCATCGAGGCCCAGTCGCAGCTTTCCGTGCCCCCTGCCCCGGAGTTGATCTCAAGGAAGGTGTCGTTGCTATCCGCCTCACCGTTCAAAAGCGCCTCGAGCTCTTGTTCCGCAGCTTTGGCGACCAGCGCTTTCAGCGCCTCTTCGGCTTCGGTAACGACATCGGCATCGTCCTCCATCTCGCCAAGTTCGATCAATTCGACGTTGTCAGACAGCTCCTGGCTCAGCGCTTTGTAGCTGGCAACGGCATCGACAAGCGTCTGACGCTCGCGCATCAGCTTTTGCGCCTTTTCAGGATTATTCCACAGATCCGGATCTTCGGTCATCGCGTTGAATTCCTCAAGGCGATGTTCGGCCGTGTCCCAATCCATGCGCTGGCGCAAAAGCGTCAACGATTTTTCGATTGCCTCAACAGCGTTTTGCGCCTCAGCCCGCATAAGCCCATCCGTTCCTGTATGTCAGAGTGAGGATGTAACAACGCCCGCCCGCACGGGCAAGCGGTCAGTACAATCCGCCTGAACTGAGCGTGCCAAAACTGGCCTTTGGCGCGACGCGCGCCTTTTCACCTGTTGAGGTCGTCACCTCGCGGATCGCGTCGCCCTCGCCACGTCCGAATAGGGGCAGATCCGCGGCCATCGCAAAGCCTCCATCAAAGGTGATGCCAAAGATCGGCTCTTCGCCATCGCGGAAGTATTCGGCCACGACATTCTCGCCAAAAGCTTCGTCCGACAGACGCGCGCCCGTAAAGCGATCGATCTTGATAAAGCGGCCACCCGGGGGCACTTCGAATTCACCGCCGCCGTATTTCTGCGCGGCCTCCAGCATGAACCGGTTGAAGACCGGGCCACACATGCCGCCCCCCGAGGCACCCCGGCCCAGCGTGCGCGGCTGGTCGTAGCCGATATAGCAACCCGCCACGATGTTGCTGGTAAAGCCCACGAACCAAACATCCTTGGCGTCGTTTGTTGTTCCCGTCTTGCCCGCTGTGGGCACCGGAAGATTGACCGTACGTGCCGCCGTGCCGCGATCAACCACACCCTGCATCATCGAGGTCAGTTGGTAGGCCGTGATGGCGTTTATCACGCGCTCCCGGTCCGAGATGATGCGCGGCGCAAAGCCCGGATCAAGGGAGGCAACCCGGCAATCCTCGCAGGCGCGTGTGTCATGGCGGAAAATCGTTTTGCCATAGCGATCCTGCACCCGGTCGACCAGAGTTGGTTGGACCCGCTCGCCGCCATTGGCAAACATGGCATACGCCGCAACGACATTGTAAAGAGTGCTCTCTTCGGCACCAAGCGCGTTTGACAGGAACCGGCTCATGCGGTCGTAGACCCCAAAGCGCTCTGCATAATCGGCGACAACATCCATCCCAACCTCTTCGGCCAGACGAATGGTCATCAGATTTCGAGATTGCTCGATCCCGGTGCGCAGCGGCGTTGGCCCGTAAAAGCGGTTCGAATAGTTCTTCGGCCGCCACAAACCTTGCGGTGTGTTGAGCTCGATCGGCGCATCCACAACGATGGTCGCTGGCGTGTAACCTGAGTCCAACGCAGCCGCATAGACGAACGGCTTGAAAGCAGAACCGGGCTGACGCAGTGCTTGCGTGGCGCGATTAAAGACCGAGTGCTGGTAGCTGAACCCGCCCTGCATCGCGATCACACGGCCCGTGTCCACGTCCATCGCGACAAAGCCGCCCTGGACCTCGGGCACCTGGCGCAACGTCCAGCGTATAAAACTGCCATCCTCGTCGCTGGTCATCCGGCGGACATGCACAACCTCGCCGACCTCCAGCAGATCGCCCGCGACCTGCGCCTGACCGCCCAGCGAACCGTCGCGGTTCAGCTTGCGCGCCCATTTGACATCGTTCGCGGGTATGAAATGACCATCTTCATCATCCGCAACACCCTCGATCCCGATCCGCGCATCGCTCTCGCCGATTTCAAGCACAACGGCTGGATGCCATTTGCTTTCCAGATCGATATCGCGCGCAACGCGGATATTCTGGAGCGCTGCGCGCCACAGCGCCTCGTCATTAAGAACCTCGGGCTGCAAGGTCTCCCCTGTGCCGCGCCAGATACCTCGGCTGCGGTCGTATTGCTCAAGGGCAAGACGCAGCGAATTGGCCGCAACACCTTGCATTTCAGGATCAATCGTGGCGCGCACCGTCATGCCGCCGGAAAAGAACTCATCCTCGCCAAAATCATTGCTTAGCTGACGACGAATTTCGTCGGTAAAATAATCGCGCGGTGGCAGGGCCTGCTTGAAGCCCTCATAGTCACCATTCTGAACAGTCGCCAGCGGTTCGGCTTTGGCCGCCTCATATTCTGGCTCCGTCAGGTAGCCATTCTCGCGCATCTCGCGCAGCACGAAATTGCGCCGCTGCGTGGCCCGTTCCAGCTGGCGGACCGGATGATAGGTAGAGGGCGCTTTGGGCAAGGCCGCAAGATAAGCCGCCTCATGTGCGGCCAACCCGGCAAGTGGTTTGTTGAAATAAGTCTGCGAGGCCGCAGCTACCCCATAGCTGTTCTGGCCAAGGAAAATCTCGTTCAGATAAAGCTCAAGGATCTGGTCCTTATCCAGCGTGTTCTCGATCCGGGTTGCAAGGATAAGTTCCTTGATCTTGCGCTCGACAGAGCGGTCACCAGACAGCAGGAAGTTCTTCATCACTTGCTGCGTGATCGTCGAAGCCCCACGCACGTTTTCTCCGCGCGAACGAACCGCATCGATCAACGCCGACACCATGCCGCGCGCATCATAGCCCTGATGCTGGTAAAAGTTCTTATCCTCGGCCGAAATGAACGCATGCTTCACCAGATCCGGAATCTCCTCGGACGCTGCAAATAGGCGGCGTTCCTTTGCGAACTCGTCAATGATGCGCCCCTCTCCCGAATAAATCCGGCTGATCGTCGGCGGCGTATATTGGGCAAGGCTCTCATGGCTGGGCAGATCGCGGCCATACATCCAGAAGATCGCACCTAGGGTCAGCGCCCCAAAAAGTGCGCCAAGCGTGACCCACGAAAAGATCGCTCCGAAGAAGCCTAAGATAAACCGTATCACGCGCCTGCACCTTTGGTTTGATTGCCCCTCATATACGCGCGCGCGCGTGAGCCGTCAAAACGAGAAGACGTGATCGCCTGCGGTTTCTTGCCCACCTGCACCCCTTGATCGTAAGCTTACCCCTATGACGCCTGATGACATCCTGCCCACCTATGAAAAGGTCGGTCGGGCCTTTACTGCCAAGCGCAATCGCACGCTGTGGGAAAAGCCGCTGCTGGATTGGCTGCAACAGACGGCGCCCGGGCCGTGCCTGCTGGATATCGGCTGCGGCGGCGGCCTGCCCATCGCACGCTACCTTGTGGATCAGGGTGCAGAGGTGACCGCTTTGGATGGCGCGCACGGCATGGTCGCGATCTGTCGCGAAAATGTTCCCGAGGCGACGGTCCTGCATGCGGACATGCGGGCCTTTGATCTTGGCGAGAAATTTGACGGGTTGATCGCGTTCAACTCGTTTTTTCACCTCAGCCCAGCGGATCAGGCCAAAGCATTTGCCTGCTTTTCAGCACATGCCAAAAGGGGTGCGTCATTGGTGTTCACAAGCGGACCTGACGCCGGCGAAGACACAGGCGAGGTTGAGGGCGAACCGGTCTATCACGCCAGCCTGTCGCCCGCGGGTTACCGCGCTCTCTTTGCCACCCACGGCTGGGACGAGGTTGCCTTCCTTCCCGAAAGCACCGTCTTTCGCGGCCACACCATCTGGCAAATACGCAAACGCAAGGATTTCGCTTTTTAAAAATATCCTGGGGGTCTGGGGGCAAAGCCCCCAGCATCGCGATTTGGCGCAGCCAAAGCGCAAATCCTTGCAAACCTCACTGCCGGATCAACCGCGCCTCCGCTGCGTCGGCCACAACCCAATCCACCAACGCAGCTGTGATCCCCTGCGCCGCTTGCGCGCGCCAATCCGGGTCAATCAGATTCTCGAAATCCGACGGACTGGACATGAAGCCCAACTCGATCAACACGGAGGGTATATCGGGGGCTTTGAGCACCGAAAACGCAGCCTGCCGACGCGGGCGATTGTTGATCTTGCCCACCGCATTACGCAGCTCCCGCACCAGGGTGTCCGCCAGACGGTCGGTGCGGGGCGTTGTCTCGAGGCGCGCCAGCTCCATCAGGATCGTGGCAATCTCATCGCCTTGCCGGGTCAGATCAATACCTGCCAACAGATCAGATCGATCATGTCGTTCAGCCAGTTGCGCCGAAGCCGCATCGCTAGCGTCCTCCGCAAGGGTGTAAATCGTGGCCCCTGTTGCGACACCCTCTGCCACGGTGTCGGCATGCAACGAAATGAACAGATCGGCTTTCACCCGATGCGCCATCGCAACGCGGGTCTCCAAAGGGACAAACACATCTTCATCACGGGTAAAACGCACATCGAAATTGCCAGCGCGCAGCAGCGCCTCTTTCAACTCACGCGCAAAGGTCAGCATCAGCACAGCCTCACTGACCCCATTGCGTTGCGCACCCGGATCAATCCCGCCATGCCCCGGATCCAGCAACACAATCACCGGGCGATCCCCCTGTTGGCGTTGCTTGGCGACAGGCGTTTGCGGCAAATCCGGCGCGAGCGCCCATTCCGGCGTGGTCGCGGCCCCTGCCTGGGCTGCAAAACTTTCGGCAGAAACCTCTTTCAACCGAACGCGCAACACCCCGCTGGCATCCTCTTCAGAGACGATCATGCCAGCCTCATAGACAGCCCAAGGCCCCGTCAGATCCAAAACCATACGCGACCAACCGGGGCGAAACGGTCCAAACCGGGCATCCGACACGCCATCGGAATTCACAAAGACCTCATTGCGAACGCCATCGAACAAAACCTCGCGAAAATCCATCACGAGACGTGGCGGATCATCAACGGTGAAAACGCGGTATGGCACGGCTTGGCTCAAATGCAGTTCGACCAGGACATCGCCGCCACGGTCTTTGACCTGGCTTTGGGCGACATCCACGCGCGCCAAACCACCAAAGCCTTGCGCCACAGCGATCTGCGCCCAAACGAGCGCACCAAGAAATGCGAGTATTCGGATCATGTACCTGCTCGATCCTGTTTTTGTTGTCGACAATCTAGCGGATTTGCACGGCCCTGTCGATCAGCCGCGCGCCGCCATAAAGGCTTTCAACCGGGCCAGCCCGTCGCGGATATCTTCTGTGCTGCGCGCATAGGAAAATCGCAATGTCCCGGCGCCCCGCTTGGCATCGAAATCAAGCCCCGGCGTCACCGCAACCCCCGCCTTTTCAAGAATTTCCGCAGCAAAAGCACGGCTGTCATCAGTCAGATGGCTGACATCGGCATAAACATAAAACGCCCCGTCCGGCGGCGCGATCCGGTCAAATCCGGCATCAGGCAAGCCGTCGATCATCAGACGGCGATTTCTGGTATAAATCTCAAGATTGGCGGTGAGCTCGTCCTCACACTCCATCGCGTGAAGCGCAGCAATCTGGGCTGCATGCGGCGCGCAGATGAACATGTTCTGGGCCAAACGCTCGATCGTGCGGACATGCTCTGGAGGCACCACCATCCAGCCCACGCGCCACCCCGTCATCGAAAAGTACTTCGAAAAGGAATTGATGACATAGACATCATCGCTGATCTCAAGCGCCGAGACGGCTTTGGCCTCGTATTCGATGCCGTGGTAAATCTCGTCGCTGATAAAGGCCGCGTCGCGATCCTGTGCGCATTTGATTAATGCGGCTAATTCAGGCTTGCCCAGCATGGTGCCCGAGGGGTTTGCCGGTGAGGCAACCATCAGCCCTTGAAAATCGACATCCCCCAGATCTGCTGGTGTTGGTTGCAACCGCGCAGACTGCGAGGTTTGCACAACGACAGGTTCCAGATCCAGCGCCCGCAGAATCTGGCGATAGCTTGGATAGCCAGGCGCACCGATGGCCACCTTTTCACCGCCGTCAAAAAGCGCCGTGAATGCCAGAATGAACCCTCCCGATGAACCGGGGGTGATGACAACGCGTGCGGGATCCAGATCGACGCCGTACCAATCGGCATAAAGCCGCGCGATGCGCGCGCGCAATTCAGGCAGCCCCAACGCCACTGTGTAGCCCAGTTGACCTGTCTGCATCGCGGCGGCCAATCCGTCCCGCGCCCCTTTGGGCGCTGGGGTTCCAGGTTGGCCGACTTCCATGTGGATGATGTGGCGCCCGGCCTCTTCGGCGCGCCTTGCGTCCTCCATAACGTCCATCACAATGAAAGGATCGACGTTGCCGCGTCTTGAGTTCCGCATCGTTGTCCCTAAGCTGCTGGTCCATGAGGTTCTTTCAAGCCAGACCCCGCCCGTCAATGGCCGATACCCTGCTTGTCATCGCATTGGCAGCAGCAATGGCGCTGTGGAGCGCTCTGCCCGCCAAAGCCCAAGGCCTGATCCGCGACGCCGAGATCGAGCGCGGCTTGCGCGAAATCTCAGCACCGATTTTGAATGCCGCAGGCCTGTCACCCGCACAAGTCAAAGTGCTGCTGCTTAACGACAGCTCATTGAATGCGTTTGTGGCCGATCCCAATCATATCTTCATCCATACCGGCTTGGTGCTGCGGATGAACCGGGTCGAAGAATTGCAAGCCGTGATCGCCCACGAGGCAGCCCATATCGCAAACGGTCATCTCACCCGGCGCATGGCAAATATGAAAGCAGCCCGTCGCGGGGCTTTGATCGGGTTGGCAGTCTCGCTTGCGGCGGGGGCTGCGAACCCACGCGCAGGCGCAGGTCTTGCCATTGGATCGCAGGAAACGGCAAAGCGATTGTTTTTTGCGCATACCCGGGCTGAAGAAGCGGCTGCCGATCAATCCGCCGCACGCTACATGGCGCGGGCGGGCGTTGATCCATCTGCCGCCGTTGACGTGCTGAACATCTTTCGCGGGCAAGAAGCCTTGTCGGTCAGCCGCCAAGACCCTTACACGCGCACCCACCCACTGACCCGCGACCGCATCCGCGCGATGCAGGGCGCTGCAGCTGCTTACGCCGGAAATGCGCGTGAAGACCCACGGGCGCAGGCTTGGTTCTCACAGGTTCAAGGCAAGCTCAGCGCGTTTTTGCGGGCCCCGGGCTGGACGTTGAACCGCGTCAAGAAGAACGATACATCCGCCAATGCATTGATGCGCAAAGCGGTCGCCTATCACCGTAAACCCGACAAACGACGCGCGTTCTCAAACATCAATGCTCTGGCACAAGCGCGACCCAACAACCCGTATGTCCATGAACTACGCGGGCAAATCCATCTTGAAAACCGTGATTTTCGCACCGCAGTAAATGCCTATGGCCGCGCAGTGCAACTGGCCCCGAACGAGCCCTTGATCCTTGCAGGCTACGGGCGCGCGTTGCTCGCGCTCAATTCCAGCGATGGCAACAGACAGGCCTTGCAAGCACTTGAAAAATCGCGCCAACGCGATGCGCTGAACCCACGGATGTTGCGCGATCTGGCGCAGGCCTACGCCAAAGCGGGCAATAACGGCATGGCCTCCCTGACAACGGCAGAGCGTTATGCGCTGTCGGGTCGGCTGAAAGATGCCTCTGTGCACGCCAAACGCGCCGAAGGGCTGTTGCCGCGCGGATCGGCCTCTTGGCAGCGTGCACAGGATATGATCTTTGCGGCGCAAAGCACAAAGCGATGAGAGGACTTTTCAATGAAACGCACCCTATTCACAGGCCTTGCAGCTGCTCTTATCGCGAGCCAAACAGCGGCTTTCGATGTCTCGGCGATGAACGACGCTGAACGTCAGGCATTCCGGGCCGAGATCCGATCTTATCTGATGGAGAACCCACAAGTGCTGATGGAGGCTATCGGTGTTCTGGAAGAACGTCAGGCAGAAGCCCAGGCACAAGGCGATGTGGACCTGATCGCGACCAATTCGGACGCAATTTTTAATGACGATCATTCATGGGTCAGCGGCAATCCCGATGGCGATGTAGTAATGGTGGAATTTATCGACTACCGCTGTGGCTTTTGCCGCCGCGCACATCCTGAAGTGACCGAACTGGTCGACACCGACGGCAATATCAAATTGATTACCAAGGAGTTTCCGATCCTTGGGGAAGCATCAGTGATGGCCTCGCAATTTGCCATCGCAACGCTGCAAAAGCTAGGCCCGGAGGCGTATCAAAAAGTCAACAACGCCCTGATTACGATGCGTGCAGATATCACGCCGGAAAGCTTGGATCGTCTGGGCCAGGAACTTGGTCTAGATACCGGAACGATCATGCCGCATATGCTCAGCGATGAGGTGCAGACTGTGATCGCCGAGAACCGCGCATTGGCACAGCGGCTGCAAATCAATGGAACGCCCAGTTTTGTGCTGCAAGACCAGATGCTACGCGGCTACGTTCCGCTGGCGCAGATGATGGCGCTCGTTGATGAGAAACGCACGGCGAACTGATCGAAACGCAGCACGACTGGCGACGGTGGATGCCTTCGGCGAGGATATTTGGAAAAAGCGAAGCGGCATCTTTAAGGCGCATTGGCCTCGGACAAAAGCATGTTGCAACAATCTGCAGAGAAAAAGCCGTTAACCTTAATGCATGGTTAATGGCTTCTTTTGTCCTTAAATACCGAAAATCTGACGGACGAACCTTATTCGGCCGCCTGTTCAGCTGCCAAGGCTTCAGCTTCAAGCTCGGCTGCCTTGGCTTCAACCTGTTCGACGATGTGTTCGACCATGCTGTCATTGTCCATCTTGTGGCTCTGTGATCCGCTCAGATAGACCATGCCCGACCCTGCCCCACCGCCGGTCCAGCCAACATCTGTCATCAGGGCCTCGCCAGGGCCATTGACCACACATCCGATGATCGACAGGCTCATCGGGGTCTTGATATGTTCAAGCCGCTTTTCGAGCATCTCGACCGTTTTGATAACGTCAAAGCCTTGCCGCGCGCAGGATGGACAAGAGATGATGTTCACACCCCGGTGACGTAGGCCAAGGGATTTCAGGATCTCGTAGCCGACCTTGATCTCTTCAACAGGGTCGGCAGACAGACTGACCCGGATCGTGTCCCCGATGCCCATCCATAGCAAATTACCAAGTCCGATCGCCGATTTTATTGTTCCGGACGTCAAACCACCAGCCTCGGTGATCCCTAGATGGATTGGGGCATCCGTGGCCTCTGCCAGCTGCTGATACGCCGCTGCGGCCATAAAGACATCAGAGGCCTTGCAGCTGATCTTGAACTCGTGAAAGTCGTTGTCCTGCAGGATCTTGATGTGATCCAGACCGCTTTCCACCATCGCATCAGGACAGGGTTCGCCGTATTTCTCAAGCAGGTGCTTTTCAAGGCTGCCTGCGTTCACCCCGATGCGGATCGAACATCCGTAATCGCGCGCGGCTTTGATGACCTCTTTGACGCGGCTTTCATCGCCGATATTGCCTGGATTGATACGCAAGCAAGCCGCACCACTTTCGGCAGCCTCAATCGCCCGTTTGTAATGAAAGTGAATGTCAGCAACGATCGGCACGGCCACATTCGCCGTGATCTCTTTCAGCGCAAGCGCGCTGTCACGATCGGGTGCCGAGACACGCACGATATCCGCGCCAACCTCAACCGCTGCGTTGATCTGAGCAATCGTCGCTTTGACATCCGTCGTCAGGGTGTTTGTCATGGTTTGCACGGTGATTGGTGCATCACCGCCCACTGGAACCTTGCCCACCATGATTTGCCGGGATTTGCGGCGATAGATATTGCGCCACGGGCGCACATGGTTCAGCGACATCTAGACGTCTTCCTGTCAAGCTGGGTTTACAGATGAATAGCGCAGTTCACGCAGCCAGGCAACGCTACATCACTCGGTGATGGGAGCAATCACTTCAGCCACATCGACTAACTTAGCGAGGTCAGGATCGGCTGCAATATCTGCGACAGTATAGCTCTCTTTGAGCGCGTCGCGATCAAGGGCCACATTGCGAATGGTCGAACTACCCGCGCCTGCGGGCCCGTAAACATCACCATTCACCTTGAAATAAAGTGACCCGGAATTGCCAGCACGCAAAGTGGGAGGCAATTCAGTTGTAGGCAGAACATATTCTTCGCCCGCATCAAGGATCTTTTCGAAAATGACCGAGTCATCAGCAGCGCGGACACGGACCCAAACCGGGTTGACCGCAAGCAAAGCCACAGCTGGCACAGGGTCTTCGACCACCTGAACAGGCGGTGCGAATTCTTCGGGCAACAGGCTCGTATCTGCGATTTCCGGCGCCGCTGGCTCTTGATCGGCAAAGCTGCCGATGGTGCGCGGATCAAGCGTCGCAATAGGCGCATCGCGGGCCGTCATCACCGGCACGTCAAGGGCTTGCGGACGGTACAGCCGATCAAGTGCTTCGTTGGTCGCCATGACATCCGGCGTCTCGTCAATCAAAACGGGGGCTGATTGTTCGGCCAGCGGATCCAGTGTCGCGACAACAGTGGGCGTCTGCTCAACAGGGGCAAATTGCACACGCTGCACTTCCTGCAAGACGGACCAGCCGCCATATCCAATCGCCCCGATCAAGGCGAGCAGCACCAGCGACGAGCCAACAGCGCCAGGTTCAATGCGGGCCAGAACGCCCTCGCCTTTCGGGGTGAACGGCGTGGCAGGTTGATCGAGGAAATCCCGCGGGCCAGTGGGTGCGCGTTCAGGTACGCTATCAATCCGCGTGACGGATGCATTTGCCGACATGCCGTGGGCGGTCTGAAATCCGCTTTCCTGACAGAATGTGGTGAAGGCCCATTCGGGATCCAAATCCAGATAGCGCGCGTAAGACCGCACATAACCTGCGATAAAGCCAGGCGTCTCAAATGCAGAGGGATCGGTGTTTTCGATGGCCGAGATGTAGGCCGCTTTGATTTTCAGCTCGCGCTGAACGTCCAAAAGCGATTTACCCATTGTGGCGCGCTCACCGCGCATGACATCGCCAAGCAGCAACGCAAAATCGTCAAAGCCTTTCAGCTCGACGTCTGTCGTTTCGGAAAGGGGCGGAGTCCTGCGCCCAATCATATGCCTGTCCCAACTGCCATTTATTGCCCCGTTCTCCCGCCTCGACTCACATCATAGCAGAATTGACGCAAAATTAACATCTGCCCGGTGCGAATGCACCCGCAAAGGTAGACTACACGGCAATATCGGCGCGATTTAGCGCACAATGAGACCAAAGCGCGTCCATGGCAGCAATAAGTGCATCCATTTCAAGCGGTCCATGAACTGGCGATGGTGTGAAACGCAGCCGTTCGGTGCCGCGCGGCACTGTTGGGAAATTGATTGGTTGCACGTAAATACCGTGATCTTCCAACAGTCTATCAGACAACATCTTGCATTTGACCGGATCACCCACATGCACCGGAACGATATGGCTGCCGTGATCTGTCACGGGAAGTCCCAACATTTTGATACGTGTTTTCAATATTTTCGCCTGGGTCTGATGCGCGTCGCGCAGCTTTTGACCCTCGGCCGTTTTCAAAAACGCAACCGAAGCAGCCGCACCGGCCGCAACAGCGGGCGGCAGGGATGTGGTGAAAATAAAGCCCGGCGCATAAGAGCGGATCGCGTCGCACATTTTTGAGGAAGCCGCAATGTAGCCGCCCATGACGCCATATGCTTTGGCCAAGGTACCATTGATGATGTCGATCCGGTCCATCAGACCATCGCGCTCTGCAACACCAGCGCCGCGCGGCCCGTACATGCCAACGGCGTGCACTTCGTCGATATACGTCAGCGCATCGAATTCATCCGCAATGTCGAGAATTGCTTCAATCGGGCCGAAATCACCATCCATGGAATAGATTGATTCAAACGCAATCAGCTTTGGCGTATTGGCCGGGATCGCACGCAGCTTGGCGCGAAGGTCATCAAGATCGTTATGCGTGAAGACCGCTTTCGCACCACCGTTCCGACGAATGCCTTCGATCATAGACGCGTGGTTCAGGCTGTCGCTAAGGATCACCAGACCGGGAAACAGCTTTGGCAGTGTCGACAAAGTCGCGTCATTGGCAATGTAGGCCGAGGTGAACAACAGGGCCGCCTGCTTGCCATGCAGATCGGCCAGTTCGCTCTCAAGACGCTTATGATAAACGGTTGTGCCCGAAATATTGCGCGTCCCACCAGACCCTGCACCCGTGGCATCAAGGGCCTCGTGCATTGCGTCCAGAACGCAAGGCTGCTGGCCCATCCCAAGATAATCATTGCCGCACCACACGGTCACCGGCTGCTCAGAGCCGTGGGGCTTGCGCCATATCGCATGAGGAAAATTGCCCTTTTCCCGTTCGATATCAATGAAAGTGCGGTAGCGGCCTTCATCGTGAAGGCGTTGCAGGGCGGCGTCCAAATGGGCGTTTACGTCCAATGTCTTCTCCGTTTGGCTATCGCCACACATCCGGTGCGGCTGGAGGGCTAACAAGGCATATAGCGCGTTGCGTCTACCCTAAGTAGGGCACGTTTTGACGCGGTTCTTTGCGATGGATCAAAGCGCGTTGAACTATTCTGAAAGAACGACCGTACAGTCGCCCGCTTGCGAAAGCGCCTCGCATGCGCTGGTCGCGGTGCCGGAGGCTGCCGGATCCGACGCGACGGCAAAAAGGCCCGTGGAGGGCGAAATTGCCATGGCCTTTGGGCCTTTGGCTTTGCTGTATTGGCTGTTGAAAGCCTCGGTCGCATCGCCACTCAGACTTAGGGCGCGCCCGGCTTCCCAACCTTGTGGGCGCAACTCAACCACTACAGCACAAGGGGTGGCACCGGCCCGCTGGGCCTCACACCCTTTCAACGCGGCTGCCCGAGCTTCGGTCATGTCATGATAATTAAACGCACCCATCAGGCTTTCCGACAAAAGCCCGTCATCGGGTGCAAAAGCAATGGCACCATAATATTTTTGCTGCATCGCAATCTGGCCCAACACATCTTTGTCCTCCGCGCTCAGGAACGGCAGATCAAGCACCGCAATCTCGACGGGACCGGGATCAAACAGCGCCTGTTCGGCATCAGCGGCAGTGATCGTTTGTCCATTTGCAGCATTTGCGATCAGGACAACAGCTGCTGAAATATATGCTCGTCTCATTGGTTTCCCTCATTGCCGGACCCAGCTTATGTCAGCCCTCTGGACAGCTCAACCGGGCCTGTTACGGTGCGGCAAAATCCAGCGGAGTCTGCCATGCCTCTTAACGCCGTCCTGTCACATATAGACGCCGATCTGCCCAATGCGACCGACCGTCTGATGAAGTTACTGCGCATTCCGTCGGTCTCAACCGATCCGGCCTATGAGGAGGCATGTGACGCTGCGGCAGACTGGCTCGTCGGTGAGTTACAAAGCCTTGGTATCCCAGCATCAAAGCGCAAAACACCCGGCCATCCCATGGTGGTTGGACATGGGGATGGCCCGGGCCCCCATGTGATGTTTTACGGCCATTACGACGTGCAACCTGTCGATCCGCTCGCGCTGTGGAACAGCCCCCCCTTCGAGCCTGCCTTGGAAGACACCCCCACCGGCCGCGTTATCCGGGGTCGGGGCGCATCAGACGATAAGGGCCAGTTGATGACCTTTATCGAGGCCTGTCGCGCGTGGATCGCCGTACATGGCGCCCTACCCACCCAGGTGTCGTTCTTTTTCGAAGGCGAAGAGGAATCCGGCTCGCCTTCGCTGGTTCCATTCATGAAGGAAAACGCCGCCGAGCTGAAAGCAGATATCGCGCTGATCTGCGACACCAGCCTGTTTGACAACACGACACCCGCCATCATGACGACCCTGCGCGGCATGTTGAAAGAAGAGATCACGATCACCGGCCCGACCAAGGACCTGCATTCGGGCTATTTCGGCGGCCTCGCGCAGAACCCAATCCGGGTGCTGTCGCGTCTTCTGGCCGCCTTGCATGACGACACCGGACGCATCACGGTGCCTGGCTTTTACGACGATGTCCGCGATCTTGACCCTGATGTTGCCCGCCAATGGGACAATCTGAATTTCGACCATGCGGCATTTCTGGGCGCTGTTGGCCTATCGGAGCCTGCTGGCGAAACCGGCCGCAGCGCGCTTGAGCAAATCTGGTCGCGCCCGACATGCGAGATCAACGGGATTTGGGGCGGCTATACAGGCGACGGGTTCAAGACCGTGCTGCCCAGCACAGCGCATGCCAAACTCAGCTTTCGCCTGGTGGGCCAGCAAGACCCCCATGAAATCCGCAAAAGCTTGCGGCAAATGCTGGAGGATCTTCTGCCCCGTGATTGCGAGATCGCGTTTCAAGGGCATGGTGCCTCTCCTGCCGCACAAATGTCGACCGAGCACCCGGCCTTTCAAAAAGCCCGCAAGGCGCTGTCAGACGAATGGCCAAACCCGGCCGCCTATGTCGGTTGCGGCGGCTCGATTCCGATTGCAGGGTATTTCAAAGACTATCTGGACATGGACGCGATGTTGATCGGATTTGCAAAAGACGACGATCAAATCCATTCGCCGAATGAAAAATACGATCTCGAAAGCTTTCACAAAGGCATTCGCAG
>CAKZXZ010000107.1 GCA_937883775.1 uncultured Paracoccaceae bacterium
TCGGGGCGTAGCGCAGCCTGGTAGCGCGACGGTTTTGGGTACCGTAGGTCGCAAGTTCGAATCTTGCCGTCCCGACCACTTCACCTTTTTCTTACGAGACGCAGTCAGGTGCCGCGATCTGCGCGGTCGCAGTCGCGTCAAATGTGGCGCGGCGGGTCGTGTCCCGTTGGGTCAGCACAACCGATGCGCCGGTGATTTCCGCGTCAGAGACTGTGATCGCACGCGTGCCCAGTGTGTCATCCACATCAATGGTGAACGCCACCGATTGACCGTCTGACAATCCGGTCACGCCTAGCGTCAAGGCTGTATCCCCATCGCGTACCGCGGGCGGGGTGCTGACCTGACCAGCGCCTGCCGTCAGCTCAAATGGCTGAAAGACCTCAACGCCGGCACCGCTGCCGGTGACGTCAAAGATCAGCCCCGCAGCAGAGCCGCCAAGATCAATCGTGATCGCACTGGGTCCCAGCGCGCAGCCGCCCATCTGGGTCAGGGTAAAGCGATCCTTGGGCGCGCCTTCCTCAAAGCGGATTTCCAGATCGGCAAGAGCCGGGCTGGCGATCAGGACGGCGACGACAGGCAGGGCTTTCATGGGGCACTCTTTCAATTTGCGACAGCCGCAACACAAGACCCATCAGCCCTGCAAGTCAACATGCCCTAAGGGCAAGCCGCCGTGTAGCGCGATCCATCGCGGCGCTGGTACAGGCAATTGCCGCTTTGAGTGCGGCCCAGATAGGTGCCCGCAGCTGCACCGGCTGCCGCGCCGACGACGCCCCCGACAAGGGCACCTTCCAGTCGGTCATTGTCCGCCGACACGGCCGAGCCGATGGCAGCACCCGTCGCCGCACCGGCCAGCGCGGATTGTTCTGTCGTCTCACATGCCGCAAGCGCGGCGATCAGGGGTAAGGCAAGAAGCGTTTTTTTCATGGTGACCTCCATTTGAGATCTTAATGATATCGCGCCGGAAGAGATTCGTTTTAACAGCCGGAAAATCCAAGCGTGATCCTGCCAGAGCATGCGCGGGGTGTCGCCTTAGGGGGGCAGGATGGTGCCACCCGCGGCTGTGAAGATCTTGCGAATGTCACGGGCCCGGCGCCGGTCTGGCGTCTTGATGCGCACTTCACCGCCATCCAGTTGCGGCACACGGATATAGGCTTCGTTGCGAACGATATAGCCGGTCTCGCTGGGTTCTGTATCAAAGGCGATCACATAGGTCGGCAGATCCTCGATCGTGCCGTCATAGCCAAGGATCAGCGCCGCCGCAGCAGGTGGATCGGGCAAAACCTCGCACCGCAACCGCCCGCGGGCTTCCTGCACCAGCAAATCGCCCGGACCATTGCACGCCTGGCCCGCCGCAGCGAAAAGCGGGGTCGGGAAGTCGTCAAAGAATGCCCGCTGATCTAAGTTCTGCTGCGCTGAGGTCCCCCCAGATATAGTGGCGGGGCTGCATCCCGCAACAAGCAGTGCGATCAGCACGAAAGAGAGGGATCGAATGTTCATATCCTCACTCTTTCCGAGAATCACCGGCGGCGCCAGAGCCAACGCACGGCTTAAACCGGTGTTGCTGTCACATCCGTGTCATATCCTGGCCGTAAAAAATCCGACTGGTCGAAAAAGCGTCCGGCATCAGGCGAGGGCAGGGTGCAAAGCACCTAAACCTTTGGGGATTCAAACGCATTTTGGTTTGTACACAGACTTGCCCCGATCCTTATCCCCAAAAGGTTTACGTTGAGTGAATCACTTCCACCCTGGGGAAGGGTCAAACCGGCTCTGCGTCAACCAAGAAAAAGATGCGAAAACGGTAAAAATTACGTTGACCGTCTAGGGCTGAATACGTCACCTTGTGTTGGCGGGTCAGCTAGCCACAAGATTTAGTGCCGACAAGGCATGATGGCAGACCGGCGAGGGGCGGGTATCAATCCAGCTGCGTTCGTTCAGAACGAAGAGGTTTTCGCAAAAGCGACGACCACGGACCTGTCTTTCGTCATTGCCCCGCGAGGCAATATTGTCGGGCAACGTTCCGGCCACAAAACGCAACACGCTTTACGGGGCACGGTAGATGAAAATTGAACGTAAGTTTACACGCGAGACCAATGACGCATATGGCGATCTGGAATTTGTGACGACCACCTCCGAGATTCGCAATCCGGACGGCACGGTTGTCTTCCATTTGGCCGATCTGGAAGTGCCTGCAAGCTGGAGCCAGGTGGCCAGCGACGTGATCGCACAGAAATATTTCCGCAAGGCAGGCGTTGCCGCCATTCTGAAGAAGGTTAAGGAAAAGGGCGTGCCGGAGTTTCTCTGGAAGTCCGTCCCTGACGACAAAGCCCTCGCCAAGCTGCCTGAAGATGCGCGCTTCGTGGGCGAAACCTCGGCCAAGCAGGTCTTCGACCGCCTCGCAGGTGCATGGACCTATTGGGGCTGGAAAGGTGGCTACTTCACCACGGAAGCCGACGCCAAAGCCTATTATGACGAGATGCGCCACATGCTGGCGACCCAGCGCGCCGCACCCAACTCGCCCCAGTGGTTCAACACTGGCCTGCATTGGGCTTATGGCATCGACGGCCCCAGCCAGGGGCACCACTATGTCGATTACAAAACCGGCAAGCTGACGAAATCCGACAGCGCTTATGAGCACCCGCAGCCGCACGCCTGCTTCATTCAGTCCTGCGCCGACGATCTGGTCAATGACGGTGGCATCATGGACCTGTGGGTCCGCGAAGCGCGCCTCTTTAAGTATGGCTCCGGCACCGGCACCAACTTCTCGCATCTCCGTGCGGCTGGTGAAAGCCTGTCCGGCGGTGGCAAATCCTCGGGCCTCATGGGCTTCCTGAAAATCGGTGACCGCGCAGCTGGTGCGATCAAGTCTGGCGGCACCACGCGCCGTGCGGCCAAGATGGTGATTGTCGATGCCGACCACCCCGATATCGAAGAATTCATCAATTGGAAGGTGCTTGAAGAGCAGAAAGTGGCGTCCATCGTCGCCGGCTCCAAAATGCACGAAGAAAAGCTGAACGCGATCTTCGCCGCGATCAAAGCATGGGACGGCTCTGCAGAAGACGCCTACGACCCCAAGGTGAACCCGGCTCTGAAAGACGCCGTGCGCGCCGCAAAAAAGGTCGCGATCCCAGAGACTTATGTGAAGCGCGTGCTGGATTACGCCAAGCAAGGCCACACCAGCATCGAGTTTCCGACCTATGACACCGATTGGGATAGCGAAGCCTATAACTCGGTCTCCGGCCAGAACTCCAACAACTCGATCCGTGTGACCGATGCGTTCCTGAAAGCCGTCGAAGAAGACGGCACATGGGACCTCATCAACCGCAAGGACGGCAAGGTCCACAAGACCGTGCAAGCCCGCGATCTGTGGGAGCAGGTGGGTCATGCTGCCTGGGCCTGCGCCGATCCCGGCATCCAGTATCATGACACGGTCAACGCCTGGCACACATGCCCCGAGGATGGCGAAATCCGCGGTTCGAACCCATGTTCCGAGTACATGTTCCTCGACGATACGGCCTGTAACCTCGCGTCCATGAACCTGCTGACCTTCTACAAGGACGGCGAATTCCAGGCCGACGACTATATGCACGCGACGCGTCTGTGGACTGTCACGCTGGAAATCTCGGTGATGATGGCGCAGTTCCCTTCCAAGGAAATCGCGCAGCGGTCTTATGATTTCCGCACGCTGGGTCTGGGTTACGCCAATATCGGCGGTCTGCTGATGAACATGGGCTACGGCTATGACAGCGACGAAGGCCGCGCGATGTGCGGTGCTCTGACCGCCATTATGACGGGCGTGTCCTACGCGACCTCGGCAGAGATCGCAGGCGAGCTTGGCCCGTTCCCGGGCTACAAAAAGAACGCGGGTCACATGCTCCGCGTCATGCGCAACCACCGTGCCGCCGCGTATGCGTCCGACACGTATGAAGACCTCGCGGTTAAACCGCTGCCGCTGGATGCTGCCAACTGCCCCGACGCGCGTCTGATCGAACTGGCCAAGCAAAGCTGGGACGAAGCGCTGGAGCTGGGCGAAAAGCACGGCTACCGCAACGCCCAAGCCACGGTCATCGCCCCCACCGGCACCATCGGTCTGGTCATGGATTGCGACACCACCGGCATCGAGCCTGACTTCGCGCTGGTGAAGTTCAAGAAACTCGCAGGGGGTGGCTACTTCAAGATCATCAACCGCTCGGTCCCCGCAGCGCTGGAAACGCTGGGCTATTCGTCCAGCCAGATCGAGGAAATCGTCAGCTACGCTGTCGGTCATGCCTCGCTGGGCAACGCGCCGGGCATCAACCACACCTCGCTGGTGGGCCACGGCTTTGGCCAGAACGAGTTGGACAAGGTGGAAGGCGCGCTAGCGTCGGCCTTCGACATCCGCTTCGTCTTCAACCAGTGGACGCTGGGCGAAGAGTTCTGCACGAACGTGCTGGGCATCCCCGCCGAGAAGCTGAACGACCCGACCTTCGATCTGCTGCGCCATCTCGGTTTCTCGAAAGCCGACATCGACGCAGCCAACGATCACGTCTGCGGAACCATGACGCTAGAAGGGGCGCCGCACCTCAAGGAAGAGCACTACGTCGTCTTTGACTGCGCCAACCCCTGCGGGAAGAAGGGCAAGCGCTTCCTCAGCGTCGACAGCCACATCTACATGATGGCCGCCGCACAGTCCTTCATCTCGGGCGCGATCTCCAAGACGATCAACATGCC
>CAKZXZ010000108.1 GCA_937883775.1 uncultured Paracoccaceae bacterium
GTGTTTTATTGCACCTCGATCTCGGATGCCGGGATCATCATTCAGACCTTGTATGAGTTCGAGAAGAGCCAGTTCACCCGCACCACGTATGAGCGCGCAATAGAGTCTATTAATGCGGTAAACGGCGAAATTGAGGATTTGATCCAACACGCATGGGGGCGCAACGATGGCACGTAAGAACCTTCTTCAGGGCTTGATGGACGGTCCAAAAGACGACGGCACCGCGTCCGAGCCGCGCGTCGACGTCGCCCGCCCCCGCTACACCACGGGGGCCATTGGTGCGGTCAGCGAATCCATCGCCAAGCTCAAAAGCCGCTCTGTGATCGATATTGATCCGTTCACCATCGAAGGTGCAGGCGTCGAAGACCGGCTTGATTATGACGATCCGTCCCATGATGATCTGGTCGCCTCGATCCGCGATTATGGCCAACAGGTCCCGATCCTTGTGCGTCCGCATCCCGAAACGCCCGAGCGGTATCAGATCGTTTATGGGCGTCGTCGCTTGCTTGCTTTGCGGGATCTCAAGATGCCTGCCAAGGCTTTGGTGCGTGATCTTGACGATGCGGAACTGGTCCTGGCGCAGGGTCAGGAAAACTCTGCTCGCAAGGATCTTTCCTTTATCGAGAAATGCAATTTCGCCAAGCAGATGCGGGACGCAGGCTATGATCGCCGCGCGATCTGTGGGGCGCTGTCAGTGGATAAAACCGTTATTTCCCGGATGCTTAAGGTAATCGATGACCTCCCCCTCGATTTGATCGAGGTGATTGGCCCCGCCCCTGGCATTGGCCGCACGCGTTGGGCCGGTCTGGCGGATGAGCTGGGTAAAAAGGACTTCGATATTGGCCAGATCATCGGCACCGTCAACCTTTTGGCCGCAACGCTTTCGTCAGATGACCGGTTCGAAGCGGCCATGACCGCCGTCGGTACAGGCGCGAAAACGGCCAAGGCGCCCTCGCCGTCCGGCGGGTCGAAACCGCGCGTGCAGTCCAGCACATTGCGCAGCGAAAACGGGTTCGAGATTGCCCGCATCAAGCGCGGCGAAGACGCGGTGACAGTCGTTGTGCCGGGTGCCGAGGATGGCAAATTTGGTGACTGGCTTGCCCAGAACCTTGAAGAGATTTACCGCGATTGGCTGGCAAACAGTCCGCGCGGCAAATAGCGGCCCATGAGGCCAGAGCAGGAACCATAAGGAGGCACGATCCGACCGCAGAAAAGAAAAAGACCCCTCAGGCATAATACCCAAGAGGCCCTATTCGTAATCTAGACACTTCCGAATCTAGGGGTTCCTCTGCATCGCTGTCAACAGCGCACGCCTTTGGGCGAACAATATTTTGCTGTCCCGTGAAATTAAATGCAACGACTGACCACAACGCCTTTTGGGCGCACCGTTTCGGCTGCAGTTTTAGAAACCCTGGAGCGGGTCGAAGCCGGCGCGCCTGTTTCCCATATCGACAAATGGGAGGTCTTTCGCCAGCTCTGCACCGCGCGTGTCACTTTGGGGGTGACCGACCGGGATTTGACCGTGCTGAACGCGCTGCTGAGCTTTCATCCTGGCAAGGTGCTGGGCGACAACGCGCCACTCATTGTGTTCCCTTCGAACCGGGCACTGGCCGAACGTGCGCATGGCATGGCCGAAAGCACGCTGAGGCGCCATCTGGCGGCGCTGGTGCAGGCCGGTCTGGTGCTGCGCCATGACAGCCCCAACGGCAAGCGCTATGCGCGCCGTGGGGCCGGTGGCGAGGTCGTGCGCGCCTTTGGGTTTGATCTGCAACCGCTGCTGACCCGCGCCGACGAGATTGCACAGGCCGCCCGCGCGGCCGAGGAGGCGGCCGAACGGATCCGGCTGCGGCGGGAGGAGGTGTCGCTGATGCGCCGGGACGCCCTGAACCTCGCGCTTTATGGACAAGAGGCCGGGCTTTCGGGCGACTGGGAGGGGCCGCTGACGCGGCTCATGGCGATGCACCGGGTGCTGCGCCGGAAGCTGGATGCGGACGCGCTGGACGTGCTGCATGCAGAGGCGGAAGCGGTGTTGGCTGAGGTACAGTATATGTTGCGTGATGCAGAAAAAATGAGCGGCAATGCCGATGTAAATGAGCGGCTGTATCAGAAATCAAAAACAGACTCTCCTGATCTTGAGCCTTCCTTAAAAAAGGAATGGGGCGAAGCGGAGCGCAAAGTAGAGCCGGAGGGAATAGTGGACATGGAGCCAAGGATTCCGTTGGCGCTTGTGCTGAAGGCTTGTCCAGATATTGAACCCTATTGCCCACATGAGATCAGGCATTGGCACGAGCTTGTAGGGGTCGCAGGATTGGTGCGCGGGATGATGGGGATCAGCCCGTCGGCCTGGGCCGAGGCGCAGCGGGCCATGGGGGCTGAGAATGCGGCTGCGGTGTTGGCGGGGATGCTTCAGAAAGTGGAAGACATCCGCAGCCCGGGCGGGTATCTGAGACGCCTGACCCAAAAGGCAGAGGCCGGGGCATTTTCACCGGGGCCGATGATTATGGCGTTGTTGCGGGGGGAGGGGAGTTGACAGCTGTCAACTTTTGCAAAGATCCTAGCATAATTGATAAATATGTAAAAAATCGAAATGTTCCTTGTAAATGTGGAAAGTAAGTCCAATAATGCAAGGATGATCGAGCGTTGGAAGTCAAATGAGATCACCCAAGCGCTGGCCAATGCGCCGGCGGTAGCGATTTTGGGGCCGCGGCAGGTGGGGAAAACCACGCTTGCCCTTGAGATCGCGGCAAATCAGCCGTCGATCTATCTGGATCTGCAATCCGAGCAAGACCGGATCAAGTTGACGGATCCGGCATTCTATCTGCGCCAGCATAGCGACAAGTTGGTTGTGCTGGACGAGATCCACCGCACGCCAAACCTGTTTGATGCGCTGCGGGGATTGATCGATGAGGGTAGGCGCGCAGGGCAGGGGGCGGGCAAGTTTCTGATGCTTGGATCGGCCTCGATGGATCTGCTGCGGCAATCTGGAGAGAGCCTTGCCGGCCGTATCGCTTATGTTGAATTGCAGCCCTTTGATCTGCTGGAGGCGGGCGCGCAACATCTGGGGCAGCTGTGGTTTCGGGGCGGATACCCGGATGCGTATCTTGCGGCAGACGCCGCTGCGTCGGATCGGTGGCGGCAGGACTTTATCCGCACGTATCTGGAGCGCGATATCCCCGATTTGGGGCCGCGTATCCCGGCGGATCGATTGCGGCGCTTGTGGACGATGCTGGCGCATCTGCAGGGCGGTTTGCTGAACACGGCCACGCTGGCGCGCAATCTGGATGTGGATAACAAGACCGCTGCGAAGTATCTGGACCTGCTTGTTGATCTGCTGCTGGTCCGGCGTCTGGCGCCTTGGCACGCGAATTTGGGCAAACGTCTGGTCAAATCGCCAAAGATGTATCTGCGCGATACCGGCATTTTGCATACGTTGCTGCAAATCCCGTCGCTGGAGGCGCTAATCGGGCACCCGAAACTGGGCGACAGCTGGGAAGGTTTTGTGATTGAGAACGTAACGGCCCGGCTGAAAGGGCTGGCGCGCCCGTATTTCTATCGCACGGCAGCCGGTGCCGAGATTGACCTGATCCTTGATTTCGGCTCCGAGATTTGGGCGATCGAGATCAAACGCAACCCGGCTCCGCGCTTGGGCAAGGGGTTTCATCTGGCTTGCGATGACCTGAAGCCTGCGCGCCGGATCGTGGTGCATGGCGGTAACGAGGTGTGGCGGCTGGCGGATGGCACCGAAGCATTGTCGCTGCCCGCGCTGATGGAGGCAGTGGCGGGGTAGGGGCCTGCCCCTTTCCTGACGTGTGATTTCAGGTTTGAAACATGTGAGGCGGTCAGGCTGTTAATGGATCCGCAAGTGCTGTCGTTTCGCATGCTTGAGGCGCTGTTTTGATCGTTTGGGTCGTGATCTGATAAGGTTGCATTTCGGCCAGAACATCAGGCAGGCCAAGTGCAGATGGGGCAAGGCGGGCACCGGGGGTGACGGTGCCAGATAGCAGCTTCTTCAAAGCAGCCGCAGCCGGAAGGATCGGGATGAACGGCCCGTGATTGTTGCGCGCAAGCAAGGTCCAGGTGATCTGCGCGGCTTGGCCGGTCTGATCGATGCCGCTGATTTCGACCATCATGCCACCCTGATCTGAGGTTGGCAGACGGGTGATCTTGCGCGCGGCCAGCAAAGGCGGGATCAGCGCGTTGAGGCGGCCCAGCACGCCCCATTTGCGCAAGAGGGCCAAAGCCTCGATCCCGCGCTGTTCTATTTGCGATTCAAGGCCTGCGGAAAAAGTCACGCGCGCGTGGACCTTGAGCTTGGGTCCCAAATGTTCGGCATCAAATGTTTCGACCTTGGAGACACGACGCACGCCCAGGCCGGGGATCATCACCCGGCGCGTGCTGGCCCAGCCGGTGGTAGAGGCTAGTGCGCCATCCTTCCAGACGGGCACATCGCGGCCTGCATAGCTGAGGATGGCTTCGATGACGGCGCGCCCAACCTCGCTTTTGCCGCCGGGGGTGATGCACATATCGATGGTGTCGATGCGCTGCCAGCCTTCGGTCAGTGTTTGCGCCACACAGGTCGAAAGCGCGGGGGTCGAGCTTGCGCCGGTCAGGGCGGTGACGCCTTGGGCTATGGCCCGCGCATCGAGCGCGTGAGAGAACCTGGCGAGGTAGTCGCGCGCATCGGCCAGATCAATCAGATGAGCGCCGCTGTCCAGTACGGCTTTTGCCGTGCCATAGCTGGCGCCTTGAAACGGGCCGGAACAATCGATCACCGCGAAAGGGCTGATCGCGGCCAGTTGGGCTTGAAGGTTTTTACCGCAATCCAGGGCGATGGGGTGCAAGGGGGCGGGGCCTGTCACGGTTTGACAGAAGGCCTGTGCCTTGGCGGCGCTGCGCGACGCGACATAAAGCGCGATGCTATCGGTTTGCGCCAGATGGCGCACCAGCCGTTTGCCGAAGACACCCGTGCCGCCGATGATAAGGATACGCGGGGCTGTCATAGCACGAACCTGTGGCGTTGCTGGGGCGTGGGGGTGATGCAGCTTTCGACCTTGCCAAACAGGCGGTAGCGATTGCGCGCGAAGACACGGTAGCCTGCGTCGCGCAGGGCCTTGGGCAAGAGGCGCAATAGCGGGAGGGCGCGCGCAGGGCCCTTGAGGTGGCGTGACAGGGCAATCACCGCGTCGGACGCGTCATAGACCTGCCCGTCGTCGATAAACAGAAAGCTGGTCGGATCGTCGGGATCAAGGCCATGCTGGATCGCAAGCGCACGGCCTTCGTCGGATGTGATCGCAACGAACCGGATGGTCGGTTCTTTTTCGTGTTTCAGGGTGTATTGCACCCCGCGGGTACAGAGCACGCAGTCGCTGTCAAAAAGCCAGATTGCCATGGTCTACACCTTTGCGTCGGTGAAGACGGCGTCTTGGCTGAGGACCGCTCCCAGCCATTTGTGATCGAGCTGGAGCGAAAACCGGAAAGTGCCTTCGCCAAGATCGTGGTGGCCGATGACCAGCGCACCGGGGGCCAGCAGGTTGGGAATGCGGATGCGGCGCCCGAACACCGAGACAAAGTAGTGATCGCTTTTGAACAAAAGCGCGTCACTTTGGGCGGTCACGGTCAATGCCATGCCGATGCCGTAGCCGATGTATTCCTCAAGCCCGGTGGGGCCGGAAAACCGTTTGGAGCTGTGCACCATCTGCGGAAATCCGGCGGCGCGCCCGTATTGGCGGATCCAGAATTGACCGTTGCCTGCGATATCTTCGGTGACGGTCACCACGGCGGGTTTGTCGACGCAGCTGAGATCGTAGGGCAGGGGGGCGCCGATCAGCCGGCAGGCCTGGGCCAGAAGCCGTCCGGCCCAGTTCATCTGCATCCGGGTGACGGTGCCCTGATACGACACGCTTGCCCCGCCGCGGACGCGTTTGCCAAACCGGCGACGGATCGCCTTGGGCAGTTTGAGCCAGTTCTCTTCGCCCAGAAGGGTGCTGAAGCGGTGATCGACGCAAGGTTGATCGGGGTGGGGCAGGTATTGAATATGCATGATACAGTCCTTTGAAAGCGGGCTTTGGGCAAAGGAAGGGTGGTCTATTCCGACTTCTTGCCGGTGAGCGACAAGAGCGAGATCACCTTGTTGCCCATCTTCATCAGCATGTTCAGCTTGGACTTGGGCACGCCCAGCATCTGGGTGTACCAATTGTCGACGGTATCCAGAAATTCCTTCATTTCTTGCATCCGTTTGAGGGCAACATCGTCGAGCGTTTTGTCGGCTTCTGCCTGGGCGACACACTCCGCGATGACTTGCATGGCGGGGTCAATCTCGCGCTCTTTGCGGCCTTGGGCGACGCGTTTGGCGATCTCCCAGACGTCGGCCTCGGCTTCGAAATGCTCGCGCCGGTCGCCGGGCATGGGGACCCGACGGATCAGCTTCCAGGCGACCAGTTCCTTGAGCGAGTTCGACACGTTCGAGCGCGCGATGCCAAGCTGTTCAGAGATCTGTTCGGCGTTCAAAGGCACAGCGCTGAGAAACAGCAGCGCCTGTATCTGCGCCACAGAGCGGTTGACGCCCCATTGGCTGCCCATATCCCCCCAATACAGGATGAATTGGGTTTTTGCGGCGGAAGCGGTATTGTCAGTAATTTCTGTCATGACAGAAATAATAGATACAGCGCAATCAGAGTCAAGGCCTGAGTGGCGGATCTGACCAGATGGCGATCACCGACTGTCATTTGCGCGGGCAAAACCGGGCAAGTGGCTGTTGTCGTCGATCTGCTTTCATGGCTTACCTGCGCGCAAGGAGAACGCGATGGCACATATCGTTCTGGCAACAAGCCTTCTGTGGCCCGAGCCGACCAGTGATGCACCGCTGCGCGAGGCGCTGGCGGTGTCGGATCACACCAGCGTTTGCGTGCCGTGGAACAGCGCCGATCAGTCAGCCTTTCAGTCGGCTGATTTGATCCTGTTGCGGTCATGTTGGGATTATCACAAGGCGCCGGATGCGTTTCTGGCGTGGCTGGACAGCCTTGCGCCGGAGCGGGTACGCAACCCGCTGGCGCTGGTGCGGTGGAACTTCGATAAGTCGTATCTTGTTCAATTGCGAAAGGCGGGTTTCAACGTACCGGACACGAAGCTGGTCGATCCGAAGGACCACGGGACACTCCGCAGGATCATGCAAAAAGAAGGGTGGCAGCGCGCCGTTCGAAAACCCTTGTCCGGCCAAAGCGGGAAATTCGTAGATGTGCTTGATCTGGCCGAGTATGATGCCTGGCCAGACAGCGTCATGCCGACGAAACAGGCGTTGCTGCAAGAGTTCGAAAAAGATGTCGAGCGTCTTGGGGAAACGCTTTTGTACTTTTTCAGGGGTCGGTTTGAATACGCTGTGCAGCGGTTGCCCGCGCCCCGAAACGGTCAAAGCCGGGTCGAGGTTTCAGTTTCAGCCAAGGTGATCGAGCAGGCCAGAGAGGTGTTGGCCTTCGTGGGTCATCCGCCCCTTTATGCGCGGATTGACGGGCTTGTGCGGGACGACACGTTTCTGCTGATGGAGCTGGAGTTGATCGAGCCTAGCTTTGCCTTTGACGTGGCACCCCATAAGGCGGCTGATTTTGTGCGCGAGATCGAAGAAGACTTGCGCCAGCTGGGCCATGCCTAAGAACGCTTTTCGCGGATGTGTTTCACGCCTTTGTAACTGCGCCTATCCTTCGTTCGCCTGTATCAGGTGAATGCCGCGGGTCATGGCATCGACAAGGGCGGCGACTTCGTCGGCCAATGCATCGGGTGGCGTGCCGACATAGCGGCCATGGATCGACAGTTGAACAACCCCATGCACCGACGCGAAAAGCGTTTGCGCGCGCAGGCGCAGCGGGTCTGATGCAAGATCCGGGCGCATCTGGGACAAGGGAATGATGATTTCCTGAATCAGGACCGCGTATTCCTGTTGATGCCATTCGGGTATCTCGGCCCCGTTGGCAGGCCTGTGGTTGAAAATCGCAGACCATAGATTGGTGTTGTCGAGGGCGAACTGCACATAGCCCTGAGCCAGCGCATGCATGGTTTGCTGAGGGGTCGCGTGCGCCGGAACGGCGTCGTGCAAGGCTTGGCCCAAACGCGCAAGGCTGCGCGAATTGACCAACGTCACCAATTCATCAAGGTCTTCGACGGCGTTATAAAGCGCGCCAAGGGCACATCCGGCCTTGGCTGTGATGTCGCGCGCTTTAAGGCCGCGCAGGCCGTTTTCGTGGATCAACGCTTCGGCGGCGGCGATCAGGCGGTCTTTGAGCGCTTGCCGCTTGAGGTCACGATTGTTTCGCATTCCAGAACCTACTGTTTCTTGAACAATGTTCAGAAAAAACTTGAACAGTGTTCATGCTTTCTGCATCTATTTCGTGAACATCGTTCAAAACGAAGAGGAAGTCAAAATGTTAAAGCAACTCCTGACCTTGGCGCGCGGACGTTCCGAGGATGCGACAGCGGCGTTTCTGGATGCCAACGCGCTATCGCTGTTGCGCCAGCAGCTTCGGGATGCCGCCACCAGTGTCGAGGCGTCCCGCAAGGCTTTGGCGGTGGTGATCGCCTATGCCGAACGCGAAAAGGCGTCGTTGAAGGCTTTGACGGGGCAGATCGAGACGCTGGAAGGCCGCGCCTTGGTTGCCCTTGAGAAAAAGCGCGAGGATCTGGCGCTTGAAGCTTCAGAGGCGATTGCCGATCTTGAGGCCGAAGCAGGCGCGACGCGCAAGGCGATCGACACATATGCATCGGAAATCCGGCATCTGCGTCAGGCGCTTAAACACAGCGAAGCGCAACTGACCGATCTCAAACGCGGCCAGCGTCTGGCCGAGGCCAGTGACAAGGCGTTGAAGCTGCGCGGTGCGATGCCCGCGCTTGAAAGGACCGATCTGGAGGATGCAGCGGCGACGCTTCGGACCTTGCAAAGCCGCCAGCATCACGCTGCCGCAACGGCCCGGGCGATGGCGGATCTATCAACGCAGATCAAAGCTGAAACGCTTGAAGATCGTCTGGCTGCTGCTGGCTGCGGGGCGCCCAAGCCAGATGATGCGGCCGCTGTATTGGCCCGTCTGAAGGCTGCGCAAAAAGCGCAGAGCGCTTGAACACACTCATTTCTGAAAGGACATTCACATGAACGCTTACATCAACAAACCGTCGCACGCCTGGAACCTTTTCTCGTATCTGCAATTTGCCGTTGCCGGGTCGATGATGGCCGGCGGTATCTACTTTCTGGACGCGTCTTTCGCGGCAAAGGGGTTTTACGCGATGGCCGCCATTATGCTGGTCAGTTCGACTGCAGGGATCACCAAGGCGATCCGCGATACCGAAGAAAGCAGCCGTCTGCACAACAAGCTGGAAGACGCCCGGACCGAGCGGTTGCTGGCCGAAGTCAGCGATACCGACGTCACCTGACCATAGCAGGAGCCGCGCGACAGTGCCGTGCGGCTCCGTTCTTTTGATTTTGCGAATTTGGACGGATCAAGATGATGATACAGTCAATCAAAGCGCGGTTTTCTTTGGCGCGTGCCTTGGGGCACGGTGTTTTCGGCGCCTTTGTTCTGGCCTGGGCCGCCTGGACGGCGACCGCGTTTTTCTTTCACCTTGAAGGGCTGGCCCTTTATCTTGGCTGGGGTGCGTTGGCTGTGGTCACGGTGCTGGCCGGGCTTGGACGTTTGCGCGCCAGACGGGTGGGCTGGCTGACGCTGGTGGCCGCTTTTGTGCTGACAGTGGGGTGGTATCAAACGATCCGCCCTGCCGAGATGCGGGACTGGGCGTTTGATGTGGCGCGCGGGGTCACCGCCGATGTTGAAGGCGATCTGGTTCATCTGACGGATGTGCGCAATTTCGATTGGCATACCGACACCACTGCGACCGCACGGTGGGAGCAGCGGACCTATGATCTGTCCACTCTTGCGCGCGTTGATATGGTCACCTCGGTCTGGGACACGCCTGATATCGCGCATCTTCTGGTCAGCTTTGGGTTTGACGACGGGGCGCATGTCGTCTTTTCGGTCGAGACGCGCAAGGAAGCCGATGAAAGCTACAACACGCTGGGTGGCTTTTTTCGCCAGTTCGAGCTGGTTCTTGTGGCCGCGACCGAGGAAGATATCATCAAGCTGCGCACCAATTACCGCGCCGAAGATGTGCGGCTATATCCGATTGATCTGACGGCCGAACAGCGCCGCGATCTGTTCATGTCTTACGTGGCCCTTGCGCAGGATCTTGAAGCGCGCCCTGCATTCTACAACACGTTGACTGCGAATTGCACGACCACCGTGTTCCGCCTTGCGCGTGTTCTCAACCCCGATCTTCGCCCGGACTGGCGCATCGTTTTGTCGGGCAATCTGCCCGATTATGTCGAAGCCCAAGGGGTTCTGGAGGGGGACATCCCGCTGGACGAACGCATGGCCGCCGCGGCGATCACAGCCAAGGCGCAGGCGTATCAGGGCGCTGATTTTTCCAAAGCGGTGCGGGCAACCGAAGCGCGTTGAGCAAGCGCGTGTGGGTGTGCCAGCGTCAGTCTTTCAACGATGTGGAGCGCACGACATATCGCGTTTGGCCGGCCCGTTCGACGCGCTTTAGCAGGATGAAATCCTGAGGTTCGCAGCTTAGAACATCGTCAGACAATTCCCCTTTTTCGGCAGCGTTTGCCTGGGGATCGGACAGGTCCTGACTTTGCAGCGTCTCCCCGCCCGTATAGACAATCGTGTGCCGGTCTTCACTGGGCAGCCGCGCCATGAAGGTTGCGGCAAGATCGCCTTGCATAAAGCCCGACAGCTTCAGCATCAACGTGCGTTCAAGACGGAAGGGCACGCCGTCGCGGGCCTTGTTGTTGTGCCATGAACAAAGCGGCATCAGATAGCTGTCTGCGCCAACTGCCACCTGTCCGTCGGAATTTGGCGTCATGTGGCCGCCGACGCTGAATGCGGGATGCGACGTGCCGGAGGGTGTTTCATTGGCGACGTAACAGGGTGCATTGATCCCGTTGGCGATCAACAGCTCTTTCCAGCTTTGCCCGTTGATCTGAGGATCATCAGAGCTGCCGTCGACGTTGAACAGCACACCGGTATAGGTGACGAGCTGGGACGCGGTTGAGTATAATTCGATTGGCCCAACACGCGTCAGGAAGTTGCTGAGAAGGGTTTTCTGCGTGCCGGGATCCATGCCGTCAAGGCTACCGCGCGGCCTGATGTCAGGCAATATCGGCTCAAACGGGCCAAGAGACCTGCGGATCCTATTCTGGCCGCACCCATCCTTGGCGGTGATAGGCGCTGTTCCAGAACATCCACTCGTGCCAAGAGGATCGTTCGAACGCCGCTTTCATTGCGGTTCGGGTGGCGGTGTTTGCATCCTCTGCCAAGCGGTCTGTCAGATCGAGCATGCCTTGCACCGACGCCTCGAACGCGTCGCTTGCATAGGTGTCGATCCAGGCGCGGTAAGGGTGATCGGGGGCCGCGTTTTCGTGGATGGCGGTGCCCACGCGTTGGTAGATCCAAAAGCAGGGCAACAGTGCCACAACGGCCACCGGGAACGGATCAACCGCAGCCGAGCGGATCAGGAAAGCGACATAGTGATCGCAGGCGCGCGAGGGCGGTGTGGCGGCAAAATCAGTCTCTGACACGCCATATAGGGACATATATTCGTCGTGAAGCTGCTTTTCGACGGCGATTGCACCATTGGCAGATCCGGCAAGGCGGGCGATGGTTTCGGGATCCGGCGCGCGCGCGGCGGCAAGGGCCAGCGCACGGGCAAATCCTTCGAGGTAATGCGCATCCTGAATGATGTATTCGCGAAACGTCTCGGGCGGCAGGGTGCCTGCGGCGAGTTCGGTGTTGAACGGCATGGTGCGGATCGTTTCCTGCAGATCCGCGGTTTCAGTCCAAAGGGTCTTTGTAAAGCTCATGATGTGGCCTTTTTGAGGGCGTGGAAATGATGAACTGGGCCGTGGCCCTGACCGACATCCAACATGTCCGCCGCAGCGATGGCGGCGCTGATATAGGCTTTTGCGCGGCGGGCCGCATCGGGCAAGGCATGGCCGTGACCCAGTTGCGTGGCCAGCGCAGATGACAGCGTGCAACCGGTGCCATGGGTGTTGCGCGTTGCGGTGCGCGGGGCGGGCAATTCGGTGGTGCCGTCAGGCGTGACCAGCAGATCGATGGCGTCCATGTCCTGCAGGTGGCCGCCTTTTAGAAAGACCGCTGCACAGTCGAGCGCCAGCAGCTGTTCGGCTTGCGCGCGCATCTGGTCGAGGGTCGTTGCCTCGGGGTGTTCCAGCAGGTCGGCGGCTTCGGGCAGGTTGGGCGTCAGCAGCGTGGCGCGCGGCAGCAGATGGGTGCGCAAGGCCGATACGGCTTCGGCGGCGAGCAGGCGGTCACCGCCTTTGGCGACCATCACCGGATCGAGCACGACAGGCGCATCGAGCCCTTCAAGCGCCTTGGCCACGGTTTCAATCGTGCGCGCATCGCCCAGCATGCCGATCTTGACCGCATCGATCCGGATATCGGCCCGCAAGGACGCGATTTGCTGCGCAATCATCGCGGGCGCAACCATATCGACCCCTTGCACGCCGGTCGTATTTTGCGCGGTGAGCCCGGTGAGGGCGGCCATGGCATAGCCTCCATTGGCCGAAATCGCCTTGATATCAGCCTGAATGCCCGCGCCGCCGGACGGGTCAGAGCCCGCGATGGAAAGGATGTTGGGGATCATACGGTGCTCCAGTTCTTGAGGAAGGCCTGTGCTGCGGCCTCGGGGTCTGTGGCGCGAGAGATCGCCGAGACGACCGCGACGCTGACGCAGCCCGCGCGCTGCAGATCGGGGATGTCTGCCGCTGTCAGACCCCCGATGGCCATGCAGGGCAGGGGGCTTGCGGCAACGATGTCTGCAAGCCCGTCAAAGCCCAGCGGTGCTGCATGATCGGCTTTCGAAGCCGTTGCGCGGACAGGGCCGACGCCCAGATAGGTGACCGCATCGGCGGGCAGGGTGGCCAGATGTTGGGGGGCTTCGATCGACAGGCCCAGCACGGGGTCAGGCCCGATGCGCGCGCGGATTTTGGCGGGATCGCCATCGGATTGACCGACATGGAGCCCGAAACTGCCCAGCTCGCGCGCGACCTCGATCCGGTCGTTCAGGATCAGCTTTGCCCCAAGCGGATCAAGCTGGTCGCGCAAGGTGCGGGCCAGTTCGGCAAACGCCGCATCCGCAAGGGTTTTGTGGCGCAGTTGCACCCATGTCGCCCCACCGCGCGCGGCGCGTTCGGCCTGCGCGGGGATCGGCAGGGGCGCGTCGGCATCGGTGATAAAGCAGAGCGGGGGGATCATGCGGCGGTGATCCGCGCGACGCTGTCCAACTGCTCTCCGGTGATGGTGTGAAGCGCATCAAGGAAAGCGACCTGAAAGCTGCCCGGACCTTGCGCGTTTTGCCCGGCCTGTTCGCCTGCCGCGCCATAATAGGCAAGTGCGGCGACTGTGGCGTCATAGGCGGGCGCGACGGCGGCAAACGCCGCAACGATCCCGGTTAGCGCGCAGCCAAGCGCAGTGATGCAGGGCATCATCTGGTGCCCATTGGCAATGCGGTGGGCCGTGGTCCCATCGGTGACAAAGTCGACCGCGCCAGTGACGGCGACAACCGCGCCGCTGCGCGCGGCGAGCCCTCGCGCGGCGTCTTCGGCGGCGCTGACCGGGTCGGCGGCATCTGCGCCGCGCCCTTGGGTGGCCATGCCCGACAGCGCCATGATCTCGGAGGCGTTGCCGCGGATGATCGTGGGGTTGAGCGCCAGCAACTGCGCGCCGGCCTCTTGCCGCAATGCGGTTGCGCCGACGGCGACCGGGTCCAGCACCCAAGGGGTGCCTTTTTCGGAAGCTGCTTTGGCGGCCAGCACCATGCAGTCGATCCATTCGCAATCCAGCGTGCCGATATTGATACTGAGCGCCGAGGACAGCGCCGCAAACTCGGCCGCTTCATCGCGGGCATGGGCCATCGCCGGAGAGGCGCCCGCGGCGAGCATGACGTTGGCCATCACGTTCATGGCGACGTAGTTGGTGATGTTTTGAACCAAAGGCGCAGCTGTGCGCATGGCGTTCAAAGCGTGTGACGGGTGGTCCATTGGCATCCCTTCCTTCAGCGGACGGGAGCTGGGCAAGACAGGCGCAACGCGGTGTCTTAGACAACTTCCTCCGCCGGTATGAGCCGGTTCAGGTTCAAAGGGTGCGTCTCAACCCGGCGGTTGCCGGATGCCCCTGTTGTGCGGCTGACCCTAAGCACCGGGCACGGATTGTCAATCAGGTCGCAAACAGGCCGCGTTAGGATTTTTGGGCGACATGCAAAGGGGGATTTCGTTTCTCACAAGACATATTTCGGAAATCACAATTCGCCGTCGTTGAAGCCGCCTTGGGCCATTCCTTAAGAAACTCTTAACGAAAGCCTCTGGGAACAAATGATAAATGCCTGTTCGCTCTTCGACCGCGCCTGACGGGGATACCGATCAGGCTGCTGGCGTGCCGCTTTGGCCTGTCGCCATGCGCTTGCTGCGCTTGATGCACCGTAACCGCAAGATGATGTGGGCGGCCGTGATTTGCGGCACCGGCTCTGCGATTTTGTCGCTCAGCCCTTACCTGGCAGCTGCCTTTGCGCTGATCGCCCTTGTCGAACCGGTGATCGATTGGAGCTGGGTTCTGTGGATCGGTCTTTTCGGCGTTCTGGGCGTGATCGGCGAAAAGACCCTCTTTGGGCTGTCGACATACATGTCCCACCTCGTCGCCTTTGCCACCCAACGGGATCTGCGGTTTGAGCTGGCTGGCAAGCTGGAGCGCGTGCCGCTGGGCTATACCGATGCCCATTCCAAAGGCGAGATCCGCAACACCATGGTTGACGAAATCGAAGTGCTTGAAGATGGCATGGCGCATCTGGTGCCTGAGGTCAGCGCTGCGGTTATCGCGCCTATCATCAGCCTTGCAATCATGGTGGTCATCGACTGGCGTCTCGCGATCCTGATGATCCTGCCCATGGCGATTGGCCTGTGGATGATGGGGCGCATGATGAAAGGCGCCGAAGGCCCGACGCGCGACTATATGGATATCCAGGCGCGCATGGCCACCACGTCGGCCGAGATGGCGGATGGCATTGCGACGGTGCGGGCGTTCAATCAGGACGCACAGGCCAGCCAACGCGCCAGTGATATCTTTACCGAAATGCGCGTGCTGTCGGATGCGTGGCTGGATCGAGCGATCATTCCGGGCACATCGGCGCAGGTTTTGCTGACCAGCCATCTGATGCTTTTGGGATCGGTTGGATTGCTGATGACCGCCGCGGGCTGGGTCGAGCTGGGCGTCTTTGCTGCCTTTCTTGCCGTGGCCTATGGGTTTGGCGATCTGTTCGCGGCCATTCAGGGCATCACCCATCGGCTGTTCCGTCAGCATGAACTGCTTGAGCGGCTGGATGCGCTGCGTCTGGCCGAAGAGCTTCCGCAGGATACCAAGCCGGTTGCGATGGCGGACGCGTCGATCACGCTGGAGAATGTTGCGTTTTCCTATGGCCCGCGCGAAGTGCTGCATTCGGTCAGCTTTCACGTGCCTGCCGGGCGCTGTCTGGCGCTGGTTGGGCCGTCTGGATCGGGCAAAAGCACGGTTGCGCGGCTGATCGGGCGGTTTCAGGATGTCTCAAGGGGATCGGTCCGTATTGGCGGGCAGGACGTGCGCGAACTGGCCCCTGAAGAGCTGCACCGCCACATCGCTTATGTCTTTCAGGACGTGTTTCTGTTCAACGGCACCGTCGCTGAGAACATTCGACTTGGCCGGGCGGATGCCTCGGATGCTGAGATCGAAGCGGCGGCCCGCGCTGCGCGGGCGCATGACTTTATCGTCGCCTTGCCGCAAGGCTATGACACGCCTTTGGGTGAAAAGGGGCTGGGCCTGTCGGGGGGAGAGCGGCAGCGCATTTCGATCGCGCGCGCCATGCTGAAAGACGCGCCGATCCTGCTGCTGGACGAGGCGACCGCCTTTGCCGATCCGGAAAACGAGGCGCTGATCCAAGACGCGGTTGCCGATCTGGCCCAAGGTCGCACCGTTGTTGTGATCGCGCACCGGCTGCACACCATCGCCAATGCCGACGAGATCGCCGTTTTGGATGATGGTCAGATTGTCGAACGCGGCAGCCATGCGGATCTGATTGCGCAAGGCGGGCTTTTTGCGCGGATGTGGCAGGCCTATGAACACGCGCAAGCGTTTCGCCACACGACCGAAGCTGATCCGGGCCCCGGCCCCAGAACGGAGGCGGCGGAATGAAGCTTTTGACGTTCATCTGGCAGTATATGCCGCCCAAACGGAGCCAGTATCTAAGCGCACTTGGGCTGACCGTGCTGGAGGGTGTGCTGACGGCGACGCCTCCGCTGGCGGTTGGTCTGGGGCTGATGCAACTGGCGCAGGGCAACACTGCGCTGATTGATGTCGCACCTTATGCGGCGGCGTGTTTTCTGGCGGTGGTCTTGCGGATCTGGGTGATCGGGCGCGCATGGAAGCTTGGCTATGGCGCGGGCAACCACGCTTCGGAAATGGTGCGCAACCGTATTGTCGAGCATATGCGCAAGGTGCCTTTAGGCGTGCTGAGCGGACGTTGGGCGCCCGCGCGGCTGGCGGCACTTATCACCGAGGACGGGCGCTGGATCAATGAAAGCTCGTCGTTTTATCTGGTGCGCTTTCTCAACGGAGTGGTGGCGACGACGGCGTTTTTGTTTTTCGCCGCGTGGTTTGAACCTGTCGCGGCGCTGGGGATCGTGCTGGCGATGAGCGGTGGTCTGTGTGTGATGGCGATTGCCAAGCCTATCATATCAAGGTTCATCAAATACCGGAACGAGCAGATCGCAGAGGCCACTTTGCGGATTGGCGAATATGCCGATGGGATCGCTGTTTTCCGCGCGTTCGGGCGCAGCGGTGATGCGCAAAAGAAGTTTCGCGAAGCCGTCAATGACATGCACGAATCTAACGTCGCGATTACGCCGATCCTGACGCCGTTGAGCCAGGCGGGGGCGGCGCTGATCTCGTTTGCGGGGCCGCTGGTGATCGTACTGGTCGCAGTGTTGCATATGCAGGGCGTCTATTCGGCTGATCCGCTGACGATGATCCCGGCGCTGTTTCTGACGCTGGCGGCCGCGACGACGTTTTTGGTGGCCGTTCTGAAAACACTGCTGCCGCTTGAGCTGGGATCGCGGGCCGAGGTGAATATCAACGGCTTTCTGTCTTCGCCCGAGCTGGCGGGCACGCGCACCGATTTCAGCGATGATCTGAGCCTGCGGTTCGAGGATGTCGGTTTCCGCTATGCGGATGACAAGCCGGATGCGATTTCGGATGTCAGCTTTACGACCGAGCCGGGGAAGGTCACCGCGATTGTGGGGCCCAGCGGGGCGGGTAAATCGACGCTGATTTCGCTGCTCTTGCGGTTTCATGATCGCAGCGCCGGACGGATCGAGTTGGGCGGTCTGGACACGATGGATGCGGATCCGGGGGCGATCCAGTCGGTCGTGTCGCTGGTCAGTCAGGACGTGCATCTGTTCCGCGATACGCTGCGCGCGAACCTGTTGCTGGGCGATCCTGACGCCGATGAAGCGCGGCTGGCCGAGGTGATCGAGGCGGCCCAGTTGAGCGAGCTGGTCGACCTGTTGCCCAACGGGCTGGACACGATGCTGGGCGATACCGGGCGCACTCTGTCGGGCGGTGAACGCCAGCGCGTTGCCATTGCACGCGCGCTTTTGAAAGACGCGCCTGTGATCGTGCTGGACGAGGCCACATCGGCGATGGACCCGATCACCGAACGCGCCATTCAACAGGCCATCGCTGCCCTTGAGGACGGCCGTACTGTGATCGTCATCGCGCACCGGCTGCGCACGGTGATGGATGCCGACGAGATTATCGTGATGGATCAGGGCCGCATCGCAGCGCGCGGCACCCATGACGATCTGCTGGCGCGGGATCCGCTTTATGCCCGGCTGTGGGCGGCGCAGGAAAAAGCCGCGGGCTGGAGGCTCAGATGACATCTATCCCCGATACTCCGAACGAGGCCGAGGTGCTTGCGGGCGATTTCGCCGTGGGCACCGACCGCTTGATGACCTTTCTGGGCGCGCTGGCGTTCATGACGGCCACGTCGATGCCGATGGCGTTCTTTTACTACATCTTCCCGCCGATGCTGCGCGATCTGGGCTATTCGCCCGAAGTCGTGGGCGGCTTTGCGGTGGTCTATCTGCCCTATGTTCTGCGGGGCCTTTGGGCCTTCGCGATTGAACGGGTGATGCGGGGCCGCGCGGCGCGCTACCGGATGGGCACGATGGTGCTGGCGCTGCTGAGCATTGTGGCCGTGCTGGCGCTGATGCTGCTGGACCCGGCCAAGGATGTCGGCGCGATTATGGCGGTTGCGGTGCTGATCTTCGTGCTGCTGGCCAGCGGCATGACCACGGTCGACGGCTATCTGCTGGCGCGGCTTAGCTCGGAGGATCGCGCACGCTCTGCCGCGTGGAGCGCGGGCGGCGTCGCGATGGGTGGCATTTGCGTAGGCCTGATGGCGTGGTTTGACGTCTTCACCGGCAGTTGGACCAACGCGGTCACCTTGCTGGCACTGGCCATGCTGGTGCCAAGCCTGCTGATCCTGCTTCTGCCCGCCCGCCGCACGGACGCTATGGCGACACAGCAAAACCAACCGCGCGAGAAACGTGTTTTCCGCAGTTTCCTGGCCAATCCGCGCCTGCGGGCGCTGATGCTGATGGCGGTTCTGGCCCATGGCGGCATCGGCCTGATCTCGGGCTATCTGCCGATCCTGCAAGTGGATGCGGGCCTCAAGATCGGTGAGATTGGCCTCTTTAGCGCCGCAGCCTCGAATGTGCTGGGCCTGATCGGGGCCATGGTGGGCGGCGTGATCGTCGCGCGCATCGGTGGCTGGCGGTCGCTGACCTTTGTGATGATCTATCTTGGTGCGGTCCTGCTGGTCTCGGCCAGCTTGCATCAGGCGATCTGGGGGCGTGGCTTTGCCATCGGCCTGACCGGGGCGCTGATGTTTGCCGGATACGTCTATTATGTGCCGTTCCGTGCGCTGATCCTGCAGGCCTGTGACGGCCCGCACGCCGTCAGCCGCGTTGCGATCCTGTCGTCCTTCGACATGACAATCTCGATCGTGGGCATGTCGCTTGCGGGTGTGGTGGCGGTTCAGCTGGGCCTCACCCTCTTTTTTGCTGCTTGTGGAGGGCTGGCGCTGATCGCCGCGACGCTGTCCTTCAAAAATGCTGCGCGGGCCGATTTGACCCCGCAGTCCAATTCTTGATGTATCGGAGTACTTTTTCATGACTTCCCTTTGTATCCATGCGCTGGCTTTGCCGCGGGCGCATGTCACAAATCTGCTGGCCAGTACGGCCATGGCGACTGCCCTTTTGGCGGCGCAGACCCTTCCAGGTGTGGCGCAAGAGCAGGCGCAAGACACCGTCAGCTCGGATGATGTCTTTCTGGGCACCATTGTGCTGAGCGGCACCAAACGCGCCGAGACGCTGGACGACTTCATGGGTTCGGTTTCGGTTGTGACGACCGACGATCTGCAAACGCGCAACATCACGGATGGCGTTGAGGCCGCACAAAAGACGCCTGGTGTGAACCTGTATTCCTACGGTGATCGGACCAACGCGTTCGTCAATATCCGCGGCGTCGGCCCGATCCTGCAACCGCTCAGCCCTGATGACAGTTCGGTCCTGACCTTTGTGGATGGCGCAGCGCTGATGCTGAGCCAATCAGGCTCGGCCTATCTGGATGTCGAGCAGGTCGAGATTTTCAAAGGTCCGCAAAACACGCTCTTCGGGCGCGCAACCTCGGGTGGTGCGATCAATGTCGTGCCAAACCGCCCAACGGACGAGCTGGAAGGCTCTGTCCGGCTGGAGTTCGGCACCGATCACGAGTTCTTGACCGAATTCATCGGCAACGCCCCCATCGTGCCGGGCCAGTTGAACGCGCGGATTGCGCTGCGCCGTCAGGGTGTTGATGGCTACATCACAAATGATGAAGGCCCCGATTTCGGAGAAGAAGACATCACCGCAGGGCGGCTGTCGTTTGAGTATACGCCCAGCGATGCGACCTCGGTTTTGCTGACCTATTTCGCAGAAGAGGTCGATCTGGTGCCCTCTTACTATCTGCCGCAGCTGGGCGATGACGATCCGCAGGACGGCGCGCAAAGCTTTGCGTCGGACAATCAAAGCTCCCGGATTGCGGCGCTGAAGATCGAGCATGACTTCGAGCGGTTCCGCTTCACATCGCAGACGTCGTTCAACAAGCAGGACATCGAAAACGCCTATCAGGGCGATCACAACCTGTTCTCGCTGATCTATGGCCTGCCGCCGAGCTTCTTTTCGGCCAAGGAAACTAATCGCATCGCCTATGAGAAAGAGCAGACCCGCGTCGAACAGGAATTCCGCCTATCGTCTTTGCCGGGGGACCGGATCAGCTGGGTGGCAGGTCTGTCGACCTATCGCGATGAGTTCGATATCTATAACGACTCGCACAATGCGGTGTTTCAGGGTGCGCAGTCGGGCATCTACACCTTCGATCAAACCAATGAGGCCGTGTCTGTCTTTGCCGATGCGCGCATCCCGCTGACCGATCGCCTCGCCCTGTCGGGGGGGCTGCGCTATACCAGCGAGACCAAGGAATTTGACGCTGAATACGACTCGACCGGGTTTGATGCGATCTATCCCGGCGTTGTGCCGTCCTATTCGGAAAAGGGTAAGGAAACCTACGATTTCTGGACCGGAAAGCTGGCGTTGTCTTATGACTGGACGCCGGAGGTGTCGACCTATGTCAGCGTGGCGCGCGGGTATAAAACCGGGGGCTTCGGGGTTTATAGCAGTCTGATGGCCTACGGCATTCCGCGCGACACATACGAGCCGAGCGAGACGACGAGCTATGAGATCGGCGGCCGCGCCAGCCTGATGGGCGGCGCGCTGAACCTGTCGGGGACGATCTTTTACACCGATCTGAACTCCGAACAGATCATGCTGTTTGATTTCGCCAACTTCCAGACACGCAACGCCAATGTCGACGCTTTCTCGCGCGGGATTGAGCTTGAGGCGGATTGGCTTGTGAATGACAACTGGCAGCTTAGCGCTGGTGTTGCTTACACGCAAAGCGAAATCACGGGTCTGCCCGATGATGCTGCAACGCTGAACCCGGGACTTGAGGAAGGCGACGAGCTGCCCAACACGCCGCGTTTGGCCGTCAATCTGGGTGTGGGGTATCAGGCCACAGCCAGTGAACTGGGCTGGACATCGGACTGGGCGCCGGAACGGGTGTCGGCGCGTCTGGGCTATAACTTCCAGGGGGAGCGGTACTTTGATGC
>CAKZXZ010000109.1 GCA_937883775.1 uncultured Paracoccaceae bacterium
TTGGGTGAGAGGACGCTTACAATCATTTGTCTGCTCGTTGTTTTTCTCTTTTATGTGACGTGCCACAAAATATGTCACGTCATTTTTTATATGCGGCATATTTTATAACGTGCTATTTTATACGGCATATAATATGTCCTACTGCTGGCGCGCGGCCCATTTGCGACAGAACCCGATGAAGGCGCTGTCTGGGTTTCGCGGGGGCTCCATCCCTTGTTCAAGCAGGCCCATAACCCACTCTCGCCACTCCAATTCAATGGCATACACATCCCACCCAGGTGCCGCTTGCCGGGCGGCCTCAAAGGTTTCTGGCATGAGCTTGGTCGTGAAACCCAAACCGGCGATGACCTGTTGTGAAACGCGGTTTCGAAACGACACCATGTCGTCCTCCAAGCTCACCGAATAGTCGGGCAGGTGATCAAAGTCACAAAGTGCGCGAACGGCCAGCCGAAAGTTACGAATGGCATCGCTTGACCCACACTTCTTTTGAAGCTTCTTCAGCCCGATCTGCCACGATTCTTTCGAGCCGCAGTGCTTTCGCGCGATCTCATAAATCCGGCGCTCGATTGGCTTGCGAAGGCGAAAATAGTCTGGGTGAAGGGTCAGGACTTCGTTGGCCTCAATGGCCTTGAATAGCCATTCCGAAAGCTTGAGGCCCCATTCAGTAACGCGGCCGTCATGCCGCTTACGCTTGATCTTTGCCCCCTCAATCAGGCCAAATGCCTCCCAGGTTTCTTCGCCACCAGTCTTGATCGTCGTCCTGAGACGGGTGCTGTCTAGGCGATCCAAGGAGTCACGCAGCAAATCATAGTCGTGGCCGCCGGTGTGACGGTTACTGAACTCCAGAAAGTCCTGTGCCTGGAACTGGATTTCGCGGGAGTAGGGGCGGCCCTCGTTGCGAGCCGCCATGATTTGGCTGATTGCAAAAATCAGGATGTCCTTATCATAGATGTTGGCGATGCCTTTCGGGCCCGGCGTAACCTCCAAGACAACATCGCCATGCTCGTATCTTTTGATGTCTCGGATTGGCTTCTTCGACAGCGTGAAGATCGGATGCTCCATAGACGCCATGTCGCTTTTGATGACAGCATCTGCCACATCGCAAATGAACAGGTTCGCTTGCGGATGGCGATCCGGGAGGAGGGGGCGTTGGTCTTCATCCATGAATCACCTATCGGGATAACGGCTGCACTGATATTGCTATCGGGATATTAGCTGCGCCACAAGAGCTATCGGGATAACGGCTGCATTTTCTCGGATATTACCTGCATTCTATCGGGATATTAACTGCACTGCATTTCCACAAGTGACTGGAATAATTTGCTGAATCCGACATCTGTGCGGCCGTAACACAGATTCTAACACATATATAACACCCAGCTTCGCAGCCAACGCTGACCCGCTGGCCGCCTAACCCAGAGCACCCCATCTCAAAAACGCCCCTCACCTTTGCGGGAAAAGGGCGCTTGGAGACATCTCCGTTCACGGCCATCGGCGTCCCCGCCTGTGCCGCAGGAACATCCTACCATGATATCTTTGTTCCATAAATATCCCGGTGGTGAATGCCCCTTCGGGGCAGAGGAGGCAGAGCCTCCTGGCCGCCTGCGGCGGCCGAGCTGCTGAGAAAAGGACAAAGCGGCAGATCGAGCGCATTTGATCACTCGCGGTAGAAGGCGCAGACATCGGTGTTGGTGGATGTGGTTGTCCACACACCGCCGAGGACAGCGCAGGTGGGACCGTAGTTGGCCAAGAAGCGAGGTAGTGCGAATGTCATCGCCAAAGCCAGGACGAGCGCAGCCAAACCAAATAGGGGCCACCGCGATTTCCACTGTTTCAGCCGCTGTTCCCGTTCCCAGAGTTGACGAAGAGCAGTCGACTTGTCCTCTTCAGCTTTCACCAGAACCTCGCGCGCCCTGTTGGACGCTTGGAGCAGATCGACACACATCTGGCCCATGCGCACGAGGTTATCGTTGATCCTTCCGTCAATTGTTGCACCGACCAGCTCGCCATATCGTTTGGGATCGGTTTGTTCGGCGGCAAGGAACGTGGCGGACCGGACTTCGGCGAGTGTTCCATCCAGGTCTTTCAGAACCTTGGTCTGCGCATCGACGCGATCCGATGTGCGCGCCACGACCTTTGACATCAGCTCGACGGTTTCGCGCAGCTCGTCATCGAGGGGCGGGGTAGGGGAAGGCTTATCGTCAGACATGGCGGCTCCTTTCCGGGGCTCAAGCGGCGTCCTGCGGGACGAAGAGCCCCCGGAACTCGGGATCGGCGTAGTAGCGCAACTTCTGGGTAAGCGCCGAGGGCTGGCCCTGGACGCGCAGGAGCTGGACGTTCGGCGGCATCTGCATGATTTCATCTGGGGTGAGCAGATCGCGGCCGGTGAGGTGGTTCGAGAAGCTGGGGCCGTCGCCGGGCTTGAAACTGTCGGTCTGGAACCGGGAGGTTTCCTGGCCGATCATCTGGCTCAGCCATTTCGCCGTCTCGAAGTCGTTCACCCCGAAGACCTGTTGCACCCCGGCATTGGCGATGAAGGTGTTTGCCCGGTCGCCGTAGAGGTCTTGGAGCTGGCTCATGTCCTGCAGGATCGGCCAGAGCTGGAGCCCGTAGCCCGCCATCAGCCCCATGGCGCGCTCCACGGCCTCCAAACGGCCCAGAGCCGCAAACTCATCGAGCAGGAACAGCGTGGGCGTTCTCAGGCGTCCTGTGGTGCTCTGAGGGGCTGTCAGAGCCCCGGATAGGGCAGGGAGGGCGTCAGGGGCCTCTCCAGGCGCTGACAGGGCCGTTGGTGCGCCTGTGGCCGCTGCCGGTGTCGCTGACACTTCTGCGTCTCGTGCGACGTCCTGGAGGGCCTGGGAGACGAGGAGACGCAGCCAGCGGCTGTAGGCGTCCATCCGGTTGGGCGGCAGGACCAGAAAGACGGACGTGATCCGGTGGCGCAGATCGGAGAAGGCGAAGT
>CAKZXZ010000110.1 GCA_937883775.1 uncultured Paracoccaceae bacterium
GCCTCAGATTCTGCGGACTGGAAGTAATTCCAAGCAGCAAGATGGCCAACGAGGTTTGAGGTGTCGAGACCCGACAGCTCTTCCTCACCGACTGAGAAGGCCACGACGGGAATGTCATCGGCCGAGACTCCGGCAGCCGCCAGCTCTTTATAGAAGCCGATATTCGCGTCGCCGTTGATCGTGGAAATCACGCCGACCTGTTTGCCGTCAGCCCCCAACGCCACGACGTCAGCCACAATCGTCGCCCAGTCAGAATGACCGAACGGCGTGTAGTTCACGAAGATGTCCTCTTCGGCGATGCCTTTGTCGATCAGGTAGCTTTCCAGAATGTTGTTCGTGGTGCGCGGATAGACATAGTCGGTGCCGAGCAGTGCGAACTTTTCAACGCCCAGTTCTTCAAGGAAGTAATCTGTGGCAGGAATCGCCTGCTGGTTCGGCGCGGCGCCAGTATAGAAGACGTTCTTCGAGCTTTCTTCGCCCTCGTATTGCACTGGGTAGAACATCAGGCCGTTCAGTTCTTCGAGCACGGGAAGCGCGGATTTGCGCGACACAGACGTCCAAGAGCCGAAGATAACGTCCACTTCGGACACGGTCAGCAACTCGCGCGCTTTTTCAGCGAACAAGGGCCAGTCAGAGGCCGGGTCAACGACGACCGCCTCAATCTCGCAGCCCAGCAGGCCGCCCTTTTCGTTTTGCTGCTCAATCAGCAATTCCATCGTGTCTTTCAGCGTCGTCTCGGAAATGGCCATCGTGCCAGAGAGCGAGTGCAGAACGCCCACTTTAACAGGGCAATCCTGTGCAAGAGCAGCCGTCGTGGTCGCCATCAAGGCCGCCGTCGTCAAAGCCGCACAAGTTTTGAATGTGGTCATCAAGAATATTCCCAGGTTGGGCTGCCCGGATCAGCGTCCCCCGCGCCCCTTGTGGTTGCGGATGGAACGCTTAGGTGAGACCGGCAGCGTATCGTTGCAGCTGCGCGAAGGAGAGTATCTGCCAGGATGATCCCTTCGCGCGGCATCTCATTGTCAGTTTCAGACACAAGACTTCTACGGGGGCAAACGAGGTGCGCGTAGGATTCGCACCACTCGCAATTGCGATACAGCTATATTTGCTTAAAAAAAGGGCGTTTTTCTAAGGTATGCTGAGAAAATATGCTCTAATTTGGGTATTTCTTAGGACCGCACAAAAAATATGCCCGAAAATCGGGCGGGGTTGGGATACCGGGAAAAATGCGTGTGACACCTAAAGACAATACCAACGCCCTGCATCCGATGAGGCGAATGCAGGGCGTAAACTGGTGATATTGATCTTTTTAGGCGGTCAATGGGGTCGGCTGGTGCTGGCCCATCTTCTCGACGATTTTCACGGCGATCTGGGTGCGATTGTGAACCCCAAGTTTGCGACGGATCGCACTGACATGAACATCAACGGTATTGGCCGCGATGCCCAGCTGACGCGCGATCTCTTTGTTCGAGCGTCCATACGCAATCTCGCGTGAAATCTCAAGCTCACGGTTGGTGAGGCTCCATTCTTCCTGAACGGTTTCAGGTTTCTGGGTGTGCGACGCACAAGGCTGGAATTCAGATTTGCCCCACGGCAGCAGCGTGTGGCCATGTCCAATGAATTCCAAGGTGGTGCGCAACTGATCCATCTCGCAATCGCGCTGGATGATCGAGACAACGGCCTTTGGGCACTGCAGGAACAAAAAGAAATTCGCCATCGATGGCACCAGCAGCACAACGCGCGCCGGGGCAAAATTTCCCAGGATTGCGCTGAGGGCTGCGTTGGTCATCTGTTGCGATGTCAGACTAACGATGGCGATTGTCTCTTCGGTCAGCGGCAGATCGCTTGATGATTTGTCGGCCCAGCCAAGCTGGCCAACGACGGCGCGCAATGCCATCTCTTCGAGGGTGTTTTTGGTAGAAATAACTACAGTCTTCACAGACGTATTTTGCATTCTGTCAGGCAAATTTTGCATATCATACGGTCCTTAAATCTATACTTCAGAAGCCCTAAAGTTGGGACACTCGGAACAAGTCACTGTTTAAAAATACTTTTTCAAAAAACCCGTCCGAAAAATGGAACAGGCGGTAGTACGCTCATAATGTCTACATATTACATGAAATGAAAACCGACGGACCTGTCTATAAGGATAGGTTTAACACTTCTTTAACGGTTTTTTCGCACACTTTTTCGTGTGATCCGGCTGAATCCGCCATCAAAACCACCAAGCGATTCGCTCTTAACGGGCAACAATGCGCACACCTTGGCGCACGCTGGGAAGCCGGAAACCAAGCGCCTCGGTGCTCTCTGCAAAATCTACGATCGAACTGTTCGCAACGGGTGTGCCAGCGGCCTGTTGCGGGGCGCGCCGAACTGGCTGAGCCCGCTGCTGGGCAACGCGCACCGGCGGTGGCGGCGTGCGGCCCAACTGCGGAACGTAGACACTGCTGGCGCCTCGGTTGATCTGCGGAACAGCGCTTAAACCGTCGGCAAAAACAACAGATGGCGCACCAAGGCCAAAACCAGCCATTGCGAAAACGGCAGCGTAGCAAACTGGTGTAATTGAGAAACGCGCAGACATTGCGACCTCCGATCTAAAAACACTTTATCTAATAGGCGACAGTTTCGGCGATTTTTTGCCTCATGAGAAGGCTTTCGCACCCAAAACGCGCCGAGCAGTTCAATGACACTAGTCCCAATCAGGCGCGTTATTGCCCTATTTCTAGTCGTTTCCCCCAATTTTTCATCGGCTTTAATTCGCGCACTTTCCTC
>CAKZXZ010000111.1 GCA_937883775.1 uncultured Paracoccaceae bacterium
ATCGCCAGCGCATTCGCCGCCTGCCCCTGCTGCGCCATCGGGTAGCCGTCCAGCGTGGTCATGACGGCTGGCTCATCGCCCGGAATGTTCAGCAGGATCGACGATATCCGCCCGCCATACATGCAGCCGAAATAAACCGCGCTTAGCAGGATCAGCGACGCGGTGGCGTCAAAGCCAAACGCAAAGGTCAACGGGATCAGGATCGCCACGCCATTGACAGGCCCCAACCCTGGCATTGCGCCGATCAGCGTACCTGCGAAACAGCCAAACAACAGCAAAACCAAGTGCAAAGGTTGCACGGCGACCGAAAAGCCAAGGCCAAGGGACGAGAGTATTTCCATATCGTGTCAGCCGCCAAACAAAGTGCCAAGAAAGTCGATAGGCAAGCCTAGAAGCTGGTCAAACAGAACCCAAAGCGAAAGTGACCCTAGCACGCCAATTAGACCCGATTTCAGCGCGGGTCCGTCCAGCACCATTGCCACGGCGGCGATCACGGCAGCGGTCGCCAGCGGGAAGCCCAACGGCTCTAGAAGCAGCGCATAAGCGATCAGCGCCGTCAACGCCATCGCTTGGCGCAACAAGCGCGCGCCAGATGGCCAGCTGACCGATCCGCCCGGAAACACCACAAGCGACAGCGCAAGCGCCATCGCCGGGATGCCCACCATCACGGGGAACACGGACGGCCCCAGAACGTCACCGAAGGATGCGGTGTAATCCTGCGCCGTCCATGCATAAAGCGCCGCGACCAGAAAGATCGCGACGCCCGCCAGTCTTATGCTCATTCAATAATGCCGATATCGCGGGAAATGCCGGCCATGACCTGCTCTTGCTCGCGGACATAAGCTTCGAAATCCGCGCCACCGATCCAGATCGGGACAAGACCGAACTCGACTGCAGCAGTCTGCCATTCGTCGGAATTATAGAGCGTCTCAAGCTTCTCGACCCAGGCGTTATACGCCTCGTCCGAGACATTGCCGCCGGTGTAAAGCCCGCGCCAGTTATAGCCCGTCACGTCGATACCCTGGCTTTTCGCCGTGGGGATATCCGGGAAAGCCGGGATCGGATCGGTCGACAGAGCCGCCAGAATGCGGATGTCACCGGATTCGACAAAACCCGCGATCTCACCCAGATCGGTGGAGACAACATCAAGCTGGCCGCCCATCATTTGCGTGACCGCATCGGTGCCACCGTCAAACTGCACCCAACGCAGGGCGGTCAGGTCTTCCAGACCGGCTTCGCGCGCGACCATCAGCAGGCGGATATGGTCCCAGCCCCCTGCCCCGGACGATCCGGCCGTCACGACCGATGACGCATCCGCGACCATCGCTTCGTTCAGCTGCGCCAATGTCTCATATTCACTATCCGCAGCCACGGCGATCACGCCTACATCGGCACCCAGCATGCCCAGATAGCGCATCGTGTCGATGCCTGACGGGTAGCGCCCCTGCGCGATCTGCGTGACGCCAACGGTCGATGTCGCCACGATGAGCCCTTCGTCGTCTGAGCGTTCTGCGTCGACCATCGCATAGGTCACAGCGCCCACGCCGCCGGGCATGTTGGTGATCTGCACGTTGCCGTCCACAAGGTCCAGCTCGCTCAGGATGCGCCCGATCGTGCGGCAGGTGAAATCCCAGCCGCCGCCGGGGTTGGACGGTGCTATGCACTCGTCCGCTTGTGCCATCTGAGGTGCCGCCGACAGCGACAGCATGGTGGCCGTTGTGGCAATCGCCAGCTTGGCCGAAATGAATGATTGAACTCCCATAGGTCCGAACTCCTCCCGTTACGTAAACCCACGTCAGTTAAGCGGCGCTTTTTTGGGAATTCAAGCGTGGGCTGCTTTGTCGCGAGATGTGCCATCGCGAAATATGATGGCAAAGCCGTGGAATATGACGCCTTATGCGCAGGGCTTAGAGACGATTCCGGTTCATCAGAAACCTCACTTTATAACGGTATTTCAATGCTTTATCTCTATGCCTAAAAATGTTGCGCCAGACACGCGTCAAGTCAAGCCCGCCCCTCTTTCTCACGCAAAGCCGCCCTGCCCTCTTTTTACGCTCAATCGCAAGACCCATCGCCGGGCTGGCCTTCTGCGGCCAAACAAGCGATTTTACGCTCGAATGTGACCATCCGAATGAGGCTTTTCATGACCCACGCCACCGCCCCCGTGCCCGAAGGCAGTGCCATCACCGTCTGCGAGGTCGGCCCCCGCGATGGCTTTCAGAACATCAAAACTTTCATCCCCACCGCCCGCAAGATCGACATCGTCAACGCGATGTTTGCCGCCGGCGTGCGCCACATCCAGATCACATCCTTTGTCAGCCCCCGCGCCGTGCCGCAACTGGCCGACGCGGCGGAAGTGATCGCCGGGGTCGACCGCCCGAAAGACGCGATGCTGGCCGCGTTGATCCCCAACCTCAAAGGGGCCGAACGCGCCGCCGCGGCTGGCGTTGATGCCGTGCACACGGTCGTGTCGGTCTCTGAAACGCACAACCTGAAAAACGTGAACCGGTCCGTCGATCAGTCGCTCTCGGAATTCGACGCCGTCGCCGCCCTCATGCACCGCGAGGGCATCGCCGTGGAGGGCGGCATGGCCACCGCCTTCGGTTGCCCGTTCGAGGGCATCGTCCCCCCCGAAAACGTCGCCCGCATCGCCAAGTATTACCATGAGCTCGGCGCCGCCAGCGTCAGCCTCGGCGACACCACCGGCATGGCCACCCCCGCCACCGTCAAAGCCGCGATCCAGGCGATCCGCGCCGAGGTTCCCGACATGGAGATCACGCTGCATTTCCACAACACCCGCGGTGTCGGCCTCGCCTGCGTGATGACCGGCCTGACCCAAGGCGTCACTCATTACGACGCCTCCATCGGTGGTCTGGGCGGTTGCCCCTTCGCGGCAGGTGCGACCGGCAATATCTGCACCGAAGATCTGGTCTATCTGCTGCAGGAAAGCGGCTATGAGACCGGCATTAACCTTGACGGCATCACCGCCGCCGCCCGCCTCACGCAAGAGACGCTGGGCCAGACCCTGCCCGGCCAGATCCTCAAAGCAGGCCCGCGCCTGCGCCGCTATGATCCGCAACTGACGGTCACGGCCCAAGGATGACCGCCCCCCTCCCCCTTGCTGGCGTCCGCGTCGTCGATCTAACGCGCATTCTGTCTGGGCCGTTCTGCGCCATGCTGCTGGGCGATCTGGGCGCTGACGTCATCAAGATCGAGCCGCCCAAAACAGGCGATCCGGTCCGCCGCCAAGGCGCGCATGTCAACGATTTCTCGTGGTATTTCGCCGGGTTCAACCGCAACAAACGCTCTCTCACGCTCGATCTGCGCTCTGACGCGGGCAAAAAGGTGCTCGAACGGCTGCTGCAAAACGCCGACCTGCTGACCGAAAATTACCGCCCCGGCGTGCTCGACAAGATTGGCCTGACCAAAGAGCGTCTCGCCGAAATTAACCCTGATCTCATCGTGGTCAGCGTCAACGGCTACGGCTCCACCGGCCCTTATGCTGACCGCCCCGCCTTCGATTTCATCACGCAGGCCATGTCCGGTTTCATGTCCACCAACGGCGCGCCCGAAACAGGCCCGATGCGCGCGGGCGCCCCCATCACCGACCTTGTCGCAGGCCTTTTCGCCGCGCTCGCCGCCGTCTCTGCCCTGCGCGGACGCGAGGCGGGCGGCCCGGCCCAGCATGTCGAAGCCTCCATGATGATGTCGATGCTCGCGATGAGCGCGTATCTCTCCTCCGGCGCCCTTGCCACCGGCCAAAACCCGACGCCCACCGGCAACGATCACCCCATCGCCTCGCCTTACGGGCTCTTTCACGCCTCCGACGGGGATATCGCCGTCGCCCCCTCGACCGAGGTCATCTGCGCCCGCTTCATGGGGGAGATTGGCTTGGCCGATCTGCTCCACGATCCGCGCTTTGACACCAACGCCAAACGCCTCGCCGCGCGCGCCGAATTGAACGCGCTTATTAACCAAGCTGTCAGCACCGACACGCAGGCCAACTGGATCACGCGTCTGAACGCGGCCGGGGTCCCCTGCGGCCGCGTGCAATCCATGACCGAAGCGCTGGCCGACCCGCAGGTCACCGCGCAAGAGATGGTGCTCAGCGTGCCGCATCGCGGTCATGGCGACGTGCAGATGACCGGTTTTCCAATGAAATTCGACACCACGCCGCTGCAGGTTCGCCATCCCGCGCCGGCGCTTGGCGCGCATAGCGACACGATCTTGCAAGACGCCGGTTACACCGTGGATGAGATTGCGGATCTACGCGCGGCGGGCATTGTTTGACCGGGAAAATGCGCGTTTGTCTTGTGCATCGGGGCTAACCCACCACAAGGTTTAGAAAAAATCCTTGCCAGAATCGCCTTTTTCCGCAACTTATTTACGGAGAACAGTGAATAAAACGATTTTTTCCGTAACAAGCGCCCCGTTTCATGAGGGTTCTGGGCGGAAAAGTCTTAAAAATAGACCCTAACACAGGGCAAGGCGGGCAAAATGAAGGATGTGAATCAGCGCATTGATTCTCTTGTAGGCGAACATGCGCAAAAGCTGTCAGAGCGTCTTCAGGCGCATCGCGCACAGCTGTTTCCCCCTAATGCCGAACGGACCTTGCGCAAATTTACCAGTGGCGAGGTTGCCGATCTGCTGGGCGTCAAAGACGCCTATTTGCGCAAGCTGCATCTGGATGGCAAAGGCCCCTCCCCCGAAATACGCAGTGGCGGGCGCCGGTATTATACCCCGCAAGACATTCAGGCCCTGCGTGAGCTGCTGGAGCAAGGAGCCAAAACCCCGGGCACCTATTTACCTGGCCGTCGCCCCGGAAATAAGCTGCAGGTTATCACCGTCATTAACTTTAAAGGCGGCTCTGGCAAGACCACCACGTCGGCCCATCTGGCGCAAAAGCTGGCCTTGGATGGCTACCGTGTTCTGGGCATTGATCTTGACCCGCAAGCCAGTTTTTCAGCGCTCCACGGCTTCCAACCCGAGTTTGATTTGCTGGATGGTGGCACGCTTTACGATGCGATCCGCTATGATGATCCGGTTCCGCTGCGCGACATCATTCGCAAGACCTATTTCACCAATCTGGATCTGGTTCCCGGCAACCTTGATCTGATGGAGTTCGAACACGAAACGCCGCGCGCCATCATCGAAGGCGGCAGTTCGCTGTTCTTCACCCGTGTCGGTGAAGCCCTGTCCAGTGTCGAGGCCGATTATGATGTTGTCGTGATGGACTGTCCCCCACAGCTAGGTTTCGTCACTATGTCGGCACTTAGTGCCGCAACTGCGATCCTTGTGACCGTGCATCCGCAGATGCTGGATGTGATGTCGATGTGTCAGTTCCTGTTGATGACATCGAACCTTTTGGGCGTCGTGGCCGAGGCCGGGGGCGATATGTCCTATGATTGGCTGCGCTACGTGGTGACCCGTTATGAACCCGGCGATGGCCCGCAAAATCAGATGGTCAGCTTTATGCGGTCGATGTTTGGGGAGCATGTGTTGAACCACACCGTGTTGAAATCCACCGCG
>CAKZXZ010000112.1 GCA_937883775.1 uncultured Paracoccaceae bacterium
GGGACAAACGCGCGGCGTCCTGGAACTGGAGCGTGTCGCAATCCGTGCCGCCCACTGATTTGCGCGTGAAGGGCGGCGATGATCGCAACATCTCGCTTTATTTCGTGTTCATGGACCGGGCGAGTGCCGAGCGTGCGGGGCCAAACCCGCGCTTGCGGTCGCTTCTGGGCAATAAGAATGCGCGGATGCTGGTGTATGTCTGGGGCGGAGATCATTCGCGCGGACAGGTGCTGGCTTCACCCTATCTGGACAACCGCGGCAAAACGCTGATCCGGCGTGGAGCAGGGACGGGGTCTTTCTCGGAAAGCGTCGATCTTGCAGCGGATTACGCGAAGGCGTTTGGAGGCGCGCCTGATGCGCTGGTGGGGGTGGCTGTGTCGGCGGATAGTGACGATACGGAGACAGCTATTCGGGCCGAGGTGAGTGGGTTAGTTTTGCGGTAAAGCAAAACGCTCCGCGATCACTCTGTGGCCCTTTCATTGTAAATTGGCTCCGTTAACCATAGTTAATAACTGGTTAACGGAGCATTTTAATGAAGTCTTTTCTGATTGCTGGCCTAAGCGCCGCAATTGCTGTTTTCAGCATCACCCCCGCCTTTGCGCAGCAATGCCATAACAGCTATCGCGGCGCATGTGTGCCGATAGCTTCTGACGTGGATTGCGCTGGTGGAAGCGGCAACGGCCCCGCCTATGTGCGCGGTCCCGTGCAGGTTGTTGGGCCGGATGTGTATGGGCTGGATCGGGATGGCGATGGGGTCGCGTGTGAGTAACTCAGCGCGCCGCTTGGGAACAAACGCCGCACCCGAGCCGAAAGAGCATGAAGCGAAGCGCCAGCGTCCTGCCGGAAGCACGCATTCGGCGTGACAGGGGCGTTTCGTGCGCTGCCAGACAAAAGCGGAGCTATCTAAGCAAAAAGATCAGATCACTCAATTGAGGTAAGATAGTCCCTCAACAGGTTTGGATCACGGATTGCAATTGCTGCGATTACGACAATAAAAGCCCATTCCATCAGAAACACTAAGAAGCGATTGAAGACTTTGGCTATGCGTATCCATTTTGCTCGTGATAACGCCCGCTGACTTACTCCGTCACTTAGATCTATGTACCAAGGGTCAGGGTCATAGCCATCGTATCTAGGATCGGGTTCTCGTTCGATCTCTTCAATTTGTTCCCTAAATCCCTTTTCCCAAAGATCGTCGCTGCGTCGTTTCCAACGCAACAGATAACGAGGGGAAATTAATGCGGATCGAAGGAGAAAGACGATCAAGAAGTAGCCCACGAAAAGTCGGATGATTTCGACCATGTGCACATTGGAAATTCGTATCTCTAAACCGAAAACTGACAAGACATCTGTCTGAAATGACAGTGACGCCGCAATAAGAAGAGTAATTGAAGCGATCAGAAGAGCACGACGCGTTTTCTTGATATCGCTATGATCCAAATAAACTAACACTATCTTCTAAACATCCAACTCCTCAACGAACTGCGCGTTCGCCTGGATATACTGAAACCGCATCTCCGGCTTCTTTCCCATCAGACGTTCGACTAGATCACCTGTCTCGCCCGGTTCGTCCTCGTCAATCGTGACACGGATCAGTTTGCGGGAGTTCGGGTCCATCGTGGTCTCTTTAAGGTCCTTCGCGTCCATCTCGCCCAGACCCTTGAAGCGGCTGACGTCGATTTTGCCTTTGCCGCCCAGACCCTTCTCAAGCCAGTCGTCTCGCTCGACCTCGTCGAGGCAATAGACGCGTTTGGCGCCTTGGGTCAGCCGGAAGAGAGGCGGGCAGGCCAGATACAGATGCCCTGCGTCGATCATCGGGCGCATCTGGGTGAAGAAGAACGTCATCAGCAGCGACGCGATATGCGCGCCGTCGACATCGGCGTCGGTCATGATGATGATCTTGTCGTAGC
>CAKZXZ010000113.1 GCA_937883775.1 uncultured Paracoccaceae bacterium
CATAAGCCAGCGTCAGCCCAACCGCGCCATATGTCAGCAAGATCGTCGGGCTTTGCACCGCCTCTCCGCTCAGCGTGTCGACGGCCAACTTGAAGACATAAGGCGTTGCCACCGCGATCAGCTTTGAGACCACAAGCACCGCAATCGCCAGCACCACCCGCACCCGCATCGCAGGTGCATCCCTGGGCCACAGATAAGGCGCCACACGCCGCAAAATCGACCAGGCACCGGCACGGCTGCCATCATAGGGCGGGGTCTGTTGATCGGCACTGACACGTCTGCGCAAAGCGGGCTCCAAAGCTGGCTGGCCGCATACCTTAGGGCGCACATGTGGGTAAGACTAGTCGGGAATGCTAAAGACCTGGCCAGGATAAATCAGATCAGGGTCACGAATGCGGTCTCGGTTGGCCTCAAAGACCCGGACGTAAAGCGCGCCGTCCCCGTACCGCTCGCGCGCAATGGCCCAAAGCGTGGCCCCCGGCTGCACAGTGCGCACAGCAATGTTGCCCTCCGGGACAGCCCCGATCTGGGCGGCGACCGCTGCGCGATCTTCGCGGCGAAAGGGCGTCTCGACCCGTGATGCAACGCGGCCTGCGTCATCAAGCTCGTCGACCCGCAATTGGTAAACGCCCGTGTCAACCTCTGGCAGCGCGGTGCGCCACTGGCCGTCTTCCTGAACCGGCGCGGTCAGCACCGGGGCATCGTCCAGATAAATCCGCACAAACCGCGTGCTGGCACGCCCGCCCAAGGCGACCTCGCCTGAAGGGGCATAGGTAATGGTGTCCAAAGCAACCGTGTCGACCAGCTCAGGCGCAGCATCTGCAGGCAAAACAGGCGCGATAACCTCGACACCTGTCGCATCAGCCCGCAGCACCGGCTGTGGCTCTTCGGCCTCGCCTTCGGAACGCGGCGCCAGCAAGACCTCTTCAAGCGCACGCAGCCGTGCATCCCCTTGCCCGCTGGCCAGACCAAGCGCCTGCGCCTCCGAGCTTGGATCAAGCTGCTGCAGCGTCGCAAACCGTCCGCCGGTATCGACAACAGCCTGACCGATCACATCGCCATCAAGCAGAATATCGACGGTTTCACCCGGTACGCCCTGCCCTGCAATCACAGCGGCCCCCGATGGCTCCACACGCACAACATCAAAGCGCGGCGCAGCATCATCCTGTTCCACCTGCTCTTGCTCGGACGCAGGCGCATCGACAGGCGGTGCAACGCTGATACTCTCAACCGCAGGAGCCGCACTTGGCGTGGAACCCACGGATGTCGGATCGGGGCGCATCACAAAGGCCGCGATCAGCCCCGCCACGACAAGACAGCCACCGGCCACCCAATACCCCGTTTGTGATCCTGCAGAACCTGATGCCACGCGCAAACCTCCCCGGTTGCTTTGCTTGCCGGACTGTAGCCCCTCCGCTATCAGGGGTCAAAAGCAACTGCGTGAGCCCTGCATGACCGTTATCCCGTCTTCTGTTTGCGTCTTTTGCGGCTCTCGCAAAGGCACCAACCCCGCCTATCTTCAGGCCGCCCGCGAAATGGGCAAGGTTCTGGCCGCCAATCACTGGCGTCTGGTCTATGGGGCCGGCGATGTCGGGCTGATGGGCGAAGTTGCAAACGCCACCCAGAAAGCAGGCGGCGAAACCTTCGGCGTGATCCCACAACATCTGCTCGACTGGGAGGTCGGCAAACGCGATCTGACCCAATTCATCGTGACCGAAAACATGCACGAGCGCAAAAAGGTCATGTATATGAATTCGGATGCGATTGTGGTGCTGCCAGGTGGCGCAGGATCGCTTGACGAATATTTCGAGGTCGTCACCTGGCGCCAGCTTGGCCTGCACAACAAACCCATTCTGCTTTTGAATACAGAAGGATACTGGGACAAGCTGACCCAGCTTGTTGACCATGTCATCGATGAAGGCTTTGCCGAGGCAAGCTTTCGCGATTTCACCCGCGTCTGTCAGACCCCAACCGACGCCGAAGCCGCCCTGCGTGCCGCCCTTTCCTGACGGAACGCCGCGACCGAATAAATCGCCAGCGCCGTCCAGATCAACGGAAATGCGATGGCATGGGCCTGCGTGAACGGCTCTGCAAAGATCACGACTGCGCACATAAACTGCAAGCTGGGGTTCAGATACTGGATCACGCCCACCGTCGCCAATGCCACGCGCCGCGCCGCGTAGCTGAACAGGATCAACGGCCCCGCCGTCAGAACACCCGACAGCATCAGGACCGCACTTTCAAAAAAGCCTGATCCGAACACCGCGCCCGGGCGCCCTTCGGCAAAAACGCCCAGATGCAGCCCCGCCAGCCAGATCAAAGCCACAGGCGCCAACAACAGCACCTCGCAGGTCACCGACACGACCGGCCCGATCTCAAGACGTTTCTTGAGCACACCATAAAAGCCAAAAGTCGTCGCAAGGATCAGCGAAATCCACGGGACCACACCGGCGCCAACACTCAGCACAACGACCGCGCTCAGGGCCAGCACAATGGCGATGCCTTGCCAAAGGCCCAGGCGCTCGCGAAAGACGATCATCCCAAGGACTACAGCCACCAGGGGGAATATGTAATAGCCCAAAGACGCTTCGACCGTACGTCCCACCTGCACCGAAAAGATGAATGCGAACCAATTGACCGAGATCAGCACAGACGCCAGCAAGATCACCGGCCAATGCTGCAAGGCGCCGCGCAGCGCGCCCAGACGTCCTTGCAGTGCTAACACACACGCAAAGAACACCAGCGACCAAAGCGTGCGATGAGCAAGCACCTCACCGGGCGGGACATGGGCAATCAGCTTGTAATAAAGCGGCGACAGCCCCCACACGACGCAGGCGCCGATCATGGCCATAACCCCTTTGCCTGCCTCGCCCATCCGCCTCGTATCCCCTTGCTGACGAGCGACGCTACTCCAACCAACACGGCTTGGAAAGCCGTTCCATAGCCCGATGAAACCTGCTTTTCAAACCGGATCACCGGCAGCTCGAACACGCCCTCTGCGGTGTCCAACGCCTCAATTACCTCGCCAATCGGAACCCATCCCGCCTTCTTGTAAAACGCCACGGCCCGCGCGTTTCCGGGCGCGCAGGCCAGCCAGGCTGTGCGTACCCCTTCATCCGCAAGCCGATGCTCTGCATCGGCCAAACGGAGCCCGGCCACACCTTGCCCATAAAAGGCCTGCGCAACGAAAAGCTGCTACATCTCCGGCGCGCGGCAGATACACAGCCCGGCCAGGGAACCATTGCTGACAAGAACCCGCATCCGGTCTCACTCAGCGCGCGCGCGGGCCGGAAAGCTCTGCGCATCGCGCAACGCAACCAAAGCAGCAGGCGCGATCTCGTGGTGACCCTCATGCCACGCCCGATGCCAAAGCGCTGCAATCTCATCCACCTGCGCAGCTTTGGGCCGGGTGATCTCATATGCCATCACTGCACCGCCTTCGCTTCTTTTGTCTTCAAATACCGCAACACCACGAAAATCAAAAACGCGACGCCCGATCAAAGGCGTCGCGTTTCCAAAGCGTATATTCAGAATGCGCGGCAGCGCACCTTTAAATTTAGGCGTTCGACAAACGCTCCGCCACGTTTTCCCAGTTCACGAGGTTGTCCAGGAAGTTGGTCAGATAGGCAGGCCGCTTGTTGCGGAAATCGATGTAATAGGAATGCTCCCACACATCACAGCCCAGCAATGCCGTCTGATCGAAACAAACCGGATTCACTCCGTTCTCGGTCTTGGTCACTTTCAGCGTGCCATCGGTGTCCACAACCAGCCACGCCCAGCCTGAACCGAACTGACCCGCACCCGCGGCCGAGAATTGCGACTTGAATTCATCAACCGACCCGAACGCATCCGCGATGCGGCTCTCCAGCTCACCGGGCATTGCAGACGATCCCGGGCCCATCATCTCCCAGAACTGGTTGTGGTTCCAAAGCTGACTGATGTTATTGAAAATCCCGTTCTGCGCAACAGCAGAGGCATCATAGGTGCCCTTGATGATCTCTTCCATCGACTTGTCCGCCCACTCGGTGCCGTCAATCAGCTTGTTGCCGTTGTCGACATAAGCCTTGTGGTGCAGGTCGTGGTGATACTCCAGCGTCTCAGCCGACATGCCTTTGGCGGCAAGAGCGTCATGGGCATAGGGAAGATCAGGAAGTTCGAAAGCCATTATCGGGCCCCTTTATTTGCAAGCGTTTGTATCGATCACATGTCGTGTGATCCGACCAAACGTCAAGCCCCCGCAAGTCGTTCCCCGGAAACTTAGCGGACTTCCGACCCCGGCATGGCCGAGCGGCTCAACACCTCGAACATATAGGTTGCAACCGACCGAAAGCAGATCAGATGCGCCGTTGTCTCGTCGCTCAGCCAGATGGCACCGGCCACCTGCGCCACCCGCGTCCGGCGCAACTCGCCCACCGGCAAAGCCCCAATATCTGCTGGCGTGACCTTCGCCAAAACCTCGCGCACCTTCTCCCCGCGCAGTGTAAAGACCGCCCGCGCATCCGACACTTCGACCACAAGCGCGTGCACGGATTTCAACGCCATCTCCATCCGTGCTGCCGCCGCTGGCGCCTCTGCATACGGCACCAGCACCAACGCTTCATCCGGCGACATCCACCCGATCCCGCCATCCAAGCCGCCCGCGATCATGCGCGGCTTCGGCATACCCTGCCCGCTCACATCCTTGCAGGCCTTCTTCACCTTCGCGTCCGCCAAGTCCCCGCGCAGCGAGATCATCCCGCACAGCCCCGCATCCTCCACCCGCACATAGCCGTCATACGTGGCCCCGTTCAAAGCGGTGACAGCCTCAGACATCTTGCTTCTCCCCTTCGCGATCATAGAAGACCGGATCGCAAATCTCCGCATGAGCACTCGAGCCATCCACCTTCGGGAATTCCAGCCGCGCGCCCATCCGATCAGGCCCATTCTTGACCAGCCCCATCGCAATCCCACGCTCTAGCGTCGGTGAGTGGTATGTTGAGGTCACGCGCCCAATCACATTGCGCTGGCCATTGGCATTTGATCCCTCGCCCACCGCATAAGCGCCATCCGGTAAGACGGAGCCATCGACTGTCTTCAGCCCTACCAGCTTCCAGCGGTCGGGATCGGTCATATGCACCCGCTCCTGCCCGCGCTTGCCGATAAAGTCCTCTTTCTTCTTCGAGATCGCCCAGTTCAGACCCAGATCCTGCGGGATAACCGTGCCATCGGTCTCGTCCCCGATCATGATAAAGCCCTTCTCGGCCCGCATGATATGCAGCGCTTCGGTGCCGTAGGGCATCACGCCGAATTCCGCACCAGCCTCAATCAGCTTGTCCCAGAAGGCCTGTCCATAGCTGGCTGGCACCGCAATCTCATAGCTCAACTCGCCCGAGAAACTGATCCGGAAGGCCCTCGCGGGAATGCCCGCAATCTCGCCCTCGGCCCAGCCCATAAAGGGCAGCGCATCGCGTCCCACATCAAGCCCACCAAGTTTCTGCAAGACCTTGCGCGCCTTCGGGCCGACAACTGCGACCTGAGCAAACTGCTCCGTCGCGTTCACAACCCAGACCTTCCAGTCCCACCATTCGGTCTGCAGCCATTCCTCCATATGCGCATGGATATGATCCGCGCCACCGGATGTCGTGTGGCAGAGGAACGTGTCCTCAGACAGCCGCGCAACCACGCCGTCATCCATAAGGAACCCGTTCTCCGAGCACATTAGCCCGTAGCGACACCGCCCAACTTTCAGAGTGCTCATCATGTTCGTGTAAAGCATGTCGAGGAACTTGCCCGCATCCGGCCCTTTCACGATGATCTTCCCAAGGGTCGAGGCATCCAGCAGCCCCAACCGCTCCCGTGTGTTCTTCACCTCGCGCTGCACCGCGTCCTCAACGCTTTCACCGGGCTGCTGGAAGCAATAGGGCCGCCGCCAATGGCCCACGGGCTCCCAATAGGCGCCATGCGCGTCGTGCCAATCATGCATCGGCGTTTTACGCAGCGGCTGGAAAATCTGGTCCCGCGCCTCGCCCGCAATCGCGCCCATCGAAATGGGGGTATAAGGCGGGCGGAACGTCGTCGTTCCCGTTTGCGGAATGGGTTGGTTTAGCGCATCAGAAAGGATCGCCAAGCCGTTGATATTGCTCAGCTTCCCCTGATCTGTAGCCATACCCAGCGTCGTGTAGCGCTTGGTGTGCTCAACGCTTTCAAAGCCTTCCTGCGCGGCCAGTTGCACGTCAGACACCTTCACATCGTTCTGATAATCCAGCCACATTTTCGCGCGCAATTCATACTTCGCACCCTGCGGCATCATCCAGACCGGGGCCATCGCGGCAGCGTCCTCAGCCTCGGCTTTCACCGTGACCTTTGCTGCTTTGCCACCAGCAGCTTTCACAGCCGCCACCCCTTGTGCCGCCGCATCCGTGACCACATCCGCCAGCGCCATCGCGCCATTGGCCGAACCCGCGACCGACACGAACGCCTCGCCCTGCGCCCCGATCGGCGCGCGGTCCGGATCGGGTCGAAAAAACGCGTGATCCGCGTCCCAGAGTAGCTTGCCCCCGCAATGGGACCACAGATGCACCACCGGAGACCACCCGCCCGACATCGCGACCACATCACAGGCAATCTCTTCTTGCGGCGTGCCTTCGCCCGCCATCGCGCAGGTCGTCACGCCCGTGACGCGCTTGCCGCCTTTGACCTTTGCGATGCCCTTGCCTTTCAGCACACGGATGCCCGCCGCTTCAGCCTGCGCGCCCAGCGCCGCTGCCCCGCCGTCGCGCGCATCGATGATCGCAGGCACGTCCAGCCCCGCGTCCTTCATCACCAGCGCCGTGCGATAGGCGTCATCATTGTTGGTCACAACCACCGTGCGGTCCCCGACAGAGACCCCGAAGTTCACCGCATAATCCCGCACAGCCGAGGCCAGCATCACCCCCGGCACATCATTGCCCGCAAAGCTCAAAGGCCGTTCAATCGCGCCCGTCGCGGTCAGGATATGCCCCGCACGGATCCGCCAGAGCCGGTGCTTCGGCAACCCTTCACCGGGGCGATGATCGCCAATCCGCTCGTAGCCCAGCACATAGCCATGGTCGTAAACGCCCGCGCCCATCAACCGTGTGCACAGCTCGATATTCTCAGCCGCCTCAAGTTCAGTCACCGTCTGAGCAACCCACTCATCCGCAGACATCCCGTCGATCACCGCACCATCAACCGGCGCGCGGCCACCCCACGCGGCGGTCTGCTCGACCACCAGCACGCGCAAGTTCGACCCGATCGCCGCTTTCGCCGCAACCAGCCCCGCGACACCACCACCGATAATCAGCAGGTCCACATGCGCATAGAAATGCTCATACCGCTCGCCATCGCGGTCCTTGGGGGCCTTTCCCAAACCTGCCGACTGGCGAATAAACGGCTCATACACATGCTTCCACAAAGGCCGCGGGTGGATGAACATCTTGTAATAGAAGCCCGCAGGCAGGAACCGCGACAGCTTGGCGTTCACAGCACCCACATCGAATTCCAAAGACGGCCAGTGGTTCTGCGATCCCGCCGTCAGCCCGTCGAACAGCTCCGTCGTTGTGACCCGCGCATTCGGCTCGAACATCGACCCTTTGCCAAGGTTCACCAAGCCGTTCGGTTCCTCCGCGCCCGAGGCCACGATCCCGCGCGGGCGGTGATATTTGAACGACCGCCCCACCAGCATCTGATCGCCCGCCAGCAGCGCCGAGGCCAAGGTATCCCCCTCAAACCCGCGCATCCGCTTGCCGTTGAATGTGAACTCCACCGCGCGGTCGCGGTTCACCAACCGCCCGCCGGCCGCCAGACGTGTGCTCATGAGGACGCTCCCCACGACCACCCGGGCCGCTTTTCACTGATGATCTTACGCAATTCCTCAGGCGGTTCGGTTGTCTGAGCCGAATATGTCCCAAACACTTCCAACGTCGCCGTGCAGCGCGCCGCGTGAAACCACTTGCCGCAGCCGTTGGAATGCCGCCACCGTTCGATATGCACGCCCTTGGGGTTCTCGCGCATAAACAAATAGCTCTCGAAATCCTCCTCAGACGCCCCGGGCCCGAACCGCGTCAGATGCGCCTGCCCGCCCGGGCTCAACTCGGTTTCATCAGCGGCAATCCCGCAATACGGACAAGTCAGCGTCAGCATGGGCAAGCTCCATCAAATGCAGACGCGCAAAAGGCGGACGCCGCAAAGCGCCCGCCTTCCGCGGTTCGTGAGTGGTGATCGTGGTTATTCTGTTGGGACCGGAGCCGCTTCCGTGCCAGTTGTGGCAGGGGCAGTCTCTTCTGTCGCAGCAGGTGTCGCGCCTTCCTCAGGCGGCACGGTGCTGGCGCCAAAGAAGCCCAGCAACGCGATAACTGCGATAATGGCAACAACAGCCAACAGCAGGCCTTTTGCGCCGCTGCCGGAACTTTGAGTGGTATAGTCGGACATGGTGACATCTCCTTTTGAGGAGCCTTCACCAAAGCAGAATTCGGCACAGCCTCAAGATCACCAGCCGGGTGTGCCCAATTTCGGCAAGGGCCAGCCCAGAGCCGCATTTTGACCCGGCTGAGACTTGCCGATCCTAGTATTTCAAGGGGTTTAGAGGTTCGGGTAGATGACTTCGCTGGGCGCGCGCGTGTCGCTAAGCCCGGTGCCATTGAACATGACGGTACCCAAAGCCCCTGCGGTAAGCGTAAGGATGATACCAGCAACAAAGCCAGCGATTGCAGGGAATTTTTGTGCCATTGGGGACGCTCCGTCTTGTGTGGGACACGACATAAGCGAGGTTGGCGCGGGTTCAAGGTTGGATCGCTCACTAGTGCGCGACCCCCGCCGCGACGCTCTCATCAATGAAACGGCCTTCCTTAAACCGGTCCATTCCAAACTCAGCTGCCAACGGCCCAGGTTCGCCCTTGGCGATCATCTCAGCCGTGGCCCAGCCAGAACCCGGGATCGCCTTAAAGCCCCCGGTGCCCCATCCACAATTGATGAAACAATTGCCCAAAGGCGTCTTGCCAATAATCGGGGAACGGTCGCCCGTCACATCCACGATCCCGCCCCATTGGCGCAGCATTTTCAGGCGCGAGATCATTGGAAACGTCTCGATCAACGCGCGCACGGTTTCCTCGATATGATGAAACGACCCGCGCTGGGTGTAGTTGTTATACCCGTCCGTGCCGCCACCGATCACCATCTCGCCCTTATCGGACTGGCTCATATAGCCGTGCACCGTGTTTGCCATCACGACCACATCCATGCAGGGCTTGATCGGCTCGGACACCAACGCCTGCAACGCCACACTCTCCAATGGCAGACGGAAGCCCGCCATCTCGGCCAAGACGCCCGAATGCCCCGCCACGACGATGCTCAGCTTCTTGCAGCCAATCGCGCCCTTGGTGGTCTCAACACCCGTGACCTGCCCGCCCTCTTGGCGCACGGCAGTCACTTCGCATTGCTGGATGATGTCCATCCCCATGTCGGAACACGCCCGCGCATAGCCCCAAGCCACCGCGTCATGGCGCGCCGTGCCGCCGCGCGGCTGCCATAAAGCCCCCAGCACCGGATAACGCGGGCCGTCGATATTAATGATCGGGCACAGCTCTTTGACCTTCTCAGGCCCGACAAAAGTCGTCGCCACCCCTTGCAGGTTGTTGGCATGTTCGGTCCGCAAATAGCCACGCACCTCGTGATGGGTCTGCGCCAGCATCATCACACCGCGCGGGGAGAACATGATGTTGTAATTCACGTCCTGAGACATCGTCTCATACAAAGACCGCGATTTCTCGTAGATCGCCGCCGAGGGGTCCTGCAGGTAATTCGACCGAATAATCGTCGTATTCCGCCCAGTATTACCACCGCCCAGCCAGCCTTTCTCGATCACGGCGACATTGGTGATGCCGTGGTTCTTGCCCAGCCAGAACGCCGTCGCCAGACCATGACCGCCTGCGCCGATGATGATGACGTCATAGCTCTTCTTGGGGGCAGGATTGCGCCACGCACGCTCCCATCCGGCATGATGGCGAAAGGCTTCGCGGGCAACGGCAAAGGCGGAATAACGCTTCATGAAACGGACGAACTCCCGGAGCGGCAATTGGCTGGCTTAGTATGTTTTGTAATGTGAACCGCCTTGGCAGGGGAACCACAAGCGGCAAAAGACCCTGAATTCACGACATCACTTTCAAAAAAATGCGGCAAAAAAACCGTAGGGGTTTTGTATCACCGGTCCGGGCTATACATGGAGGCAAATCATTTGGAGGAGAAGCCGAATGTTTTGGATCGTGACAGCAGCATTATGTGGCGTGGTCGTCTCTTTGATGGCCCGCGCAGTGTTGCATGCGCGTGCGTCAGAAGGGTCCGAGGCCGAGTATGATTTGCAGATCTATCGCGACCAACTGGCCGAGGTGGATCGCGATCTGGCCCGCAAGGTCCTGACCCCCGAAGAAGCCGAACAGGTGCGCACAGAAGTGTCGCGCCGTATTCTTGAGGCAGACCGCAAGCGCCAAAGCGACCAGCAAAAGACGCGCACCGGCTGGGCCAACGGGCCAATGATTGCGACCCTGGCAGCGGTCACCATCGGGATCAGCTACTGGACCTATGGCAGCCTTGGTGCGCCGGGATATGGCGACCTGCCCCATCAGATGCGCCTTGAGATGGCGCAGGAGGTGCGCGAAAATCGCCCCAGTCAGGCAGATGCCGAAGCACAAGCCGGGGCGAATATCGGTGCGGGCATCGGTGCCCAGATCGGTCGCGATCCCGCCTATCTTGATCTTGTGGCACAACTGCGCGCCGCCGTTGCGGAACGCCCTGGCGATGTGCGGGGTCTGCGTCTTTTGGCCAGCAACGAAGCATCGCTTGGCAATTTCAATGCCGCCCATCAGGTTCAGTCCCAACTGATAGAGGCGCTTGACGATCAGGCGCAGGCCGAAGATCACGCAAATCTGGCGGATATGCTGGTTTTGGCAGCAGGGGGCTATGTCTCGCCCGAAGCCGAAGCGGCCTTGACCACCGCGCTGAACATGGATCCCGCCAATGGTGCGGCGCGCTACTATACCGGCCTGCTTTATTCCCAGACCGGGCGCCCCGACCGCGCCTTCAAGATCTGGGAGCAATTGCTGCTGGATGGGCCCGATGATGCGATATGGATCGCACCGATCCGCGCACAGATCGAAGATCTGGCCTTACGCGCCGGCATCGCCTTCGATCTTGAACCGGCAGCCGCGCCCCGGGGCCCCTCGGCTGAAGATGTCGCCAACGCACAAGACATGACCCCTGAGGAACGTCAGGCGATGATCGAAGGCATGGTCACCGGCCTGTCTGACCGTCTGGCCACCGATGGCGGCACGCCTTTGGAATGGGGCCAGCTGATCCGCGCCTTGGGCGCTTTGGGTGATGAAGATCAGGCCAAAGCGATCTATGCGGAAGCGCAGATCGTTTTTCAAGGCAATCGCAGCGCGCTGGCCACCATCCGTCAGGCCGCCACCGCGGCCCAACTGATCGAGTAGTCGCCGATGATCGCAGATAACATCGAAGCCTTCCACGCGGCCTTGCCCGCGCACCGCGCACTTGTGGGGCTTGATCTTGGCGACAAGACCATCGGTGTCGCGATCTCTGACAGTCTGTGGTCTGTTGCGACGCCGCTTGAAACCATCCGGCGCAAGAAATTCGGTGTCGATGCAGCCGCCCTGCTCGAGATCATGACCAAGCGTGATGTTGGCGGGATCCTTCTGGGTCTGCCGCGCAACATGGACGGCACCGAAGGGCCGCGCTGCCAGTCCACACGCGCCTTCGCGCGCAATCTGGAACGGCTGACCGATCTGCCGATCGGGTTCTGGGACGAACGGCTGTCCACGGTCGCTGCGGAAAAAGCGCTGCTGGAAGCCGACACAACGCGAAAACGACGCGCCGAGGTCATTGACCATGTGGCCGCCAGCTATATCCTTCAAGGCGTGCTGGATCGGTTCCGGTATTTGGAGAGCAGTTCATGAGCGATGCAGTGTGGAAACGGGCCGAGATCGAGAGCCCTTGTGTCAAAGTCTGCGTGATCCACCCGACCGAACGTCTGTGCACCGGATGCCTGCGCTCGATCGACGAGATCATGGCCTGGTCAAAGCTTTCTGCGGAAGAGCGGTCAACCGTGATGGCAGAACTGCCCTCGCGGGCGCCACGATTGGCCAAGCGGCGCGGCGGACGCGCGGCCCGCGTCGCACCCGACCTGAGCTAGGCGCGCAGCGGCTTTCGCCTCCGGCGGCGGTATTTATGGACAAAAGAAGTCAGGTCAGCGCAAGCCAGTCGCCTGGATGCGTTAGTTGCGGCCGGAAATAGGCAATGCGGCGCCCTTGCGGGCAAGGGGCCGTGCCGCTCCACGGCGCGACACCATGCAAGCTTAATCGATGCAGCAAAAGCGCCTCCCCCGGCTTTGCCAACAGCGGCACACGGGCGCAGGTTTCAAAGCAGCGCCGACGCGCAAGCTGGTAGGTTTCGGTCAGATCGATCTGCGACCAATTCTCGGGCGGATGTGCGGCCAGCGCTTTGGTAAAGGCTGCGTGCAGTATGCTGGCACTGCCCTCCCAGACAACCAGCGGGCTTTCAGCCACCGCATTCAGCGGCAGGCCCAGAATAAAGGCATGCGGTTCGATCAGATGGCGCCGCCGATCGCGGCCAATGGGCAGCAAGCCATCCACATGCGCTGCATCGCGCGTGACGCGGAACCGGTGCTGGCTTTCACTTTCGCCGGCCATCGGCTGGGGATAGCCGGGAAACGTCACTGACAGCTGTGCGCGGTGCCATCGGCATTGCGCCACCGCCGTCACAGCCGCCCCGGCCAGCGGCACCCCGCTGATGCTGCCATCGGCGGCATTGGGCAAGGCATCGACCCCGACGAACCAACTGTTGCCATAGCGATATTGACCCGCTTGCGCCGGATCCTCGAGCACCTGCGTGCACACCCGGTCCGCCGCCTGCGCCCAGCACGCAAGATCCTGGTCATACGCAAACCGCTGCCAATCACGCAGCGCCTCAGGCACTGACAGCACCACTGACCTGTTCCAACGCACGCTCCAGCGTGTGCAGCCCCGCATCCGCGCGGTGCCCTTCTTCGGACAGCACTCGCCGCCAGTGGCGCGCGCCGGGGCGGCCTTGAAACAAGCCCAGCATATGGCGCGTGACCTGCGCCAGCTTGCCCCCGTCGGCGAGGTGGCGCGCAATATAGGGGCGCATGCCATCGATGACCTCAAGCATGTCTGGCCCATGAGCCGCGCCATGGATCAAACGATCCGCATCCAGCAGAATGTCCGCCGGAGTATGATAAGCAGCCCGCCCGATCATCACCCCGTCCAGCCCCGCATCCAGAAATCCGCGCGCCTGATCCAGCGACGTGATGCCGCCATTCACGCTGATATGCAGATCCGGAAAGGCGCCTTTCATCCGCGCAACCAGATCATAATCCAGCGGCGGGATATCGCGGTTTTCCTTTGGGCTAAGCCCTTGAAGCCAAGCTTTGCGCGCGTGGATCGTCACGCGGCGCACGCCTGCGGATCGGATCTGTTCAAGAAAATCGGGAAGCACCTCTTCGGGTTCTTGATCGTCAACACCGATGCGGCATTTCACGGTGACCTCAACCGCGCAGGCCCGCGTCATGGCGGCCACACAGTCCGCGACGCGCTTTGGATGCTCCATCAGTACCGCCCCGAACGTGCCCGATTGCACCCGGTCCGACGGGCAACCGACATTCAGATTGACCTCGTCATACCCTTCCTCGGCCCCCATATGAGCGGCCTCGGCCAATTCATCGGGGTCTGATCCGCCTAATTGCAAAGCCACCGGATGTTCAGCCGGATCAAAGCGCAGCAAATGCCGCGCGCCGCCCCGCACCAGCGCAGGTGCCGTCACCATCTCGGTGTAAAGCAAGGTGTGACGCGACATCAGCCGATGCAGATAGCGGCAATGCGCATCGGTCCACGCCATCATCGGCGCAACCGACAAACGCGCGGCTTTGGTAACATCTGAGGCAGGGATCCGGGTCATCGCAACGATGTAGGACAGGGTTGCGCGAAAAGCCAGTCATAGCGCGGGCGACAGGCGGCGGACCCGGATGGCGTACCCAGTTTCACTGAGTCGGAAAATGTCTGTGACGCCGCGTCCCAAAGCACGAAAATGTCGTCGCGCACGCGCTCTACGCCGATATGTCACACCTGCGTGAGCGCTCTGGTCGCAAAAGACCGCCGATGTCGAAATGTCGCAACCACTTGATCGGCAGGAATCGTAAGCCACGGAAATCAGGCGCAATTATGGCAAAAAACGCGCGTTCATTTACAAAAAATTACAAGTTCTGAAAACGCTTTTACAGAAAAAGGCAGTCTTTTGCAGGGGTTATTTCCTCGTTTTCACCAACACAGTAGATTGCACGTGGGAGAGGAGCCCACATGCAATTGATCGCTGCACCGGTCTGTGCGTCACCGCCATTCGGCTTCTCATGACAAGTCAAATGGGAGAGCATCATGACGGCTGACACAAAGACAGCAAACCAGACACCAATTTATCCAGTTCCCGCAGAATTTGCGAAAACGGCCCATGTTGACGCTGCAAAATACGCCAAAATGTATCAGGCTTCCATCGACGACCCCGACGCATTCTGGAGGGAACATGGTCTTCGCCTCGACTGGATCAAGCCCTACACCAAGGTAAAAAATTCGACCTACGAATTCGGCAAGGTCGACATCAAATGGTTTGAAGACGGCACGCTGAACGTCGCCGCCAACTGCGTGGATCGTCACCTTGAGACGCGCGGTGACCAGACCGCGATTATCTTCGAGCCGGATGACCCCTCGGAAGACGCGCAGCACATTACCTATAAGCAGTTGCACAAGCGCGTGTGCCGCATGGCCAACATTCTTGAGGATCTTGGCGTCCGCAAAGGCGACCGTGTGGTTCTGTATCTCCCGATGATCCCCGAAGCTGCCTACGCCATGCTCGCCTGTGCGCGCATCGGTGCCATCCACTCGATCGTGTTCGCCGGTTTCTCTCCCGATGCTCTGGGCGCACGGATCAACGGATCGGACGCCAAGGTCGTCATCACCGCCGATGAGGCCCCACGTGGCGGCCGCAAGACTGCGCTGAAATCGAACACCGATCAGGCGCTGCTGCACTGCAAGGACACGGTGAAATGCCTTGTGGTCAAGCGCACCGGCGGTCAGACGACATGGGTTGATGGCCGGGATTACGACTATAATGAGCTGGCTTTGGAGGCCGATGATTACTCCAAGCCGGTCGAGATGAGCGCCGAAGACCCTCTGTTCGTGCTTTATACATCAGGCTCCACCGGTCAGCCCAAAGGGGTCGTTCACAGCTCAGGCGGGTATCTCGCCTATGCCTCGATGACCATGGAATACGTCTTTGACTACCATGATGGCGACATCTTCTGGTGCACCGCTGACGTGGGTTGGGTCACCGGCCACAGCTACATCGTCTACGGCCCGCTGGCCAATGGCGCGACCACGATCATGTTCGAAGGCGTGCCGACCTACCCCGATGCCAGCCGCTTCTGGCAGGTCTGCGAAAAGCACAAGGTGAACCAGTTCTACACCGCTCCCACCGCCATTCGCGCGCTGATGGGTCAGGGTAACGAGTTTGTTGAGAAATGCGATCTGTCTTCGCTCAAGGTGCTGGGCACCGTCGGTGAGCCGATCAACCCCGAAGCCTGGAACTGGTACAATGACGTGATCGGCAAAGGGAAATGCCCCATCGTTGACACGTGGTGGCAGACTGAGACCGGCGGTCACCTGCTGACCCCCCTGCCCGGCGCCACGGCCCTCAAGCCCGGCTCGGCAACCAAGCCTTTCTTCGGCATTCAAACCGTTGTTCTGGACCCGCACACGGGCGAAGAAATCCACGACACTGAATGCGAAGGCGTTCTGTGCCTCAAAGACAGCTGGCCCGGTCAGATGCGCACCGTCTGGGGCGATCATGAACGCTTCATGAAGACCTATTTCAGCGACTACAAAGGCTACTACTTCACCGGTGACGGCTGCCGCCGTGACGCCGATGGTGACTACTGGATCACGGGCCGCGTCGATGACGTCATCAACGTCTCCGGTCACCGCATGGGCACCGCAGAAGTGGAAAGCGCGCTGGTGGCACACGCGAAGGTCGCCGAGGCTGCGGTTGTGGGCTATCCCCACGATATCAAAGGACAAGGCATCTATTGCTACGTCACGCTGATGAATGGCGAAGAGCCCACCGAAGAGCTCCGCAAGGAACTGCGCACCTGGGTCCGCACCGAGATCGGCCCGATCGCAGCGCCTGACCTGATCCAGTGGGCTCCCGGCCTGCCCAAGACCCGCTCCGGCAAGATCATGCGCCGTATCCTGCGCAAGATCGCCGAGGATGATTTCGGCGCGTTGGGCGATACCTCGACCTTGGCGGAACCAGCCGTTGTCGACGATCTGATTGAAAACCGTATGAACCGGGCGGACGCATAATGGACGGCCAGACAAAACCGCTCACCCGCACCGTCAATCTGATCCTGCTCGGCCCTCCTGGGGCCGGCAAAGGCACGCAGGCAGAAATCCTTGTCGAAACCTTCGGCTTCAAACAGCTCTCCACCGGGGACATGCTGCGCGCAGCCAAGAACAGCGGCACGGAAATGGGCAATCGCGTGGCCGGAGTGATGGAGCGCGGTGAGCTTGTCACAGATGAAATCGTCGTTGGGCTGATCGAAGAGCAACTTGCAACCGTTGCGGCAAGCGGCTTCATCTTCGACGGCTTTCCCCGCACTTTAGCTCAAGCAGATGCTTTGGGCACTCTGCTGGAGAAAACGGGTCAGAGCCTTGATATTGTCATTGAAATGCAAGTCGATGACGCCGCGCTGGTAGAGCGCATCGTGGGCCGTGCCGAAAAAGCGCGTGCAGCGGGTCAGCCCGTTCGTGCAGACGATAACGCGGAAACGATGACATCCCGCCTTGCAGCGTATCATGAACAAACAGCACCCCTGATCGCCTATTACCGCGAGAAAGATGTGCTCAAGTCGGTGGATGCCATGGGCGACATCGACCGTATTGCCCGTGACCTCGGTGCCATTGTGACCGACGTGACCGACACCTAGCGAACCGGGGATTGGACAGCCCCATGAGGGGGCCGTTCGACAAAAAAGT
>CAKZXZ010000114.1 GCA_937883775.1 uncultured Paracoccaceae bacterium
TCGGCGCTGAAGCGATCCGCGAAATGCTGCAGGCGATTGATCTGGAAGCCGAAGCTGCGCAACTGCGCGAAGACCTGAAAGAAGCCACAGGTGAGCTGAAGCCCAAAAAGATCATCAAGCGTCTCAAGATCGTCGAGAACTTCATCGAATCCGGCAACCGTCCCGAGTGGATGATCCTGACTGTCGTTCCGGTCATTCCGCCCGAACTGCGCCCGCTGGTGCCGCTGGATGGCGGTCGTTTCGCGACGTCCGATCTGAACGATCTCTACCGTCGGGTTATCAACCGGAACAACCGTCTGAAGCGTCTGATCGAACTGCGTGCGCCCGATATCATCGTGCGTAACGAAAAGCGGATGCTGCAGGAATCTGTCGACGCTTTGTTCGACAACGGCCGCCGTGGCCGCGTCATCACCGGTGCCAACAAGCGCCCGCTGAAGTCGCTGTCCGACATGCTGAAAGGCAAGCAGGGCCGCTTCCGTCAGAACCTTCTTGGTAAGCGCGTCGACTTCTCGGGTCGTTCGGTCATCGTGACCGGCCCGGAATTGAAACTGCACCAGTGCGGTCTGCCCAAGAAGATGGCGTTGGAGCTGTTCAAGCCCTTCATCTACTCGCGGCTTGAGGCCAAAGGCCTGTCTTCCACCGTGAAGCAGGCGAAAAAGCTTGTCGAAAAGGAACGTCCCGAGGTTTGGGACATTCTAGACGAGGTCATCCGCGAACACCCGGTGATGCTGAACCGTGCGCCCACGCTGCACCGTCTTGGCATTCAGGCGTTCGAGCCTGTCTTGATTGAAGGTAAAGCGATCCAGCTGCACCCGCTCGTCTGTTCGGCCTTCAACGCCGACTTCGACGGCGACCAGATGGCTGTTCACGTGCCGCTGTCGCTGGAGGCACAGCTTGAAGCCCGTGTCCTGATGATGTCCACGAACAACGTTCTGTCGCCTGCAAACGGCGCACCGATCATCGTGCCGTCGCAGGATATGATCCTTGGTCTGTATTACACGTCGCTGGAACGCGCGGGTATGAAGGGCGAAGGCATGGCGTTTGCGTCTGTGGAAGAAGTTCAGCACGCGCTGGACGCTGGCGAAGTGCACCTGCACGCCAAGATCCACGCCCGCATCAAGCAGATCGACGACGAAGGCAACGAGGTGTTCCAACGCTTCGAGACGACGCCGGGCCGTGTCCGTCTGGGCGCGCTTCTGCCGCTCAACGCAAAAGCCCCGTTCGAGCTGGTCAACCGCCTGCTCAAGAAAGGCGAAGTGCAGCAAGTGATCGACACCGTCTATCGCTACTGTGGCCAGAAAGAGTCTGTCATCTTCTGTGACCAGATCATGACCATGGGCTTCCGTGAAGCCTTCCGCGCCGGCATCAGCTTCGGCAAGGACGACATGGTGATCCCGGATACCAAGTGGAAGATCGTCGATGGCGTGCGCGAGCAGGTCAAAGAGTTCGAACAGCAGTATATGGACGGCCTGATTACGCAGGGCGAGAAATACAACAAAGTCATCGACGCATGGTCCAAGTGTTCCGACACCGTGGCCGACGCGATGATGGACGATATTTCCGCCATGCGTGTCGAGGACGGCGTCGAACAGGAACCGAACTCGGTCTACATGATGGCCCACTCCAAGGCCCGTGGTTCGCCCGCGCAGATGAAACAGCTTGGCGGTATGCGCGGTCTGATGGCGCGTCCCGATGGCTCGATCATCGAAACGCCGATCATCTCGAACTTTAAAGAAGGTCTGACCGTGTCGGAGTATTTCAACTCGACCCACGGTGCCCGTAAGGGTCTGGCAGATACCGCTTTGAAAACGGCGAACTCGGGTTACTTGACCCGTCGTCTGGTCGACGTGGCACAAGACTGCATCGTGCGCGAGCATGACTGCGGCACTGACAAGGCGATCACGGCAGAAGCCGCTGTGAACGATGGCGAAGTCGTGTCGTCCCTGTCCGAGCGTATTCTGGGCCGTGTTTCGGCCGATGATGTGCTGGTTCCGGGCGGCGACGAAGTTCTCGTCACCAAGGGTGAGCTGATCGACGAGCGTAAGGCCGATGCCATCGAGGCGGCTGGTGTTGCCTCCATGCGTATCCGCTCGCCGCTGACCTGTGAAGCCGAAGACGGCGTCTGCGCCATGTGCTATGGCCGTGACCTCGCCCGCGGTACGCTAGTCAACCAGGGTGAAGCTGTCGGCATCATCGCCGCACAGTCCATCGGGGAACCTGGCACGCAGCTGACGATGCGGACCTTCCACATCGGCGGCATCGCGCAGGGTGGTCAGCAGTCCTTCCTTGAGGCCAGCCAGCCCGGCAAGGTCGAATTCCGTAACGCCAACGTTCTTGAGAACGCCAATGGCGAGCGGATCGTCATGGCCCGCTCCATGTCGATGGTCATCATCGACGAGAACGGTCAGGAACGCGCCAGCCACAAGCTGGGCTACGGCTCCAAGCTGCATGTCGAAGACGGGGCCGATGTGGCCCGCGGCGACAAGCTGTTCGAATGGGATCCCTACACCCTGCCGATCATCGCTGAAAAGGCCGGTACCGTGAAATGGGTCGACCTTGTGTCCGGCATCGCCATCCGTGAGGAGACCGATGACGCCACAGGTATGACGCAGCGGATCGTGTCTGACTGGCGCGCAGCACCCAAGGGCAACGAGCTGAAGCCCGAGGTTCTGATCGTCGGTGCCGATGGGGAGCCTGTACGCAACGAGGCGGGCAATCCTGTCACCTATCCGATGTCTGTGGATGCGATCCTCTCGGTCGAAGACGGCCAAGAGATCAAAGCCGGTGACGTCGTCGCGCGTATCCCGCGGGAAGGTGCCAAGACCAAGGACATCACCGGTGGTCTGCCGCGTGTGGCCGAACTCTTTGAGGCACGTCGCCCCAAAGACCACGCCATCATCGCGGAAATCGACGGCTATGTCCGCTTTGGCCGCGACTACAAGAACAAGCGTCGCATCGCCATCGACCCGTCGGACGAAAGCATGGAGCCCGTCGAATACATGGTGCCCAAGGGCAAGCACATTCCGGTTCAGGAAGGTGACTTCGTCCAGAAGGGTGATTACATCATGGACGGCAACCCCGCGCCGCATGACATCCTGTCCATCATGGGTGTCGAAGCGCTGGCCGATTACATGATCGACGAAGTTCAGGACGTCTATCGTCTGCAGGGCGTGAAGATCAACGATAAGCATATCGAAGTGATCGTGCGCCAGATGCTCCAGAAGTGGGAGATCCTCGACAGCGGGGAGACGACGCTTCTGAAAGGCGAGCATGTCGACAAGGTCGAGTTCGACACCGCGAATGCGAAGGCAGAGGCCGAAGGCCGCCGCCCCGCATCCGGTGAGCCGATCCTGCTGGGCATCACCAAAGCCTCGCTGCAGACGCGTTCGTTCATCTCGGCGGCGTCTTTCCAGGAGACCACGCGTGTGCTGACCGAGGCTTCGGTTCAGGGCAAGCGCGACAAGCTGGTCGGCCTGAAAGAGAACGTCATTGTGGGTCGTCTGATCCCGGCTGGCACCGGTGGCGCCACGCAACGCGTGCGCAGCATCGCGTCCGAGCGCGACAATGTCGTGATCGAAGCCCGTCGCGAAGAAGCCGAAGCAGCAGCGGCCCTGGCCGCACCTGCCGAAAGCGCAGATGTCTTCACGACCGAGCCGGTCGAAACGCCGGAAAGCCGCGACGAGTAAGCCGCGTCATTCTTTGAAATTGAGACAGGCCCGCGTTCACAGCGCGGGCCTGTTTCGTTTTCGTATCAAAGGTTCCATCCAAATGACTGATTTTGATGTGCATATTTGCAGAGCACCCCTGCGCAGCTGAAAGCGAACTTTTCTACCCGACACCCGTTGTGTCTGCATCAAATGGCGCAGCAGCGCCGATCACACACTGTCGTAAGAAAGGACTCTCGCTATGACACGCACAGCAATGATTTCCGCAATCGCCCTGACCTTTGCAGCACCGGCATTTGCCGCTGACAACTCTGATCTGGTCAATCTGGGCAAAACCTCTCCTGCAGAGATTGTGGACACCCACAATGACAGCACCGATTTCATGACCGAAAATGATCTGGGCGCAACGTCCCCCGCGGTCATTGACCAAGAAGGCGGTGACATCCTGTCAACGATGAGCGCGTCTGAGCGCGACGAGTTGGAAGACCTCGGCGTTACGTCGCCTGCAGAGCGCGCCGACTAAGCCGCCAAGCGGTTAACGCGCCTTACAAGGAATTGCCTTCGGGCTTTACGAGGTGCGTTGTGGGACCGGTCTCATCCGAAAGGGTGGGGCCGGTTTTTACATGTGCGGGGTCTCGCGTGGCCAAAGCTGCGGGAACATCGGGCCGTCAATCCGGTCCCCCTCGCCATAACCTGCGGCCTCGAACATCGCGCGTTCGTCTTTGGCCCAATCGCCCCGATAGCGGATCATCCCATCCGGTGCTGTCATGCGCAGCGTAAAGCGCCGCACCGTTTCGGTCGGCGTCACCGAAGACAGGCCCCCATGCAGGGTGCGCATGTCGAAAAAGATGCAATCGCCCAGATCAAGATCCCATTGCAACAGATCGAACGCCTCCGGATCAGCGTTCACATCGGGGGGCGGATGATAGGTTTGGCCCGCAACAACCTGCGGCTCGTGGCTGGCATGGCCATCCGCAAACCGGACCCGCATGAAAAGCTTGTCCCACAAGTGCGAGCCGCGCACGAAAGCGATCCCGTTTTCCTTCGTCACCGGCTCAAGCGGCAGCCACAGAACGCACATCGTGCCCTCAAAGTCGAAATACGCCAGATCCTGATGAAACGGCGGCCGCGACGTGGACCCGGCCTCGCGCATAAACCAATTGTCCATCACCAGATTGACCGATGGCGCGCCCAGCAACTCGGCGGCCAATGGCGCGCAAGGCGAATGGCGCACGAAATCTTCGAATTGGGGGACTTTGTCCCAAGCCCAAAAGTCCTCAAGATACGCCGGGGCGTCCGGATCTTTGGTATGGCGGGCGAAATTTGCCGTTGGATGGGCGATATCCGCCTCGATGCCTGCGCGCAATTTTTCGATCCACTCTTGCGAAAATTGCGCGTTCAGATGCACCGCGCCGTCGCGGCGGAAGCGTGCCTTTTCGTCTTCACTTAGCAGAACGGTCATCGTGCCCCCCTTTCCAAATCCATCGATATGCTAGGGCGCAAGGCCCGGTCCTGCCAAGCTGCCTTTTGCTATTGTGCCGCCATAGGTCCCCGATAAGGTGCGGCTATGACCCAATCCAATCAGATCATCGGCCTTTTGCGCTTTTCCTATCCGTCCATCGGCGGGTTCCGCAAAAAGCACGATACCGCCGAAGAGGCCGAGGCGTTTCTTTATGACAGCGCCCGTCTGGATCGCAGGATGACCTTGTTTGAACGGTTCACACGGCCCTGTCTGCAAAACCAGACCGATCCCGAATTTACCATGTTGATCCTGATTGGCGAAACGATGCCCCAAGATGCGCAGGCGCGTCTGGCCGCAATGGTTCAGGATATCCCGCAGGTCCGCATTCTGGCTTATCCGTCGCTGCCCCATTACCGCGCGATGCGCCGCGCCTATGACGAGGTGGCGCGCAACGATGCGACCCACCGCACGACTTTCCGGCTGGACGATGACGACGCCGTGGATCGCGACTTTATCAAGCGTTTGCGCCACTGGGCTGACAAGCTGGCCGATGATGCGCCCACTGCGATTGCCTTTAACAAAGGGCTTTACGTCGATTATACGCAAAACCCGCCCGAGATTTTTGATGCGACCGAAAAGACGCCTCTGGCCGTCGGAACCGCGCTCACCGTGCCCATGGATCACCCCGAAAATATCTACCGCCGCAACCACCGCATCCTTGCGCAGTTCTACAACACCTTCTCCGAGGCCGAGACGCCTTGCTATATCCGCACGGTTCACCGCGATAACGGCTCGGATCCGGCCTTTACCGGGCGCACCCGCGAGATGACGCAGGACGAAATCGCCGAGATCCTCAAGACCCAATTCGATCTGACCCCAGACGATCTGCGCCGCCCATGACCGCCTCGCTGTCCGACAACACGCGTGGTGCGTTGCTTATGACGGCAAGCATGGCCGGGTTCACCGTGAACGATGTCTTCATGAAAGCCGCCTCCGACGAGGTGCCGCTGATGCAGGCCTTGTTCGTGCGAGGCTTTGTGACCACCGGGTTGATCCTGGTGATGGCGATGGCTTTCGGCCAGTTGCGCTTTCGGTTGCCGCTTGGTGACTGGTGGCTGATAACCTTGCGCACGTTGGCTGAAATCGGCACGGCGTATTTCTTTATCACGGCGCTTTTCAACATGCCGATCGCGAATGTGACGGCGATCCTGCAAGCCCTTCCGCTGACTGTGACACTGGCTGGAGCTGTCTTTTTGGGCGAAGCGGTGGGATGGCGCAGAATGGCGGCCATTCTGATCGGTCTGGTCGGAGTGATGTTGATCGTCCGGCCTGGTCCGGATGGCTTTAACATCTATGCCCTGTATGCGCTGGCCGCTGTCTTGCTTATCACCGTGCGCGACGTGGTCACCCGCCGCATGACGCGCGAGGTTCCGTCACTTACCGTTGCTTTGATCGCTGCATTTGGCATTTGGCTGTTTGGTCTGATCGGCACCGTTACACAGCCTTGGGCCCCGATGAGCACCTTGGCCTATGCGCAGCTTTTTGGCGCGGCCCTGTCGATCATCGTGGGGTATCTTGCCAGCGTCATGGTGATGCGCGTGGGCGATATCGGGTTCGTTGCGCCGTTCAGATATACAGGTCTGATCTGTGCCTTGATCCTTGGTCTTCTGGTTTTTGGGGAATGGCCTGACTGGATCACCATGTTGGGTGCAGGCATTGTCGTGGCAACCGGCATCTTCACCTATTGGCGCGAACGTCAGCTCTCTTTGAAAATGCGCCGGACATCTGCCTGACGAATGTTGAACTTGCCCGACAGGGTGTCCTTGGTGTCTTTGTCCATCCGGCTGGGCTTGTGGAACTTATTGACCAGCGGGTCGCCATTATAATCGTTCACGCCGCGAATAAACATTGGCTCACCGGGATAGCTAAGAACCGCCATCTGCCGGTTCAGCACGTGATGCGGATAATGCATCACGGTCTTTTTTGCATAGCCGCGCAAGACAACGGCAAGGGCAGGGGTCCACAGCGTGGTTGACACCCGTGTGACGTTCATGCCGGTCTTGTCGACGGTCGCCGTGTAACCTTGGGTGAAATCAATCGCGACCTTGTTGTTGCGTTCAAAGACCGCCTGCGCATCTTTGCGCGCGATGCGTAGCTTTTCGACAAAGCGGATGTTCACGCCGTCATCATCATCCAGCCGAAACTGGATCGACGGTCCCCGCTTGAGGTTCACCTCGGGCAGGATCGCCTTCGCCATCGCTGTGCGATGCTGCAACGGGGGCAGTTGCAACAGCTTGGCCTGCGGGATGTCATCCAGCAGTAACTTCAGACGAAGATAGTGATGATCGGGCAAGCTCTCGCCCGTCAGGACGACAAAGGTAAAGTCCGGGTCAGTCTGGGCACGGATACCGGGCAGGGTAACCGCTTCGAAAAAGCGAAATCGCTGTTCTAGCCGGTCGTCCTGATACAGGAAGTCGCAGCGCTCTTCGATGCTGTCATGGCTGCGGCGATAGCCCCCGAACCCCGGATAGGAGAAACGACATAATCCAACGACTTGCATAACCCACGATCCGCAGTTTCAATGGGCATGAGCATGACACCGCGAATGGACCGCGTCCAGTGGTGCGCATGCTGTTGACAGCCCTTCCGACTCCCCCTATACGGCGCCCACTTGAGTGATCTGTGTGACGTGCATGGGTCTCTTAAATCAGAACCGAAGTGGTCACGATCCGGGCCTAAATGCCCCGATCCTCTGGATACCCGCCGCACCGCTCCCGCTGATGGGTGCGCTTGCGGTTTTTGCGTTTTGCGGACGCGCAAGGCGCTTTTGAAGATGAACCTGCGGGATTGTCCCGCGAACACATGTGTTGAGAACGGGGAAAAGAGCCCAATGCCAACGATCCAGCAGCTGATCCGCAAACCGCGTCAGCCCAAAGTAAAACGGTCGAAGTCCATGCACTTGCAAGAGTGCCCGCAAAAGCGTGGCGTTTGCACACGCGTTTACACGACCACACCGAAGAAGCCGAACTCCGCTATGCGGAAGGTTGCCAAGGTGCGCCTGACCAACGGCTTCGAGGTCATCAGCTATATCCCCGGTGAAAGCCACAACCTTCAGGAGCACTCTGTGGTTCTGATCCGCGGCGGTCGTGTCAAAGACCTTCCCGGTGTGCGTTATCACATCCTGCGCGGTGTTCTGGATACCCAGGGCGTCAAAGATCGTAAACAACGCCGTTCGAAATACGGCGCCAAGCGTCCCAAGTAAGGAGAGGCTCAGATGTCCCGCCGTCACGCCGCCGAGAAGCGCGAAGTCCTGCCTGACGCCAAATTTGGCGATAAGGTTCTGACCAAATTCATGAACAACCTGATGATCGACGGCAAAAAGTCCGCCGCCGAGAAAATCGTCTACAACGCGATGGATCGCGTCGAGGGCAAGATCAAGCGCGCGCCGCTTGAGGTCTTCCACGAAGCGCTCGACAACATCAAACCCGCCGTTGAGGTGCGTTCGCGCCGTGTGGGTGGTGCGACCTATCAGGTGCCTGTTGAAGTCCGCCCCGAGCGTCGCGAAGCGCTGGCAATCCGCTGGCTCATCACCGCAGCACGCGGCCGCAACGAGAACACGATGGAAGAGCGTCTGGCCGGTGAGCTGATCGACGCAGTCCAGTCTCGCGGCACCGCTGTGAAAAAGCGCGAAGACACGCACAAGATGGCCGACGCCAACAAAGCGTTCAGCCACTACCGCTGGTAATTTAACCCTAATTCTTGAGGAAGCAGCCCAATGGCACGCGAATATCCCCTCGAACGCTACCGTAACTTCGGAATCATGGCTCACATTGATGCAGGTAAGACCACCTGCTCTGAGCGGATCCTGTTCTATACCGGTAAGTCCCACAACATCGGCGAAGTGCACGATGGCGCGGCGACCATGGACCACATGGAGCAAGAGCAAGAGCGCGGTATCACCATCACCTCCGCTGCGACGACCACGTTCTGGGAGCGCACGGAGGACGGCCAGACGCCCGACACGCCCAAGCACCGCATGAACATCATCGACACGCCCGGCCACGTCGACTTCACCATTGAAGTTGAGCGTTCGCTGGCCGTTCTCGACGGTGCTGTTGCTGTTCTGGACGCCAACGCGGGTGTTGAGCCCCAGACCGAAACCGTTTGGCGTCAGGCTGACCGCTACAAGGTTCCGCGCATCGTGTTCGTCAACAAGATGGACAAGATCGGCGCTGACTTCTTCAACTGTGTGAAGATGATTAAAGACCGCACGGGTGCTACCCCGTGCCCGATCCAGATCCCGATCGGTGCCGAGAACGAGCTGGAAGGCATGATCGACCTCATCACCATGGAAGAATGGGTATGGGCCGGTGAAGACCTTGGTGCTTCTTGGGAAAAACGTCCGATCCGTGACGACTTGAAAGAGTTGGCCGAAGAATGGCGCGGCACCATGATCGAGATCGCCGTCGAGCAAGACGACGACGTGATGGAGCAGTATCTGGAAGGCGAAGAGCCTGACGTTGAAACACTGCGCCGTCTGATCCGCAAAGGCACGCTCGCCATCGACTTCATCCCGGTTCTGTGTGGCTCCGCGTTCAAGAACAAAGGCGTTCAGCCTCTGCTCAACGCTGTTGTCGACTTCCTGCCCAGCCCGCTGGACGTGGTCGATTACATGGGCTTCAAACCCGGTGACGAGACGGAAACACGTGACATCGCCCGCCGTGCGGATGATGACATGCCGTTCTCTGCTCTGGCGTTCAAAATCTGGAACGACCCCTTCGTGGGCTCGCTGACCTTCACCCGCATTTACTCGGGTAAGATCGAAAAGGGCGACAGCTTCCTGAACTCGACCAAAGGCAAGAAAGAGCGCGTTGGCCGCATGATGATTATGCACTCCAACGACCGTGACGAAATCGCAGAGGCGTTTTCAGGCGACATCATCGCGCTGGGTGGCCTGAAGGACACCACAACCGGTGACACGCTGTGTGCGATCAATGATCCCGTGGTTCTGGAAACGATGACCTTCCCCGATCCCGTGATCGAGATTGCCGTCGAGCCCAAGACGAAGGGTGACCAGGAAAAAATGTCGACCGGTCTGGCCCGTCTGGCCGCCGAAGACCCCTCCTTCCGTGTCGAGACCGATATCGAGTCCGGTCAGACCATCATGAAGGGCATGGGCGAACTTCACCTCGACATCCTCGTCGACCGTCTGCGTCGCGAGTTCAAGGTTGAAGCCAACATCGGTGCCCCGCAAGTGGCCTACCGCGAGACGATCTCCCACGAGGTCGAGCACACCTATACCCACAAGAAGCAATCCGGTGGGTCGGGTCAGTTCGCCGAGGTCAAGATGGTCATCACGCCAACCGAGCCGGGCGAAGGTTATTCGTTCGAAAGCCGCATCGTGGGTGGTGCTGTTCCGAAGGAATACATCCCCGGTGTTGAAAAAGGCATCCTGTCGGTGATGGATAGCGGCCCGCTGGCTGGCTTCCCCGTGATCGACTTCAAGGTCGCCCTGATCGACGGCAAGTTCCACGATGTGGACTCATCGGTTCTGGCGTTCGAAATCGCAGCCCGTATGGGCATGCGCGAAGGCATGAAGAAAGCGGGCGCCAAGCTGCTTGAGCCGATCATGAAAGTCGAAGTTGTCACCCCGGAAGAATATACCGGCGGCATCATCGGCGATCTGACGTCTCGTCGCGGTCAGGTGCAAGGTCAGGACACGCGCGGCAACGCGATTGCCATCGACGCGCAGGTCCCGCTGGCCAACATGTTCGGCTACATCAACACCTTGCGGTCGATGTCGTCGGGTCGTGCGAACTTCACCATGCAGTTCGGTCACTACGAGCCTGTTCCACAGAACATCTCGGAAGAAATTCAGGCGAAATTCGCCTAAGGGATGGCGGGGATCGAACCCCGCCCTACCCACCAACCGTAGGGCGGGGCCTACCCCGCCGCCCACAAGTCAAAGAAGGAGCCTATCATGGCAAAGGGAAAGTTTGAGCGTAACAAGCCGCACGTGAACATTGGCACGATTGGGCATGTTGACCACGGCAAGACGACGCTGACGGCGGCGATCACGAAGTATTTCGGTGATTTCCAGGCGTATGACCAGATTGACGGTGCGCCGGAAGAGAAAGCGCGCGGGATCACGATCTCGACGGCGCATGTGGAGTACGAGACGGCCGACCGTCACTACGCCCACGTGGATTGCCCCGGCCACGCCGACTACGTCAAGAACATGATTACCGGTGCCGCTCAGATGGACGGCGCGATCCTGGTTGTGAACGCCGCCGACGGCCCGATGCCGCAAACGCGCGAGCACATCCTGCTGGGTCGTCAGGTCGGCATTCCGTACATGGTCGTCTACATGAACAAGGTCGATCAGGTTGATGACGAAGAGCTGCTTGAGCTGGTCGAGATGGAGATCCGCGAGCTGCTGTCCTCCTACGAGTACCCCGGCGACGATATCCCCGTGATCCCGGGCTCGGCGCTGGCCGCTCTGGAAGGCCGCGACGAGGCGATTGGCGAAGAGTCGATCAAGAAGCTGATGGAAGCTGTCGACAGCTACATCCCGACGCCGGCCCGTGCTGTGGACCAGCCGTTCCTGATGCCGATCGAGGACGTGTTCTCGATCTCGGGTCGTGGTACGGTTGTGACCGGTCGTGTCGAGCGCGGCGTCATCAATGTCGGCGACGAGATCGAGATCGTGGGCATCAAGGACACCAGCAAGACGACCTGCACGGGTGTGGAAATGTTCCGCAAGCTGCTGGATCGTGGTGAGGCTGGCGACAACATCGGTGCCCTGCTGCGCGGTGTGGACCGTGAAGGCGTCGAGCGTGGTCAGGTTCTGTGCAAGCCGGGTTCTGTGAACCCGCACACGAAGTTCGAGGCAGAAGCCTACATCCTGACCAAGGATGAGGGTGGCCGCCACACGCCGTTCTTCGCGAACTACCGCCCGCAGTTCTACTTCCGTACGACGGACGTGACCGGCACGGTTGAGCTTCCCGCAGGCACCGAGATGGTGATGCCGGGCGACAACCTGAAGTTCAACGTCGAGCTGATCGCGCCGATCGCGATGGAGCAAGGCCTGCGCTTCGCCATCCGCGAAGGCGGCCGCACCGTCGGCGCCGGCGTCGTGTCGAAAATCAACGAGTAAACAATACCTTCGGGTTCGACGTGGGGCGGCGAATGATCGCCGCTCCACCTATCAACTCTAACGCCGCGAGAGGCTCATCAAATGCAAAGCCAAAACATTCGCATTCGGCTGAAGGCCTTTGACTATCGCGTTCTGGATGCCAGCACGCAAGAGATCGTCAACACAGCCAAACGGACGGGCGCCCAAGTGCGCGGCCCGATCCCGTTGCCGAACAAGATCGAACGCTTCACCGTCCTGCGTGGTCCCCACGTTGACAAGAAATCCCGCGACCAGTGGGAAATCCGGACGCACAAGCGCCTGCTCGACATCGTCGACCCGACACCCCAGACCGTGGACGCGCTCATGAAGCTCGACCTGGCTGCCGGTGTTGACGTCGAGATCAAGGTTTAAGGAGAGTATCCATGATGCGCTCTGGTGTAATCGCAAAGAAGGTCGGCATGACCCGGCTCTTCATGGATGACGGAAAGCAGATCCCTGTGACCGTTCTCCAGCTCGACAAACTGCAAGTGGTCGCAAACCGCACGCCCGAGAAGGACGGCTATAGCGCTGTTCAGCTGGGTGCCGGTTCGGCCAAGGCAAAACGCACGTCCCAAGCCATGCGCGGTCACTTCGCGGCGGCCAAGGTGGAACCCAAGCGCAAGATCGCTGAGTTCCGCGTCGCCCCTGAAAACGTGATTGCCGTTGGTGAAGAAATCACGGCGAACCACTACTTCGAGGGTCAGTTCGTTGACGTCTGTGGCACGTCCATTGGTAAAGGCTTCGCCGGTGCCATGAAGCGTCACAACTTCGGCGGCCTGCGCGCCACGCACGGTGTCTCTATCAGCCACCGTTCGCACGGCTCCACGGGTCAGTGTCAGGATCCCGGCAAGGTCTTCAAGGGCAAGAAAATGGCTGGTCACATGGGTGCTGCCAAGGTCACGACGCAGAACCTGCAAGTGATCCGCACCGATGCCGACCGTGGTCTGATTATGGTCAAAGGCGCTGTTCCCGGCTCCAAAGGCGGTTGGGTGACGATCAAGGATGCGGTCAAGAAGCCGTTCCCCGAGAACGCCATTCTGCCCGCCGCGCTGAAGTCGGACGCCGAAGCTGCTGCAAAAGCCGCTGAAGAAGCTGCCGCTGCTGCTGCCGCTGAAGAAGCCGCCGCCGCAGAGGCCGCTGCCGCCGAGGCCGCCGCACAGGAAGAAGCTGCGCTCAAAGCCGCCGAGGCCGAGATCGAAGCTGAGAAGAAGGAAGGCGACGAATGAAACTCGACGTGATCAAACTCGACGCCAAGAAGGCTGGTTCCGTCGATCTCGACGACGCCATCTTCGGCCTTGAGCCGCGTGCAGACATCCTGCACCGCGTGGTCCGCTGGCAGCGCAACAACGCGCAGGCCGGCACCCACAAGGTCAAGACGCGCTCGGAAACCAGCTACTCGACCAAGAAGATCTATCGCCAGAAGGGCACCGGCGGCGCACGCCACGGCTCCCGCAACGCGCCGATCTTCCGCGGCGGTGGTATCTACAAAGGCCCCACCCCGCGCAGCCACGGCCACGAGCTGACGAAGAAGTTCCGCAAGCTCGGCCTCAAGCACGCCTTGTCCGCGAAAGCGACCGCAGGCGAGCTGGTTGTGATCGACACGGTCGACATGAAGGACGCAAAAACGGGCGCATTGGCCAAGCAGATCAAAGAGCTTGGCTGGAAGCGCGCCCTCATCATCGACGGGGCCGAAGTGAACGAAAACTTCGCTCAGGCCGCCCGCAACATCGACGGTCTCGATGTGCTGCCGTCGATGGGCGCAAACGTCTATGACATCCTCAAGCGTGACACGCTCGTGCTCACGAAAGCAGGTGTCGAAGCACTGGAGGCTCGACTGAAATGAGCGCGAAGGCTGAACATTACGACGTGATCCGCAAGCCGATCATTACTGAGAAAGCCACAATGGCGTCCGAGAACGGCGCTGTGGTTTTCGAAGTGGCGATCGACGCGAACAAACCCCAGATCAAAGAGGCCGTTGAGACGCTCTTTGGTGTGAAGGTCAAAGCGGTCAACACGACGATCACCAAAGGCAAAGCCAAGCGGTTCCGGGGCCAACTCGGTCGCCGCAAGGATGTCAAGAAGGCCTATGTGACCCTCGAAGAGGGTAACACGATTGACGTGAGCACCGGTCTGTAAGACCGGGCGTCACAAGCTATCGAAGGGGCCTCCGCAGCGCGGGGGCCTTTTTCGTTCCATTGATTTTCGCATAAAAAAGACTTAGCTATAGCTTAGCCATAATTTCGGAGTGCCCAATGGAAGTCTCGGTTCACGAAGCGAAAACCAACCTGTCCAAATTGCTCGAAGCGGTGGGCCGCGGTGATCGCGTCATCATCACCCGCCATGGTGTGCCGACGGCAGAACTGGTGCCCGCCCGCCGTAAGGCGGTGCGCTTTGGTGTCTTGAAAGACAAAGTAGGCCCAGTCCCAGATGCATTTTTTGAGCCGCTCACCGAGGAAGAGTTGCAGGATTGGGAAGGTCGTTGACCGCGTTGCTGCTCGACACTGGCGTTTTCGCTATGATGTTGATGGATGACTCGCGTTTGACACAGAAGCTGCGTGCGCAGATCAGCGGTGCTGATAGGCTTTGTCTCTCAACAATTTCCTTTTACGAGATCGGGCAGAAGGTCCGTATTGGGCGTTGGCCTGAGATGACCCCGCATATGGATAGCCTCGAAATGAGTGCCGACCAAACAGGTGTGGAAATGCTACCTGTCACAGCCTCGGTTGCGCAGCTCGCGTCCCTGATGGATTGGGCCCATCGCGATCCTTTTGATCGGATCATTTGTGCGCTCGCAAAGCATGAAGGTCTCGCACTGATGTCGTCGGATGCCGCTTTCGATGCCGTACTGGAAAATCGGATATGGGACAGATCGCGCAGTTGATCCTTTTGAACAGGCAAGCCCCCTTGACCCCCAACCCCATCCCTCTTAAACGAACCCATCCGCAAAGCCCCGGATTCGTCCGGGGCTTTGCTGTTGTTCGCAAGGACATCACGAACCGGGGACCTTCGGGGCCCTTCAAACTGAAAAGCCGGGAAACGTACCCGGTGCAACCAACGGAAGACAGAAAGCATGGCACTCAAGTCGTATAAACCGACGACGCCAGGCCAGCGTGGGCTGGTTCTGATCGACCGTTCGGAGCTGTATAAAGGTCGCCCCGTCAAGGCGCTGACCGAAGGCCTCACCAAATCGGGTGGCCGTAACAACACCGGACGGATCACGATGCGTCGTCGTGGTGGGGGCGCAAAGCGTCTTTACCGGATCGTCGATTTCAAACGGAACAAGTTTGACGTCGCTGCCACCATCGAACGGATCGAATATGACCCGAACCGGACCGCCTTTATCGCGCTGGTGAAATACGAGGATGGCGAGCAAGCCTATATCCTCGCACCTCAGCGCCTCGCGGTTGGTGACAAGGTCATCTCCTCGGCACGCGCAGACATCAAGCCGGGCAACGCAATGCCGTTCGCTGGCATGCCCATCGGCACAATCGTCCACAACATCGAGATGAAGCCAGGCAAAGGCGGCCAGATCGCCCGTGCAGCTGGCACCTATGCTCAGTTTGTGGGTCGTGACGGTGGCTACGCACAGATCCGCCTGTCGTCGGGTGAGCTTCGCCTCGTCCGTCAGGAATGCATGGCCACGGTCGGTGCTGTGTCGAACCCCGACAACTCCAACCAGAACTTCGGTAAAGCGGGTCGCAACCGTCACAAGGGCATCCGCCCCTCTGTGCGTGGTGTTGTGATGAACCCCGTCGATCACCCCCACGGTGGTGGTGAAGGCCGGACCTCTGGTGGTCGTCACCCGGTCAGCCCTTGGGGTAAGCCGACAAAAGGTGCGCGCACCCGTAACAAGAACAAGGCGTCGTCGAAGCTGATCCTTCGCTCGCGTCATGCCAAGAAGAAGGGGCGCTAAGATATGTCGCGTTCTGTATGGAAAGGCCCTTTTGTTGATTCCTACGTTCTCAAGAAAGCTGAGAAGTCACGGGAATCCGGCCGCAATGAAGTCATCAAAATCTGGTCGCGCCGCTCAACGATCCTGCCCCAATTCGTGGGCTTGACGTTTGGCGTCTACAACGGCCGGAAGCACATTCCTGTCAACGTCAGCGAAGAAATGATCGGTCAGAAGTTCGGTGAATATGCACCGACACGGACCTATTACGGTCATGCCGCCGACAAAAAAGCGAAACGGAAGTAAGTCATGGGCAAGGATAAAAACCCCCGCCGCGTGGCCGAGAACGAGGCCATGGCGAAAACCCGCATGCTTCGCACCTCTCCGCAAAAGCTGAACCTCGTGGCACAGATGATCCGCGGCAAGTCGGTCGAGAAAGCGCTCAGCGATCTGACCTTCTCCAAGAAGCGGATTTCGGACGACGTGAAGAAATGTCTTCAGTCGGCCATCGCCAATGCCGAGAACAACCACAACCTTGACGTTGACGAGCTTGTCGTCGCCGAGGCGTATGTGGGCAAAAACCTGACGATGAAACGCGGTCGCCCTCGGGCCCGTGGTCGTTTCGGCAAGATCATCAAGCCGTTCTCGGAACTCACCATCAAGGTGCGTCAAGTTGAGGAGCAAGCCTAATGGGTAATAAAACAAATCCGATCGGCATGCGCCTGCAAGTGAATCGCACTTGGGACAGCCGCTGGTATGCAGACACCAAAGACTACGGTGACCTTCTGCTTGAAGACATCAAGATCCGCGAGTTCATCGAGGAAGAGTGCAAGCAAGCCGGCGTCAGCCGTGTGATTATCGAGCGTCCGCACAAAAAGTGCCGCGTCACGATCCACACCGCCCGTCCCGGCGTCATCATCGGCAAGAAAGGCGCGGACATCGAAACGCTCCGCAAGAAGCTGGCCGCGATGACCGACAGTGAGCTGCACCTCAACATCGTTGAGGTTCGCAAGCCGGAGCTGGACGCGCCTCTCGTCGCTGAAAGCATCGCGCAGCAGCTTGAGCGTCGTGTGTCCTTCCGTCGTGCCATGAAGCGCGCCGTGCAGAACGCCATGCGCATGGGGGCCTTAGGCATTCGTGTGAACGTGGCGGGTCGTCTTGGCGGTGCCGAGATTGCACGGACCGAGTGGTATCGCGAAGGCCGTGTGCCCCTGCACACCCTGCGCGCGGATATCGACTACGCCCACGCCGAAGGCCTGACAGCTTACGGTATCA
>CAKZXZ010000115.1 GCA_937883775.1 uncultured Paracoccaceae bacterium
GAAAGCTACCGCCCGCGCTTCTTTGCCTATCTGTCGTTCTTTACCTTCGCGATGCTGATGCTGGTGACCTCTGACAACCTTGTTCAGATGTTCTTTGGCTGGGAGGGCGTGGGCGTCGCCTCCTACCTGTTGATCGGGTTCTACTTCCGCAAGGAAAGCGCCGGTGCTGCCGCGATGAAAGCGTTTATCGTCAACCGCGTGGGCGATTTCGGCTTCGCGCTGGGAATCTTTGCGCTGTTCTATCTGACCGATAGCGTGAATTTCGACGTGATCTTTGCCTCGGGTGCCGAGCTGGCCGAGACGCAAGTGCGCTTCCTCTGGACCGAATGGAACGCTGTTGAGCTGGTCGCGGTGCTGCTTTTCATCGGGGCGATGGGCAAGTCGGCGCAGCTGATCCTGCACACATGGCTGCCAGACGCGATGGAAGGGCCGACGCCTGTCTCCGCGCTGATCCACGCGGCCACAATGGTCACGGCGGGCGTGTTCCTTGTCTGCCGCATGTCGCCGATCATGGAATATGCCGACAACGCGATGATGTTCGTCACGATCTTGGGGGCGACCACGGCCTTCTTCGCGGCCACCGTCGGCCTTGTGCAAAACGACATCAAGCGCGTGATCGCCTATTCGACCTGTTCGCAGCTGGGCTATATGTTCGTAGCCGCAGGCGTTGGCGTCTATTCGGTCGCGATGTTCCATCTGTTCACCCACGCCTTCTTCAAAGCGATGCTGTTTCTTGGCGCGGGTTCGGTCATTCACGGGATGCATCACGAGCAGGACATGCGGAACTATGGCGGTCTGCGCAAAAAGATGCCCTATACGTTCTGGGCGATGATGATCGGCACATTGGCGATTACCGGGGTGGGCATCCCGCTGACCTATTATGGCTTCGCAGGCTTCCTGTCGAAAGACGCGGTCATCGAGAGCGCGTTCGTCGGTTCGCAATACGCGTTCTGGCTGCTGGTCGTGGCGGCGCTGTTTACCAGTTTTTACAGCTGGCGGCTTATGTTCCTGACGTTCTACGGCACGCCGCGTGGGGACAAGCACACCCATGAACACGCGCACGAATCCCCGATGATTATGCTGGCGCCGCTGGGTATTCTGGCGCTGGGCGCGGTGTTCTCGGGGATGATCTGGTATGGCAGCTTCTTTGGCAAAACCAACGAGGTCGGCCAGTTCTTCGGGGTGCCGTATGAGGTGGCCGAGCACCATGATGATGGGCATTCAGAGGAGAGCCATTCCGACGATCATGGTGACGATGATGGTGCAGATAAAGCCGAAGGCGATCACGCCAAACACTACAACCTTGTCGGCGCACCGGGCGAGGGGGCGATCTATACCGCGCCTGACAACAACGTCCTGAACGAGGCGCATGAGGTCCCCAAATGGGTCAAGGTTAGCCCCTTCATCGCGATGCTGATTGGGTTTCTCACGGCTTACCAGATGTATATCCGCCGCCCCGATCTGCCCGGCAAACTGGCCGAAAGCCAATGGCCGCTCTATCAGTTCTTGCTGAACAAATGGTACTTCGATGAGCTCTATAACGCGATCTTGGTGCAGCCTGCGAAATGGCTTGGCCGCTTCCTCTGGAAGAAGGGCGACGGGGCCACGATTGATGGCGGTATCAACGGGCTGGCCATGGGCATCGTGCCCTTCCTGACCCGCCTCGCGGGGCGCGCGCAGTCGGGCTACATGTTCCACTATGTCTTCGCGATGGTGCTGGGAATTGTTGTCCTGATTACCTGGATGACGATGTTTGGAGGGGCCAACTGATGGACAACCTTCTTTCCATCGTCACCTTCCTGCCCCTGCTGGGTGCGATCATCCTTGCGCTGTTCCTGCGCGGAGATGATGAGGCTGCCAACCGCAATGCCAAATGGGTTGCGATGTGGGCGACCACGGCGACGTTTCTGTTTTCGATCTTCATCCTGACGGGCTTTGACCCGAACGATACCGGTTTTCAGTTCGTGGAAGAACGCGACTGGCTGCTGGGCTTGCAATATAAGATGGGCGTCGACGGGATCAGCGTCCTGTTTGTGATGCTGACCACGTTTACGATGCCGCTGGTGATTGCCGCGTCGTGGAACGTCACTCACCGCGTCAAAGAATATATGATCGCCTTCCTGGTGCTTGAGACGCTGATGATCGGCGTTTTCTGCGCGCTCGATCTGGTGCTGTTCTACCTCTTCTTCGAGGCTGGTCTGATCCCAATGTTCCTCATCATCGGCATCTGGGGCGGGGCGAACCGCGTTTATGCGAGCTTCAAGTTCTTCCTCTATACCTTCCTCGGTTCGGTGCTGATGCTTGTCGCCATGGTGGCGATGTTCAGCGATGCAGGCACCACAGATATCCCAACGCTGCTGAATCACGAATTCGGAACCGAGACGTTCAGCCTGCTGGGCATACAGATCATCGGCGGCATGCAGACGCTGCTTTGGCTGGCCTTCTTCGCGTCCTTTGCGGTGAAGATGCCAATGTGGCCGGTGCACACATGGTTGCCAGATGCCCATGTGCAAGCGCCCACTGCGGGCTCTGTCGTGCTGGCGGCGATCCTGTTGAAAATGGGTGGCTATGGCTTCCTGCGGTTCAGCCTGCCGATGTTCCCCGTGGCCTCCGACATCATGGCACCGTTGGTTCTGTGGATGAGCGCGATTGCCATCGTCTACACCTCGCTCGTCGCGATGGTGCAGGAGGACATGAAAAAGCTGATTGCCTACAGTTCTGTCGCTCATATGGGCTTTGTGACGATGGGTATCTTTGCGGCCAACCAGCAAGGCGTCGACGGCGCGATCTTCCAGATGCTCAGCCACGGGTTCATCTCCGGCGCGCTCTTCTTGTGTGTCGGCGTGATCTACGACCGCATGCACACGCGTGAGATTGATGCCTACGGCGGCCTTGTCGCCCGCATGCCCGCTTACGCCCTGATCTTCATGCTGTTCACGATGGCCAATGTCGGCTTGCCCGGCACGTCGGGCTTTATCGGGGAATTCCTGACGCTGGTCGGCGTGTTCCAGGTCAACACATGGGTCGCCGCTGTGGCCACGACGGGTGTGATCCTGTCGGCGGCCTACGCGCTGTGGCTTTACCGCCGTGTGGTGATGGGTGATCTTATCAAGGAAAGCCTGAAAACCATCACCGACATGACCGGCCGCGAGCGCGCGATTTTTGCGCCGCTGGTCATCATGACGATCCTGCTGGGGGTCTATCCGGCGCTTGTCACCGACATCATCAGCCCTTCGGTTGCGGCCCTCGTGAGCGATGTGGAAACCGCGCAGGCGGCCTTTGAGGCTGCGACGATGGTTGCCGAGAATTAAGGAAAAGACACGATGATTTCCGCCGATATCTCAGTTGTCCTGCCCGAGCTTTTGCTTGCCATCTATGCGATGGGCGCGCTGCTGATTACTGTCTACACGTCGAAAGACAAGGCCGCACCGATGGTGCTTTTGACAACGTCTGTCGTGCTGGTCGCCACGGCCATCTGGATCGCGCTGTCGGGTGGGGGCACCCGCGTGGCGTTCGGCGGCATGTTCGTCGATGACGGCTTTGCGCGCTTTGCCAAGGTCACGATCCTGCTAAGCGCTGCGGCGATCCTGTTGATGAGCCAGGACTATATGCAAAAGCGCGACCTGCTGCGGTTCGAATATCCGATCCTTGTGACGCTGTCGGTCATTGGCATGATGATGATGGTCAGCGCGGGTGATCTGATGGCGCTTTACATGGGGCTTGAGCTGCAATCGCTGGCGCTTTACGTGGTGGCGTCGCTGCGCCGTGACAGTGTGAAATCCACGGAAGCGGGCCTGAAGTATTTCGTGCTTGGCGCGCTGTCCTCGGGCCTGCTGCTGTACGGCGCGTCGCTGACCTATGGCTATGCAGGCACCACGCTCTTCACCGGCATTGTGGAAGCGGCCTCCGAAGACATCTCCCTCGGGCTTCTCTTTGGTCTGGTGTTCCTGATTGCGGGTCTGGCGTTCAAGGTCTCCGCCGCACCCTTCCATATGTGGACGCCCGACGTCTACGAGGGCTCGCCGACCCCCATCACAGCTTTCTTTGCGACCGCGCCCAAAGTTGCCGCCATGGCGCTGTTTGCCCGCGTGGTGCATGACGCGTTCTCAGGGGTGGTCAGCGATTGGCAGCAGATCGTCGCGTTCCTATCGGTGATCTCGATGTTCCTTGGCGCGATCGCGGCCATTGGCCAGCAGAACATCAAGCGCCTGATGGCCTATTCGTCCATCGCGCATATGGGCTTTGCACTGATGGGGCTGGCGGCGGGCACGGCCTTTGGCGTGCAGGCGATGCTGATCTATATGGCGATCTATGTGGCGATGAATATCGGTACCTTCGCCTTCATTCTGAGCATGGAGAAAGACGGCCAGCCTGTCACCGATATCAATAGCCTGCAGATGTATTCCAAGCGGGAACCGCTCAAGGCGATGGCCGTGCTTGTGCTGATGTTCTCCCTAGCGGGCGTGCCGCCGCTGGTCGGCTTTCTCGGCAAATTCTATGTGCTGCGTGCGGCTTATGACGCGGGGCTTGGCTGGCTGGCCGTGGCGGGCGTGATCGCCTCGGTGATTGGTGCGTTCTACTATCTGCGCATCGTCTACTACATGTATTTCGGCGAGGATAAAGAAGGGCTCGACACCGGGATGAACCCGGTCTTGTGGAGCTTTCTGATGGGGTCTGCGGCCGTGATGCTGCTGGGCATCATCAATCTCTTCGGCGTCGAAAGCGTGGCAGCGGCAGCGGCGGCAACCCTTGTTAATTGAGTGGCCTGACGGCGTGGAACGGCTTGTGCTTGAGCGTGTGGACAGCACGCTGAGCGAGGCCGGTCGCATCGCGGGAACTTTGTCCGCGCCAACATGGATCCTCGCGCTGGAGCAAACCGCAGCGCGGGGGCGCCGGGGCCGCGCCTGGGCCATGCCCAAAGGCAATTTCGCGGCGACCTACGTCATGCAACCGGTCGAGCAACCCGAACAGGTGGCCTTGCGCACCTTCGTGGCCTCCTTGGCGTTAAACGATGCCTTTGTGGCTGCAACAGGGCGGCCCGATAGCTTTACCCTGAAATGGCCCAATGACGTGTTGCTGAACGGGGGCAAAGTGGCGGGTATTCTGCTGGAACGGACGGGGGCAGGGCATCTGTCTGTCGGCATCGGGATCAACCTTGCCGGGGCGCCGTCCCCCGCCGATGTCGAGCCGGGCGCGGTGCGGCCCGTGTCGTTGGTCGGGGAAACCGGCGTTGCGATCCCGCCCGAGGATTTCCTGGATCTGCTGGCCCCGGCCTATGCCCATTGGGAGGCGCAATTCACCACATTCGGCTTTGCGCCGATCCGTACCGCCTGGCTTGCGCGCGCCGCCCGTTTGGGCGATGTGATCCGCGCCCGTACGGTAACCGGCGAAACCATCGGGACGTTTGAAACAGTGGACGAGACAGGCCAACTTGTTCTATCCACGGCAAAATCCCGCGTCGCGATCCCGGCGGCCGACGTTTTCTTCGAGGGGGCATAAGATGCTTCTGACCATTGACTGCGGCAACACCAACACCGTCTTTGCCATCTGGGACGGCGCTGCGTTCATCGCCACATGGCGCGCCTCGACCGAGCATCAGCGCACGGCGGATCAGTACTATGTCTGGCTGCGCACGCTGATGGATGTGGAAAAGATCAATGTCGAGATCACCGAGGTCATCATCTCGTCGACGGTGCCGCGCGTGGTTTTCAATCTGAGGGTCCTGTCGGATCGCTACTTTAACTGCCGCCCGATGGTGGTTGGCAAGCCCGACTGCAAGCTGCCGGTCGAGCCGCGCGTGGACGAGGGGACCCAAGTGGGCCCGGACCGGTTGGTCAACACCGTGGCAGGCTTCGATCTGCATGGCGGCGATCTGATTATCGTGGATTTCGGCACCGCGACGACCTTTGATGTGGTCGACCATGACGGCGCCTATATTGGCGGGGCTATCGCGCCGGGTGTGAACCTGTCGCTCGAGGCGCTCCACCAAGCGGCTGCCGCCTTGCCCCATGTCGATGTCACCGTGCCCGATCAGGTGATCGGCACCAACACGGTGGCCTGTATGCAATCGGGTGTCTTTTGGGGCTATGTCGGCCTCATCAACGGCATCTGCACCAAGATCAAGGACGACCGGGACCGTCCGATGAAAGTTGTCTCGACCGGGGGGCTGGCCCCGTTGTTCCAGCAAGGGCACGCGCTATTTGACGTGTTCGAAGACGATCTGACAATGCACGGCCTGACCGTGATCCATCGCTATAACAAGGAAAAATAATGAGCAGTGAACGCGCGGTATACCTCCCCCTCGGTGGCGCGGGGGAGATTGGGATGAATTGCTATGTCTACGGCTATGGGGCCGAAGGGCGCGAGCAGTTTATCGTTGTAGACCTAGGGGTCACCTTCCCCGATATGGACGGCACGCCGGGGGTCGATCTGATCCTGCCGGATATCGCTTGGCTGGAAGAGCGGCGCGACCGCATCGACGGGGTGTTCATCACGCACGCCCATGAGGATCACGTAGGCGCGGTGGGGCATCTTTATCACCGGCTGCGCGCGCCGATCTATGCACGCGCCTTCACCGCCAACATCGCCCGGCGCAAGTTGGATGAATACGGGGTGGATCCGGATGCCGTAAAGACCGTCAGCGCCTATCCCGAAAACGTCGATGTGGGGCCGTTCACGGTGGCATTCCTGCCGATTTCTCATTCGATCCCGGAAAGCTCTGGCCTGCTGATCGACACGCCGGACGGGCGCATTGTGCACACGGGTGATTTCAAGATCGATGAGACGCCTTTGGTTGGCGAGCCTTTTGATCGCGCCATGTGGGAGGAAATTTCCAAGCCCGGCGTCAAAGCGCTGGTTTGTGACAGCACCAATGTGTTTTCGCATGCCGAAGGCCGGTCCGAGGCAACCGTGGGGCCTGAGATCACCAAGCTCGTTGAAAGCGCCGAAGGTATGGTTGTGGCCACGACCTTCGCCTCCAACATCGCGCGCGTAAAAACGCTGGCTGAGGCAGGCGTGGCGGCAGGCCGCTCGGTCTGTCTGCTGGGCCGCGCCATGAGCCGGATGATCGAAGCGGCCGTGGAGACCGGCATTTTGAGCGATTTCCCGTCCCTCGTGACGGCAGAGGATGCGGTAAACATTCCGCGCGAAAACCTGATGCTGGTCGTGACCGGCAGCCAAGGGGAACGGCGCGCGGCGTCGGCGCAGCTTGCGCGCGCCAAATATCGCGGCATCACGATGAAAGAAGGGGACATGTTCCTCTTCTCCTCAAAAACCATTCCGGGCAACGAGCGCGGTGTGATTTCGATCATCAACCAGTTCTCGGAAATGGGTGTCGACGTGGTCGATGACAGCTCAGGCCTTTATCATGTCTCAGGCCACGCAAACCGCCCCGATCTGGAAACGATGCACGACATTGTCAAACCGCAAATCCTGATCCCGATGCACGGCGAACACCGCCACCTGCGCGAGCATGTCAAACTAGGCAAAACCAAAGGCTTGGCCGGTGTTGTTGCCGTGAACGGAATGATGGTCGATCTGGGCGGTAACGCGCCTTCGGTCGCCGAATATGTCGAGACCGGGCGCACCTATCTGGACGGCTCGGTGCAGGTCGGCGCGCTGGACGGCATCGTGCGCGACCGGATGCGCATGGCGCTGAATGGCCATGTCATCGTCACGGTGATTATCGATGAAGATGGCGAGCCGTTGGGCGAGCCGTGGTGCGAAACCAAAGGGCTGGCCGAGCAGGGCCAGTCAAACGCGCCGTTGGTCGACATTCTGGAAGAAGATCTGAGCCAGTTCCTGCGCCGGGCCGATGACAGGACGCTGGCCGATGATGACAAGCTTGAAGAGCAAATGAAGCGGATTGTGCGGCAAGCCACTCAAGCCGAAATCGGCAAGAAGGTGGAGGTCACGTCGGTGATTTCGCGCCTAAGCTAGCAGGTCGCAGAGCAAAGCATCCGCAATCAGCTGCAAAAAGGGCCGCGTTCAGTCGAGCGCGGCCCTTCTTTTGTCTCTAAATACCGAAAATCCCGCCTTATCCGGCAGAGCGTTCCTCAAAGCTTTTGGCGATGAAGGTCGGCATGTGATCGCCCATACCAACAATGCGGCTATTTCCGCCGCCGTCATCCTTACGGCCCCGGCCACGTCCACCACGCGAGCGCTTTTCGCGTTCGGGTTGGGCGCTTTCTTTGGTTTCGACCTTCTCGGGCGTGTCTGCTTTCGCCTCTTTCGGAGCATCACCCTTCGGCTTCCGGCTGCGCGTGCGCTTTGGCTTTTCTTCGGTGTTTTCTGCCGGCGTGGCGTCCGCGTTCTCGGCCTGTTTGCCGCCGCCCAGCGGATTGTCGATGCGGGGGATCTCCATCTTTACCAGACGTTCGATATCGGCAAAGTTCTTTTCGTCGCGGGGCACGCAGATCATCATCGTGGTGCCCTTTTTGCCTGCACGGCCGGTGCGCCCGATCCGGTGCACATAGTCTTCGGCGTGGCTGGGCACGTCGTAGTTGAAGACATGGGTCACGTCGGGGATGTCCAGGCCGCGCGCGGCCACGTCGGACGCCACCAGAAAGCGCAAGGTTCCATCGCGGAACCCGTCAAGCGTTTCCATCCGTTTGGACTGGTCCAGATCGCCGTGGATCGGCGCGGCATCCAGCCCGTATTTCTTCATGGATTTGGCGACGACATCGACATCAACCTTACGGTTGCAGAAGATGATCGCGTTTTTGCACGCATCCCCTTCGCTTTCGATCAAGCTTCTGAGAAGTTTACGTTTCTCGGTGCCTTCACGGTCCTTGCGCGAGGCTTTGAACATCACCACGCCTTGCGCAATATTCTCGGACGTGGTGGCAGCACGGGCCACTTCGATCTTGGCTGGCCCGCTGAGGAAGGTGTTGGTGATCCGCTCAATCTCGGGCGCCATCGTGGCCGAGAAGAACAGCGTCTGGCGCGTGAACGGCGTCAGCGAGAAGATGCGTTCGATATCGGGGATGAAGCCCATATCAAGCATCCGGTCAGCCTCATCGACCACCATGATCTGCACGCCGGTCAGCAGCAGCTTGCCGCGCTCGAAATGATCCAGCAGGCGGCCGGGTGTGGCGATCAGCACGTCGACGCCGCGATCGATCAGCGCGTCTTGTTCCTTGAACGACACGCCGCCGATCAGCAGCGCTTTCGTCAGCTTGAGGTGTTTGGTGTAGGTGTCGAAGTTTTCGGCCACCTGGGCTGCCAATTCGCGGGTGGGGGCCAGCACAAGGCTGCGCGGCATCCGTGCCCGGGCGCGCCCTTTGGCGAGCATCGTAATCATCGGAAGGGTGAAACTGGCGGTTTTGCCAGTCCCGGTTTGGGCGATACCCAGAACATCGCGCCCTTCAAGCGCCGGTGGAATAGCGCCAGCCTGAATGGGCGTCGGGGTGTCATAGCCCGCGTCAGCGATGGCTTTCAGGACCTTGGGATCCAAGTTCAAATCGGTAAATTTTGTCATGCGTATCCGGAGTTTACGGACACGTCTGGCCCGTATCGGTTAATGGGGGGCAGACCCGTATGGCCCGTGGTTATCCACAATGCGCCCGTCGTAAAGGCGACTTACGCAATTTCGCCTGAATGGTCAATGAAACCCCTTGTGAAAGAGCGGTTTGGTCACGCCCTCGGGATATTATGCACATCTGCGCAACAGTCAGCTTTCTGCAAGCAAATCGTTGCGGGGCAGGGCGTTTAGATCATCATCTCTTTGGTGGCGGTTAACCTTACGTCAGGATAGTCGCGCTCGATCCGGTCAATATCCCATTGCAGACGCGTCAGATAGACGATGTCGCCGTCATGATCGTGGGCGATGTGTTGTTTGTTACTATTCACAAACTTATCCACAGCGTCCTTGTCGCCATTGACCCAGCGCGCCGACGTGAACTGGCTTTGATCGAAGCGCACGGGAAGCCCGTATTCCAGTTCGATCCGGCTGGCGAGGACTTCGAACTGCAATGCGCCGACGACGCCCACGATAAAGCCCGAGCCGATGGAAGGTTTGAAGACCTTCGCCGCGCCTTCTTCGGCGAACTGCATCAGTGCTTTTTCCAGATGTTTGGCTTTCATCGGATCGCCTGCACGGACGCCTTGCAGCAGTTCCGGCGCGAAAGACGGAATGCCTGAGACGCGCAGCGCCTCGCCTTCGGTCAGCGTGTCACCGATGCGCAATTGCCCATGGTTCGGGATGCCGATGATATCGCCCGCCCAGGCTTCCTCTGCCAATTCGCGGTCAGACGCCAGAAACAGCACCGGATTGCTGATCGCCATCGGTTTTTTGCTGCGGACATGGGTCAGCTTCATCCCGCGTTTGAAATGCCCCGACGCCATGCGCACGAACGCAACACGGTCGCGGTGCTTGGGGTCCATATTGGCCTGCACCTTGAACACAAAGCCTGCGACTTTCGGCTCTTCCGGCGCAATCTCGCGCGGCTGAGCGCGCTGCACTTGTGGCTGAGGCCCATAATTTGCGATGCCGTCCATCAATTCCTTGACCCCGAAGGAGTTGATCGCAGAGCCGAACCATATCGGCGTCAGCGTGCCCTCAAGCAGCGCTTGCGGATCAAGCGGGGGCAGCAATTCCTTCGCCATCTCAACCTCTTCGAGGAACTTTTCCAGAAGATCCGCCGGGACATGCTCGGCCAGTTTGGGGTCATCCAAACCGGTGATTTCGATACTGTCGGCGACCTTATTGCGGTCCGCGCGGTCCATCAATTCCAGCCGATCACGCAACAGATCATAGCATCCCATGAAGTCGCGACCGACCCCGATAGGCCAGCTGGCGGGTGTGACGTCAATCGCAAGGTTTTCTTGGATTTCGTCAATAATTTCGAATGTATCGCGGCTTTCGCGATCCATTTTGTTGCAAAAGGTCAAGATGGGCAAGTCGCGCAGACGACAGACTTCAAAGAGTTTCTGGGTCTGGCTCTCCACCCCTTTGGCGCCATCAATGACCATGATCGCCGCATCGACCGCCGTCAGCGTGCGGTAGGTGTCTTCGGAGAAATCCGAGTGGCCGGGTGTGTCGACAAGATTGAAGCGGAAGTCGGCATAATCAAACGACATCGCCGAGGCCGAGACCGAGATGCCGCGATCCTTCTCCATCTGCATGAAGTCCGACCGGGTGCGCCGGGCCTCCCCCTTGGCGCGCACTTGCCCCGCCATCTGGATGGCACCGCCATAGAGCAGGAACTTCTCGGTCAGGGTCGTCTTGCCTGCATCCGGGTGCGAGATGATCGCAAAAGTGCGACGGCGCGCAATTTCGGGGGGCAGATCGGGGCGATTTGTGGGTGTGTCTAACATGGGCAACCCTATAGGCGAGGGCGCGCGGGATGGGAAGCGGGGGAGCCTCCGGCGGGGATATTTTGAAAAAGCGAAGGGGGGCGGCGCAAATTTAGATAAACTGTCGGCACCTGTGGGTCAGCGGGTGGAGGCACGGCGCAGAGTTTCAGCGGCATCGCCTGACACCAGGCTTTCGGCGACTTCGAATTCCCGGTGCGTGCTGTCGGAATGGGAAGGGATCACCTGGTTGAGGGCGGTTTCCAGCTTTTCTGGTAAGGCGGGCCTTGTGTGCGGATCGATCAGGAAGCTTTCAGCGGCAATGCCTTCGGCGTAGATGATCTGGTGACTGTCGAAAAGCAGTTGGAAATAGTCCACAAAGCCGCCGTCTTGCTGGACCACGCTTGTGCCATTGACCAACAGGCGGGCCTTGACCAGCACTTCGGATCGTCCCGCCCCCAGCGCATCATCGCGTTGATAGATGAACAGGCGGTGATCGGGGCTGACGATCAGATCGCCGGCATTGTTCAGTGTTCCGGCCTTGATGCAGATCGGGGCAAAACTGCCCACAGCGCGCATCGTGCTTTGCCCGATCCAGCGGATTTGTTGCGGGCCGTCATCGCGGGTCAGGACCCGGTCGCCGATGCGCAATTCCTCGATAGGTTTTTGCGCGCCCGAGGCCATTGTAATCATCGTGCTGCGTGTAAAGGACACGCAAGCCAGTTCGGACATGCGTTTGGCGCCGGCGGTCTCATCGATGCCGACAAGTGTGTAATCCATCTTGGGGTGCAATTGTGCCAGCGGGACCAGATAGATTTCGGCCAATTCATTATTGTCGACCTCGACCAGCACAAGGATTTCGCAGGTTGAGCTGTCGGTCGACATCATCGTGATCGCGCAATCAACGGCCAGATCTGCGCCGGGCGTGCCGATTTCGGTGTCCTCTGCAATCACAAAGCCGTCGCGGACGCGGTCATAGGCAATCGCAAGCCTGTGCTGCGTGTCATCTTCGACCAGCCCGTAGATATCGTCATGCAGCAACTCTTCGGCGATCATCACCGGATCACCGCGGTTCACGCCATTTGTGACGCGAAACGCCGAGTTGCGCAGGACAGGAACGCTTTGACTTGGCGCTGTACTGACACTCATAACGGGGCTCCTCTGCGACGGGATATCCGCGTCGGTCAGATCAGTATCTTAGGATTCGGGCGCGAAAGCGTCAACGACCCGACAACAATGGGTCAATTGTTCAAGTTTATCTGGTCTGATAAGACCATAGCCGACAATACGGGAGCTTGCTATGGATTTGGGATTGAAGGGAAAACGCGCGCTGGTCTGTGCGTCTTCAAAGGGGCTTGGGCTGGGCTGCGCGCGCAGTCTTGCTGACGCCGGTGTCGCGCTTGTGATGAACGCGCGCAGCGCGGACGCGTTAGAGGCTGCTGCGGCTGACATTCGGACCGAATTTGACGTGCCAGTCACGACCGTGGCCTGCGATGTCACCACCGAGGAGGGCCAGCAGACGCTTTTGGCCGCTGCGGGGGATCTGGATATCCTTGTGACGAATGCGGGCGGGCCGCCTCCGGGCATGTGGTCGGACTGGGAGCGCGATGATTTCATTGCGGCCCTGGATGCAAATATGCTGACGCCGATTGCCCTGATGAAGGCGGTTTTGCCGGGCATGATGGCACGCGGTTGGGGGCGGGTGGTCAACATCACCAGCCAATCCGTGCGCGCGCCGATCGGCGTGCTGGGGCTGTCGAACGCGGCCCGTACCGGGCTGACGGGCTATGTCGCAGGAACGTCCCGGCAGGTGGCCCATGCGGGCGTGACGATCAACAATCTGCTGCCGGGTATCCATGCGACAGACCGGGCGGTGTCGCTGGACAAGGGTGTGACCGAGGCGCAGGGCATCACGATGGATGAGGCCAAGGCGCAGCGCGAAGCCACAATCCCCGCGCGCCGCTACGGCACCAAGGAAGAATTCGGCGCGGCTTGTGCGTTTCTATGCTCGCAGCACGCGGGCTTTATCGTGGGGCAGAACATCCTGCTGGATGGCGGCGGGACGAACATCACGATGTAAACTTGGCGTCACATTCCCGTGGGCCGCGGATTTGTGGCTGGGCGGCCTGCTGCCGCGCTGCTAATGCTTGCGCAACGACCCATGTGAAGGACTTTCCCCCATGCAAGCTGCCCTGCTGATTGGCCTGTTCGGCCTTGTGATTTTGGCGTCTCTGGCCGTCGCCCCGCGTCGCGCATCGGTCGAGGGGTTTTATGATGGCGCGGGGGCGGGTGGCCGTGCACCTGGGCTGTGGACGCTTGTGCTCAGCCAAGTCACCACGTGGATCTTCGCGCGCTCATTGATGAACGCAGCCATCCTAGGCTATTTCTATGGCGCCGCCGGAACGCTCGCCTATGCGGCCTATTACGGTTCGTTTCTCAGCGGTGGCTTCATTGTGGCGCGGTTGCGCGGGCAGGATGCGCGGTCGGTCCAGGACTGGCTGTCGGCGCGGTTCGGCGGGGCGGGGGTGACCTGCTATAATGTGGTGATCGGGCTGCGCCTGCTGTCCGAGGTGTTCGCAAATCTGATCGTCGTCGGTCTGATCTTCACGGCCGTTTTGCCCGAGATGGCCAGCGCCGGGCCGCTCTCGATCATCATCGTCGCAGTGCTGGGGTTGGCCTATTCCGCTTGGGGCGGCCTGTCGGCGGCTTTGCGGACCGACGTCATGCAGATGCTTGTTTTCCTTGTGGTTTTCGCGGTTGCGCTGGTGGCGCTGATCGCCTCTCCGGGCTTTTCCTTTGGAGCAATCGTCACCGCGCAAGGCACTGCAGGCAGCTATAATGGCTGGGTCTTGCTGGTTGTCGCTTTCCTGCAGGTGTTCAGCTATCCCGCCCACGACCCGGTGATGATGGACCGGGGCTTTATCGCCGATGAAAAGACGACAAACGCGTCCTTCCTGCACGCGTTCTGGATCTCGACCTTGTGCATTCTGGCCTTTGGGATGTTCGGCATCCAGGCCAGCCTTGTGGGCGCGGAATACGAAGGCGAATTGATCGGCACATGGGCAGGCATGTTCCCGGCATGGGTCTTTGTGGCGCTGCTGGTGTCGCTGCTGGTATCGGCGCTGAGCACTCTGGATTCGGCGCTGGCCTCGGCCGCACGGCTTACGGTCGAAGAGCTGCGCTTGCTGCCACGCACCCTGAACGGTGGGCGCATCGCCATGGTCGCGTTCATGGTCGGGGGCGCGGCCTTGACCCTTTGGGGCAACAAGGCGCTTTTCGATGCGGTTGCGGTCAGCGGGACGGCGTCGATGTTCCTGACGCCGGTACTGATCGTCGGGCTGGTGATGAACCGCGTGATCGCGCTTTGGGCGTATATCGTGGCCTTTGCAGCAGCCATGCTGGGCGCGGCGGCTTATTTCCTGCGGGGCAATGAACTGGTCGCGGCGATCCTGCCGGACGGTCACAAATATGAGCAGTTGCTCGCCATCTGCGTGGTGGTCCTGGTCGTTGGATTCGCTGCCGTTTTGGCGGGCGCACGCCGTCCAAGCGGGGTTGCGAGCGACGCGTGAGGCTGCTACCTGCTGGCGAACCCTAGCGTTTTCATAAGGATAGGCAGTGAACGCCCAAGCGCCCCGGCTTGAGATCAAAAATCTGGTGCGCTCTTACGAGGGGCGCGCCGTGGTGGATGATGTGTCCCTGCAGGTTTTTGCAGGGCAGGTGACCTGCCTGTTGGGCCCCTCGGGCTGCGGTAAATCCACGACCTTGCGGATGATCGCCGGAGTGGACACCCAGACCTCCGGTCAGATCTATGTTGATGGTGCGCTGATCTGTGACACGGTGCATCGCGTTCCGCCTGAAAAACGCTCGATCGGGCTGATGTTTCAGGATTTCGCGCTGTTTCCCCATCTGAGCATCGGACAAAACGTAGCCTTTGGCCTCTCGGGCCCGAAAGAGGCCTCGCGCGCGCGCGCCGCGCAGCTGCTTGAGCGCGTCGATATGGGCCGCTTTATCGACGACTATCCGCACCAGTTATCCGGCGGAGAGCAGCAGCGCGTGGCCTTGGTGCGTGCGCTTGCTCCCAAACCCAAGATCATGCTGATGGACGAGCCGTTTTCAGGCCTTGATAACCGCCTGCGCGATGATATCCGCGATCAGACGCTTGAAGTTCTTAAGGAAGAAGGAACCGCTGTTCTGCTGGTTACGCACGAGCCTGACGAGGCGATGCGCATGGCCGATGAGATCGCGCTGATGCGGGCGGGAAAGATCGTTCAACACGGTGCGCCTTACAATATCTATAACGCGCCCAGTGACCGCCAGGTTGCTGCATTCTTTAGCGATATCAATGTGATAACGGGTCGGGTTGAAGGCGCTTTGACGCAAACAGCCTTTGGCCAGTTTCTGGCACCCGGCGTGGCCGATGGCCATGAGATCGAGATCGTGATCCGCCCGCAGCATTTGCGGATCGACTTTGACCGCGACGGGCGTGGCCCAAACCCAACCCCGGCCGAAGGCGTGCCGGCCCGTGCTTTGGTCGAACGGGCCCGGTTCATGGGGCGCGAAAGCCTGGTTGAGTTTCGCATGGACTTTGACGGCAGTCTGATGAAGGCGACGGTTCCATCGGTGTTTCTGCCCAAGCCCGGCACGCCGCTGTGGCTGATGATCCGCCGGGACCGGTGTTTCGTCTTTCCCAAAGAGGCGGGGTAGCCGTCCCGCAAGACGGCCCCCTTGTTTTCAATGCTCGGCAATCACCTGCACGATGCGCGCCGAGATTTGCGAGACAGCGGCATTGCGCGCGTCCCAATCCGCGGGCGTATCCGACACGAAAATCGCGATCAGATACGGGTCATCTTCGGGCTTTTGCACCATCGCGATCAGGTTACGCGTGTGGTCCCGCCCGCCGCCGGATTTGTCCCAGATGCTCCAACCTTCGGGCGCATGGGCGCGGATGAACTGGCCCGTCACACTGCCATGGCTTAACCAATCGGCCAGTTGCGCTTGCGACGTCTCGTTCAGCGCATCGCCGAGCAACAGCGCGCGCCAACTGTTCAGCATGCCCGTGGGCGTCGAGGTGTCGCGCGGATCGCCCGGCACAAAGACGTTCACCTCAGGCTCCAACCGGTCCAGCCGTGTGTCCGGATCGCCGATCTCTCGCAGGAAATCGGTGACTGCCTGCGTGCCGCCGAGCTGAGCGATCAGCAGGTTTGCCGCTGCATTGTCGCTCATATCGACCGTCGCAAGGCATAGCTCGCCCAAGCTCAGCGTGCCGCCGACTGTCTTCTCGACCACAGGCGCGTATGGGACCAGATCGGCCTTGGTGATCGGGATGTCGGTCTCCAGCGAAAGCACGCCCTCATCGACCCGGTTCAGGATCGTCCCGCACAGCAACGTCTTGAACGTGCTGGCCATTAGAAACCGCTCGCCCTCGCGATGCGCCCATTGCCAGTCAGACCCGGTATCAAGCACCAGAACGCCAATCCGCGCGTCCAGATCAGCCTCGAGCGTCTGGATCTCGGCGGCCAGACCGTCGTCAAGCGCCTGCGCTGCCAAGGGCAGTGCGAATGTCAGAGAAAGCCCAAGTAAAGCGGCCTTCATCGGCGCTGCGATTGAGGGGAAGTTACTAAAAAACAAAGATTTACCAATAGGTTTGCACTGTATCATTTGTCTTGCCTCATAGCGTTAGTCTGCAAATCGTACCGTCCTCCTGACAGGCCCTACGCATAAGCAAAAGCGATGAATTATGACGAAAATCGCCGTCGGCGGATTTCCACCAAACCTAAAGGTGGTCCGCCAACTGTTTGCCCGGCTCGTCGGTGAAAAGCTCAGGCAAAACGCGCAGATCGGTGATTTGGTCAAGGCGCAGATCGGTAAAGGCGGCGTCTGTTTCCGACCACGCGATGCAGGTCCAGACGCGGCCCCAATAGTCCAGCTTGAGCGGACGCAGAATCTGGCGGTTGTCATC
>CAKZXZ010000116.1 GCA_937883775.1 uncultured Paracoccaceae bacterium
ATGTTCTATGTCGAAGATTTCGACATGCTCGACCGCGAGAACGAGAATTTCGAATGGCACGTCGCCCTGTCCGACCCCACCCCGGACGAACCCTGGGACGGCTACACCGGCTTCATCCACAACGTGCTTTACGATGAATACCTCAAGGACCACCCCGCGCCTGAGGATTGCGAATACTACATGTGCGGCCCGCCCATCATGAACCAGTCGGTCATCAACATGCTGATCGAACTGGGCGTTGACCGCGAAGACATCATGCTGGACGATTTCGGCGGATAAAAAGTAAAGGCCGGGGTAGACGCTCCGGCCTTTCGCTATGCGTGCGGGCGACACCACCACCCCGCATGCAGCGCCTTCAAGCTGCCTTGCAAGAAAAACCGGCCACATCCTTGCGGCCGGTTCCCAAAGCGCCCCGTTTAAACGTCTCGCGTTATTCGGCAGCCATGCTCTTGGCAGGCGCGTCGGTCTCACCAAACCCCTTGGGCACAGGCAGATCACCCAACGTCGCCGCCCGCTTTTGCAAAGCCCGGCCGATCACAACGCGGCTGATCTCGGTCGTGCCATCCACAATCCGCAGCATCTGCGCCAATCGCGACAGGCGATCCAGACCATAAGGCTGCAACAACCCCATACCGCCCAGCACCTGCGTGCAGGTATTGGCCGCCTTTACCGCTGCGTCCGGCACAAACCGTTTCGCATGCGCCGCCATCAGCGGGCCTTCGGGCGTACCAAGCGCCTCCGCCGCCTTGCGATAAAGCAGCTTGGACGCCTCCAGATCCGTCGCAACCTCGCCCAGCATCCACTGGATGCCATCCAGATCAAGGTTTTTGCCCCCGAACATCTTGCGGTTCTTCGAGTAAGACAGCGCCGTGTCCAGCGCTGCCTGCATCAACCCGCAGCAGCCCGACGCAATCGAGACCCGCGCAATATCAATCGCCATCAGCGATCCTTGTAGACCCTGACCCACGGGCAGGATGATGTTGTCCTCGCTGACCACAACCTGATCCAGATACATCTCGGACATCGGCAGGAAGTTATAGGACGGCGTCTCGTATAGCGGGCCAAAGCTGATCCCGGGCGCATCGGCGGGAATGGCGATCATCGCCATATCCTTATGCCCCGGCGCGTCGCTGGTTTTCACCACCGTAAAGTAGACATCCGCCTCCGTTGCGAGGCTGACCCACGCCTTTGATCCGCTGATCGTCCATGTGCCGTCGTCGTTGACCGTCGCGCGGGTATACATTTGCATCGGGTCCGACCCGGATTGAGGCTCGGTCAGCGCAAAATTCGCCAGCTTGCGGCCCGATGTCAGATCGCGCGCCCAGCTTTCCTTGAACGCATCCGTGCCATAGCCGCAGCCCGCGAATGTGCAGATGTTATGCATCGACAGGGCAAACGCATAAGCGCCATCGCCGCGCCCCAGCTCTTCGTAAACCTGAATACCCTCCGACAGGGGCAGACCCTGGCCGCCGAACTCTTCGGGGGCATAAAGGCCCGTCAAACCGGCAGCACCCGCCGCATCCGAGGCCGCGCGCGGCCATGTCTTCGCGGCGTTCCACGCATCCACATTGGGCGCGATGATCTGATCGGTATGCTGCCGTGCAGCGTCAAGGATCTGCGAAATCTTGTCTGACATGGGGAAACCCTTTCAAGAGGAGCCAGTCTCTTATTGCGCCACCTTTCCACAGGCCCAAGCAAGCCCGCATCAAAGCAACACACCAAAAAACCGAGGTAAAATTTCTTGTCTGGTTGAACAATTAAGGCCGATCAAGCGCCTTCGCCATCTCATGGGATGACAGGGTATTGTCCAAAAGTGACAAATTCCAGCCGGCGGCTAGGCCCTGCGGTACGATCGCGGCGTGCTGCCTGTCCACCTTTGGAAGGCACGATGAAAGTTCGCCGCCGATGAAAACCCGACATCCAGCGCAATCGCCTCGACGCTTTTGCGCCCGTCCTGCAGATCCCGGATTGCAATGTCGCGGCGCAGGGCATCCTTGATCTCTTGAAACGATGTGCCATCGGCATCCAGCCTGCGGATCAAGGTGCGCGGCGTCATGTTCATCGCCCGTGCCGTCTGCGCCAGCGTTGCGCGATCCCACCCGGTTTGGCCAAGATGGGTGCGCACCCGCAACGATTGGGTGTGCTCCTGCGAGCTGGTAAAAATCCAGTCGCGCGGCGCATTTTGCAAAAACCGCGCAAGATCAGAGGTGCTGCGTGCCTCCACCGGGCCCAGCAGCCGCAGATCAAACCAGATCGCAGTCTGCGGCTGTGCAAAGACCGCAGGCGCCGGGAACAGGATCTGATAGTCTTGATGAAAGGCGGGCTGGGCGAACGCAAAGCCGACACCTTTGACAGGCACCTCATGACCAGCCATCCACGACATAAGCCCATGCGCCAGTTTCAGGATCAACAAATGCCCAAACCGCTGCACAGGTGCTGCACCCTGGGCATGCAAGCTTAGCGTCAGCGTGTCGTCCTGATCTGTCAGGGCGAACTGATAATCATCCAGCAACAGGTTCCAGAATGTGGAAAACCGGTAAAGCGCGGCGGGCAGCGACGTCGCTTCGCGGACTGATGTCAGCAGATGTTGAAGCGCCCGGGGGCGGATTGGACGGCTCCACAGCCCCATCATCTCATCGCCTGTTTCGACGGCGGCGCGTTGATAAAGCGATACAATCTGATCCAGCGTGACCCGGCTTTGTGGTTGGCTTTGATCCATGCCCAGATCTGCGCTCCGCATCAGCGACGCCATTTGAGGCTGCGTGCAAAGCGGGCGCAGCGCGTCAAGCCAGTCTTCGATAAACTGGCTCGAGACGGTCGACAGAATGGTGGGCGCGGTCTGTGTCATGCTGGGCTCAAGGCTATCACCGAATGAGGTCGCGCAGAAGATGCCGCGATGGCGGCCTGTGCGGGCGACATGCTATCAAAGCACCAACGCAATTCAGGCAAGGGGCACGGCGATGAAGATCACGCGGATATCAAGCAGCGTCAAAGGGCGCAGTGATGCGGTGTCTTGCAACGGAACGGTCTATGTCGTCGCGTACGATCCTGTGGCGGCCGATGGAATCGAGGCCCAAACCCACAACGCTTTGCAGTTTCTCGATCAAAAGCTGGCGCAGGTTGGCAGCGACCGGACAGGCCTGCTTCAGGTGACGATCTTTCTAAGCGATATGTCGATGAAAGCGCGGATGGACGTGGTGTGGTGTGACTGGATCGGCCCAAAAGAAAACTGGCCTCAACGCGCGTGCGTTGGTGCGGATTTGGGGGACGACGTGACGCTGATCGAAATCACGGCCATCGCCCTCCAGACAGAGGTCTGACAAGCGCGCAATCCGGTCTTGGATTTAGTTTCCGATAGGTGTGACAGGGGCAAACAGCTGCGATTAGCTCAGTATACTATCAAGATTGCTTAGGATCGATCCCAGCAGGATCACCCCGCAGATCATCAGCGCCAGCCAGATCGCAAATTGTAATGTGATCGCCGCAGCGCCCGCGCTGATTGCCAAAAGCGGCAATGTGCGGGTTTCATGTTTGAAAAGCCCAACCGCTCCACAGATTGCCGCAAGGGCGGCCAGAACCGGAATGGCAAAGGTCGCGATGTCGCGCAGGGGCGTGGTCACAGGCTCTGGCGCGGGGGTGGGCGCGGCGTTTGCCTCACCGGTCATCGCAGCTTTGGCCGCGTTTTTGATGTCTGCCGCAATCTCTCCGATTGTGATGCCGACAGGTTGGGAAGGCGGATCAAACGTGCCGGTCAGCACAATGCCAGCCAACGCAATGGCGATTATGCCGATGATAAAGCCGCTCAGCCCCCAGATTGGGCGCGGTGATGTATCGATCATGGTCATATTTCACCTGTTGGTTCGCATCTTGTGAACGGTATCGTCTGCGATTGGGTCGAAATTAAGGAAGATCCTGTGTGGCGCGGCTCGACCGGGTCATCACGCCACACTCTGCAGGCTCGACTCAGGCCAATTGACATGCAATTCTTCCCATAAATAGACTGTGATGGAACATTTTTGATAATTATGCAGGATTTTGCATCATCATTCACCCATGCGATGGGGCTGATCCTTCAGGGCGACGCCGAACTTTGGGCCATCGTTGCTCTGTCGCTGCGCGTCTCGCTCAGCGCTGTCGTGATCGCCGCCTGCATCGCAATGCCCCTTGGCGCTGCACTGGCGATTAGCCGCTTTCCCGGACGCGGTGCCGTTGTGATTTTTTTGAATGCTCTCATGGGGTTACCGCCTGTTGTCGTTGGCCTGGTGGTCTATTTGATGCTTTCCAATGCGGGGCCATTGGGCGTGTTGCAACTGCTCTACACACCAACCGCGATGATCGTCGCTCAGGTGATCCTTGTGGCACCGATTATTGCCGCAATCACGCGCCAGACTATCGAGGGTCTGAATGTCGAATATTCTGAGCAATTACAATCACTTAACGTCTCAAATACAGGGCGTATCGCAACCTTGTTATTCGATGCCCGCTATGCCCTGGTCACCGCTTTTCTCGCAGGTTTCGGCCGCGCCATCGCCGAGGTCGGCGCCGTCATCATCGTGGGGGGCAACATCAACCACGTGACCCGCACCATGACCACAACAATCGCGCTCGAAACCTCCAAGGGGAACCTTGCCCTGGCGTTGGCTTTGGGCACGATCCTGATCTTGCTGGCGGTCCTGGTCAACGCCGCCGTCAGCTCGGTTGGCGGGCGCGCGAGGGCAATGGCCTATGCGTGATTTGCTCGCCCCGAAAGCGGTTGCCCAGACCGCATTGGCCGCGCATCAGCTGCGCTTTGAGATCGATGGCGAGACCAAGGTCGACCTGCCGTATCTGGCGCTGGAAGACGAAGGCCCCACGATGATCTTGGGGGCCAATGGGGCGGGCAAAAGCCTGACCTTGCGGCTGCTGCACGGGCTTTTGACCCCTGCGCGCGGGCGGGTTTCGACACCGGCCACCCGCCAGGCCATGGTCTTTCAAAAGCCGGTCCTGCTGCGCCGGTCGGTGCTCGCCAACATGGACTACGCCCTGCGCGCCGCAGGCGTTTCGCGTGCGAAACGGCGGGCCGTCGCGCTTGATTTCCTGAACGAGGCCGGGCTGGCCGGGAAGGCGCGGCAGGCGGCACGCACGCTTTCGGGTGGAGAGCAGCAACGGCTTGCCCTGGTGCGGGCCTTGGCGACCGATCCCGAAATCCTCTTTCTGGATGAGCCAACCTCGAGCCTGGATCCGTCGGCAACGCAAGCCATCGAGACGATCCTGCTTCGCGCATCGGCCCAAGGCACACGGATCGTCATGGTCACCCATGACCTTGGCCAGGCGCGCCGACTGGGCCGCGAGATCCTTTTTCTGCACCATGGCAAACTGGTTTGCCAGCAGCCCGCCGATACCTTTTTCAAAGCCCCGGATCATCCCGCTGCGGCAGGGTTTCTGCGCGGAGATCTGCCTCTTTAGCCACGAAAGGACACCCGATGTTCAAACGCAGCTTCCTAAGCCTGTTCCTGGCCGTCTTGCTGCCGCTTGCGGCACCGGCAGAGACGCGGTTCATCACCGTGCAGTCGACAACATCGACCCAGAATTCGGGGCTGTTGGACGCGCTATTGCCGCAGTTTTTCGACGAAACCGGCATCGATGTCCGCGTGGTGGCGGTCGGTACGGGCCAAGCCATTCGCAATGCGATGAACGGCGACGGGGACGTGTTGCTGGTGCATGCGAAACCATCGGAAGAGGCGTTTGTGGCCGACGGCTTTGGCGTCGCGCGCTTCGACGTGATGTATAATGACTTTGTCATCGTTGGGCCGGAAAATGACCCTGCTGGCGTTGCCGGATCGCAAGACGCGGTGGCTGCGCTGAGCAAGATAGCGGATGCCCAGGCCCCGTTTGCATCGCGTGGGGATGACAGCGGAACCCATAAGGCGGAGCTTCGGCTTTGGGCCGAGGCGGGGATCGACGTCGCGGCGGCGTCTGGCACCTGGTACCGCGAGACAGGGTCGGGCATGGGCGCGACGCTGAACACCGGCACTGGGATGGGCGCATATGTCATGACGGACAGGGCCACCTGGACTGCGTTTGGCAACAAAGGCAATCACGCGGTGGCGGTCGAGGGGGACCCGAAAATGTTCAACCAATACGGCGTTATATTGGTGAATCCCGTGCGGCATCCGAATGTGAAGGCCGAAGACGGGCAAGCCTTTGTCGATTGGCTGATAAGCCCGCAAGGACAGGCCGCAATTGCGGCGTATACGGTCGATGGGCAGCAGTTGTTTTTTCCGAACGCGCAGGGGAGCTGAGCGGATGGGTTTCGCATGCGAAACCCCTTTGAAAAGCGCCTTTGCTTGATATCATTACCTTTTATTTTCAGAGACTTAACATAATACAGGTTAACGCCGCAGCGCCCTGTTTTTCAACGATTTCTTAAGATTTTCATGCGATGCCTCAGCCTGCGCCGCCATTAAAGTGCACGCGCCCTAGATCAGACAGATCGTAGCCGCCAAGTTCGGCTGCGCGGGCGGTGAAATCGGCAGAGCGCAGGAAATTGACGACCGCTTGAAACGGCGGATCGAACCACGCCGTACGCCAGATCAGAAGGTCGTAGCGTTCGGTCAGAAGGGGGATGAATTCAAGCCGCAATTGCGCGGCACTGGCGGCAATTCCAAAGCCGACATCGGCCTTTCCTTCGGCAATGGCTGCGGCGACATCGCCTTCTGTGCGCATCGGCTGTGCGGGGCCGTTGAGCGTGGCCGCGTCGATGCCAGCAGCCTGCGCCAGATCGGCGAACATCCGGTGGCTGGCGGCGGTATCCTGACGGCTGGCAAAGCGCCGCTGCGCGATATCGGCGATGCGCGTGACGCGGTGCGGATTGCCCGGTCCGACGATAAGGCCGCGCTGACGCTTGGCAAATTCGACCAGCACGACGGGCGCGTCGGCCAATTGGGTTTGCACGGTGTTTGCGTTCCAACCGTCGCCTTCGCGGATATGCAAGCCGCAGCCGATGGCCTGCCGCGCCCCAACGCGGGCCAGCCCGTCATGGCTGCCATCGTAAAACGCCGCGAGGCCAGAGCCGCTTTCGCGCAGCGCCCAATCCAGCAAGGGGTCATGACTGCCAGCGAAAATACCGGGCAGGGGTGTGATTTCGACCTCGGGGCCTGAGCGGTTTCCAGCGATCCAGGCCATCACCTCGGCACGGGGGAACAGCAATTTGCCAACGACGCGCGTGCAGGGCACTTCGTTATGCGCCGCCAGATCATAGACCTTGCGTTCACTGAGCCGCAGCAAAGCGGCCAGTTCTTTGGTCGTCAGATAGTCCGGGCTCGCGTCGGTCATGCGCGACCCTAGGCCGAAGGCATGGCTGCGTTCAACTGGGATTGCTTGAGTTTGCGCCCTCAATCATCATATGTGGGCGCAGCAACTTTGGATGCCCAAACCCCATGGACGACCCCTCTACCGATATGACGTCGCTTCAGATCGCCCGCCGCCTGCTGGGCGAGGCGTTGCCGCGCCATTGGCAGCTTTATATCGGGTCGCTGATTTGCATGATCGGCGTGGCCGGGTTTACCGCCGCGCTGGCCTATTCGACCAAGCTGATCGTGAACGAGGTGTTTGTCGCGGGCAGCGCCACGGCGGCCTATCAAGTGGCCGCGCTGCTGGTGGTCGTGAGCATCGGAAAAAGCGGATTTGAATACGCCAATGTGGTGATCGCGACGAAATTCACCCGCTCGGTCGCGGCGTTTTACCAAAAGGCGACATTCCGGGCGATGGTGGCCAAGGCGGTGCCTTATTTCGCCGGCAAACACGCAGCCAAGCACATGGCCGAGGTGATGTTGTTTGGCCGCGCGGCGGGTCTGGTCGTGACGACGGTATTAAACAAGCTGTCGACGGATGTGCTGACGCTGATCGGGCTGGTCGCCGTGATGATCTACACCGACCCGCTGATGTCGATTTCGATCGCAGTGCTGTTCCCGCTGATCTTTGGGTTGGTGGCGCTGCTGACGCGCCGGATCAAGGCGGTCGCGGCAGAGGAAATCGAGCTGCAGGGCAGGATCCAAGCGGTCGGCGCAGAGGCGTTCGAGGGGATCAAGACGGTCAAAAGCTATGGGCTTGAGGCGAAATCGAAATCCAAGTTCGCAGCGGCTGTAAATGCTTTGGAAAACAGGATGTTGGGGATTGCGAAGATGACCTCCCTGACGATCCCGTTGATGGAGTTTCTGGGCGGTTTGGCGATTGGTTTGTTCATCCTTTATGCGTCGTGGCAAACCGGGCAAGGCAATCGCAGCGCGGGCGACTTCACCGCGTTTATCACCGCGTTTTTGTTGGCCTATCAGCCTGCCGAGCGGGTCTCGCAGAACTGGGTTCTGATCCAGAAATCACTGGTGCAGGTGGGCCAGATGTACGGGCTTTTCGCCTCGGCCCAAGAGGATGCGCAGACCGGGACAGCTTCGCTGGAGGGACGCGCCTCAGCGCTGCGCTTTGAAGGCGTTTCGTTTCGCTACAACGCCGAAGCGGTCGCGCTGCATGACGTAAGTTTCGAGACAAAACCGGGGGAGCGGATCGCGGTGGTGGGGCGCTCGGGGGCGGGGAAAACCACGCTGATTGATTTGGTGCAGCGGTTTTATGCGCCGACCAAGGGGGTCATTTCCATCGGTGGGCAGGATATCGCAGAGGTGACGCCGGATGCGCTGCGCGACGCGATTGCGCTGATCTCGCAGGATGTGTTTTTGTTCGACGGGACGATCCGCAACAACATGCGTGACGGCAAGCCGGATGCGACGGATGACGAGATTGCGGTGGCGGCGGAGCGCGCGATGGTCACAGCGTTTGCCAAGGACATGCCCGACGGTCTGGACAGCGAGATCGGGCCGAATGGTGCGTCGCTTTCGGGCGGGCAAAAGCAGCGTGTCGGCATCGGGCGGGCGATGATTAAGAACGCTAAAATCTACATTTATGACGAGGCGACGAGCGCGCTGGACGGTGCGAATGAGCGCGCGATCATGCAGGCGACGGTGGACAGCGCGAAAGACAGCACCATTCTGTTCGTCACGCACCGCCCCTCGACCTTGCAATGGGTCGACAGGGTGCTGTTGCTGGATCACGGACGCGTCGTGGCGTTCGAGACGCATGAGACCTTGATGGAAACCAATGCGATCTATCGGGCGTTGTTCAATTTGAACACATCCGACGAGGAGCGCGCGTGACGCAGACCGAAACTCGCCCTGAGAAGACTGTACTGCTGTTTTGGTGGCAGGCCCTTGTGGGCGTCTATCACGCGATTGACCAAAAGAACCTTGCGCTGATTTCGGCGGGCATTGCGTTTTACGGCATCCTCGCGGTGTTCCCCGGACTGGCGGCGATCATCGCGATCTGGGGGCTGGTGTCGGACCCGGCGATTGTCGATGCGCAGTTGGATCTGATGCGCGGGATCATTCCAGACGATGCGTTTCGGTTGCTCAGCGTGCAGGTCGACAGGCTTGTGCGCACCTCGTCTTCGACGTTGGGCTGGGCGGGCGCGCTGTCGATCCTGTTTGCGCTGTGGTCGGCGCGGTCTGGTGTCAGCGCGCTGATACGCGGGTTGAACACGATCCACGGGACGCGGAACAGGGGCGGGGTCATGCACTATCTGATCGCGCTGTTCTTGACCGCCTGTCTGGTCGGTGTGGCGTTGGTGGCGCTGACCACCATCGTGATCGTGCCGATCATTCTGGCCTTCCTGCCGCTGGGCGATTTTGCCGAACTGGTGATCGAGGTGATCCGCTGGAGCACGGCGATCACGGTGCTGCTGATGGCGCTGAGCCTGCTCTATCGCTATGGTCCGAACCGCCCGGATTACCGGATGAGCTGGATCACGCCCGGCAGCTTTCTGGTCGTGATTTTTTGGGCTGCGGCGTCGGCGGGGTTCTCCCTCTATCTGTCGAATTTCGGAACCTATAACGAGGTTTACGGATCAATCGGTGCCGTGATCGCCATGCTGATGTGGCTTTATATCAGTGCGTTTTTGATTCTTCTGGGCGCGTCGTTGAACGTTGAACTGGCCCGCGCGCGCAACGCCGCTTAAGCCGCAAAAATTTCCGATACGCGTCACGGCGTCTCGCAGCGATGCTTTGGGGTCGCAAGCAATGTCGGAAATGACCATATCTGTGTCTCATACAATCGTATGCAATTGTGTATTTTCGCATCTCATCAAGGACGAGTTGGTGTGCGCTGAGGGAGGCTTGGCATGGCATTGGACGATCAAAAAGGCGTTTGGAAATCCGGGCGGGGCAAGGGCCGCGCGACGCCGAAGGGGCGTCAGTATGATGACGCTGCGCTGGCCGAGGTGCGTGCGTTGCTGGGCGACCGCCCGCGCCGCCGCGATCTGCTGATCGAGTTCATGCATCTTATTCAGGACAAACACCGCTGTCTGTCGGCCGCGCACCTGCGCGCTTTGGCCGAAGAAATGCGGTTGAGCATGGCTGAGGTTTATGAGGTCGCGACATTTTACGCGCATTTCGATGTGGTCAAGGAAGACGGGCCGGTGCCGCCTGCGTTGACCATTCGTGTGTGCGACTCCCTGTCTTGCGAATTGGCGGGCGCGCAGCAGTTGAAAGCCGCGCTTGAGGATGGGCTGGACGCCTCTGAGGTGCGGGTTCTGCGCGCGCCGTGCATGGGGCGGTGCGATACGGCGCCAGTGCTTGAATTGGGGCACAACCATATCGACAACGCCGATCTGGCAAAGGTCGAGGCTGCGATTGCGGCGGGTGATACTCATGCGCATGTGCCCGATTACGAAGACTTCGAGACATATTTTTGGGCCGGTGGTTACAAGACGCTGACCGCGCTACGCGAAAACGGCAATTGGGAAGAGGTGCAGGACAAGGTCCTGTCATCCGGCCTGCGCGGGCTTGGCGGGGCGGGCTTCCCGTCGGGCAAGAAATGGGGCTTTGTGCGCGGCAATGCAGGGCCGCGCTATCTGGCCGTGAATGGCGATGAAGGCGAGCCGGGCACGTTCAAGGACCGCTATTATCTGGAGCGCACGCCGCATCTGTTCTTGGAAGGGATGCTGATCGCGGCTTGGGCTGTCGAGGCCGAGACGTGTTTCATCTACATGCGCGACGAATACCCGGCAGTGCTGGAGATTTTGCGCCGCGAGATTGCCGCGCTTGAGCGCGCGGGCATTGTCGAGGAAGGCTATATCGATCTGCGTCGCGGGGCCGGTGCCTATATCTGCGGCGAAGAAAGCGCGATGATCGAAAGCATCGAGGGCAAGCGTGGGTTGCCGCGGCATCGCCCACCGTTTGTGGCGCAGGTTGGTGTTTTCGGACGCCCGACCTTGGTGCACAACATCGAGACGCTCTACTGGGTCGCTAAGATTTGCCGCGAAGGACCGGAGGTTTTGAACTCGGTCGAGATGAACGGGCGCGTGGGCTTGCGCAGCTATTCCGTGTCGGGCCGTGTGGCCCAGCCGGGCGTGTATCTGCTCCCTGCAGGGTCGACTATTTTGGACATTATCGAGGCGGCGGGCGGCATGGCCGACGGCCATGTGTTCAAGGCGTATCAACCGGGCGGGCCGTCTTCGGGGCTGCTGCCCGCGTCGATTGACGATGTGCCACTGGATTTTGACACGTTGCAGCCTTTGGGCACATTTATCGGATCAGCCGCGGTTGTCGTGCTGTCCGATCACGATGCCGCCCGCGATGCGGCGCTGAACATGTTGCGGTTTTTCGAGGACGAAAGCTGCGGGCAATGCACGCCCTGCCGCGTGGGCTGCGAGAAGGCCGTGAAGTTGATGCAAGAGCCGGTTTGGGATCAGGATTTGCTGGGTGATCTGTGCACCGCGATGACGGATGCCAGCATTTGCGGGCTGGGGCAGGCGGCACCCAATCCGATCAAGCTGGTGATGCAGCATTTTGCCGATGAGGTGTCGAAATGACCGACATGATCCGCTTTACGATGGACGGGGTCGAGGTTGAGGCCCAGCCCGGAGAGACGATCTGGGAGGTCGCCAACGGCCGCGGTCTGGTGATCCCGCATTTGTGCCACAAGCCCGCGCCGGGGTATCGCCCTGACGGCAATTGCCGCGCTTGCATGGTCGAGGTGGAGGGCGAGCGGACGCTGGTGGCGTCGTGCATTCGCGAGCCGATGGATGGCATGGTTGTGACGACGGACTCGGCGCGCGCGAAAACGGCGCGCAAGATGGTTGTCGAGATGCTGGTGGCCGATCAGCCAGAGCGCGATGTCGCACATGATAAATCGGCGCATCTGTGGGATATGGCTGAGGCCAATGGGGTGAGCGAAAGCCGCTTTCCGAAGCTGGAAAAAGAGCGGATCCCGCTGCTGGATGACAGCCATATCGCGATGAGCGTTAACCTTGATGCCTGCATTCAATGCGGGCTGTGCGTGCGGGCGTGCCGCGAGGTGCAGGTCAATGATGTGATCGGCATGGCCGGGCGTGGGCATGACGCTTATCCGACCTTCGATTTCGCCGATCCGATGGGCGATAGCACCTGTGTGGCTTGCGGCGAATGCGTACAGGCCTGCCCGACGGGGGCGCTGATGCCATCGTCTGTGGTGGATGAGGCGCAGGTGGGCGACAGCAAGGACTATGATCGCGAGGTCAAAAGCATTTGCCCGTTCTGCGGGGTGGGCTGTCAGGTGTCGCTCAAGGTCAAGGACGAGAAGGTCAAGTTTGTTGAAGGCATCAACGGGCCTGCGAACGAAGGGCGGCTCTGCGTCAAGGGGCGGTTTGGGTTTGATTACATTCACCACCCGCACCGGCTGACCAAGCCGCTCATTCGGCGCGACGATGCGCCTGCGAAGGGGCTTAACGTGAACCCGGATAACTGGCAAGAGGTGTTCCGCGAGGCATCGTGGGACGAGGCGCTGGATTTCGCCGCTGGTGGTCTGAAGGGCCGGGGGCGCGAGGTGGCGGGTTTCGGGTCGGCCAAATGCACCAATGAAGAGGCGTATCTGTTCCAGAAATTTATCCGTCAGGGGTTCAAGCATAACAACGTGGATCACTGCACGCGGCTTTGTCACGCCTCCTCGGTCGCGGCGCTGCTGGAGAATGTCGGCTCAGGCGCTGTGACGGCGACGTTCAACGAGATCGAGAATGCGGATGTGGCGATCGTGATCGGGGCCAACCCGATTGAGAACCACCCCGTCGCGGCGACCTATTTCAAGCAGTTCACCAAGCGTGGTGGCAAGCTGATCGTGATGGATCCGCGGGGGCAGGCGCTCAAACGCTTTGCAACGCATATGCTGCAGTTCCGCCCCGGTGCGGATGTGAGCATGCTGAACGCGATCATGCATGTGATTGTGGAAGAAGGCCTTTACGACCAGCAATACATCGAGGCCTATACCGAGAATTGGGAGGCCGAGAAGGCGCATCTGGCTGATTTCGCGCCCGAGAAGATGGCCGATATGTGCGGCATTGATGCGGAGACCTTGCGCGCTGTGGCGCGGGACTTTGCGGGTGCGAATGCAGGGATGATTTTCTGGGGGATGGGCGTCAGTCAGCACATCCACGGTACGGATAACTCGCGCTGCCTGATTAGCCTTGCGCTGATGACGGGGCAGGTGGGGCGGCCGGGCACGGGCCTGCATCCGCTGCGCGGGCAAAACAATGTGCAAGGTGCCTCCGATGCGGGGCTGATCCCGATGTTCCTGCCGGATTATCAGACGGTGACGGATGACGGTGTACGCTCGGCCTTTACGGAAGTGTGGCAGTCTGACGATTTCTCAAGCGAGAAGGGCCTGACGGTGACGGAGATCATGGATGCGGTTCACGACGGTCACATTAAGGCGATGTATATTCTGGGCGAAAACCCGGCCATGTCGGACCCGGATGTGGAGCATGCGCGCGATGCGCTGGCCAAGCTCGATCATCTGGTTGTGCAGGATATTTTCATCACGGAAACGGCGAATTATGCCGATGTGATCCTGCCCGCTTCGGCACTGTATGAAAAATCGGGCACGGTATCGAACACCAACCGACAAGTGCAGATGGTGCGCCCGGCCGTGGCGCCGCCCGGTGAAGCGCGCCAGGATTGGTGGATCGAGACAGAGCTGGCCAAGCGCTGCGGGCTGAACTGGAGCTATACCCATCCGCGCGAGGTTTTCGCCGAGATGGCGCTGAACATGGCCTCGCTTGACAATATCACATGGGAGCGTCTGGAGCGCGAGGCGGTGACTTATCCGTCGCTAAGCCCTGAAGACCCCGGTCAGGCCGTGGTCTTTGGCGACGGGTTCCCGCGCCCCGAGGGCCGTGCGAAGTTTACGCCTGCCTCTGTCATTGCGCCCGATGATACACCCGATGCAGACTATCCGATGATCCTGACAACGGGCCGTCAGCTGGAGCATTGGCACACCGGTTCGATGACCCGGCGCGCCAGCGTTCTGGACGCGGTAGAGCCGGAGGCAAACTGTTCGCTGCACCCCTCGACCTTGCGCAAGATGGGGGTGGAGCCGGGCGGTATGATCCGGCTGACCACGAAACGCGGCTCCATCCAGATCATGGCGCGTGCTGATCGTGCAGTTGCTCCTGACATGGTGTTCTTGCCTTTTGCCTATGTCGAGGCTGCGGCGAACATCTTAACCAATTCTGCCGTCGATCCTTATGGCAAAATCCCTGAATTCAAATTCTCGGCCGTCCGTGTCGAGCCTGCTGAGTTGCAAACTGTCGCCGCTGAGTGACCTCTACGAAAGACCACGCCTATGGCTTACAAGACCGACATCGAAATCGCCCGCGAAGCGAACAAGAAACCGATCCAGGAGATCGGCGCCAAGCTGGGTATCGGCAGTGATGATCTGCTGCCCTACGGCCATGACAAGGCGAAGGTGAGCCAATCGTTCATTAACTCTGTTCAGGGGAACAAGAACGGCAAGCTGGTGCTGGTGACGGCGATCAACCCGACCCCTGCTGGTGAAGGTAAAACGACAACGACCGTGGGTCTGGGCGATGGTTTGAACCGCATCGGCAAGAAGGCCGCGGTTTGTATCCGCGAAGCCTCATTGGGGCCGAACTTCGGGATGAAAGGCGGGGCTGCTGGCGGTGGCTATGCGCAGATCGTGCCGATGGAAGACATGAACCTGCATTTCACGGGCGATTTCCACGCGATCACGTCCGCGCACTCGCTTTTGTCGGCGATGATCGACAACCACATCTACTGGGGCAATGAGGCGGAGATCGACATTCGCCGCGTCCAGTGGAAGCGCGTTGTGGACATGAACGACCGTGCGCTGCGCCAGATCACCGCGTCGCTTGGTGGCGTGGCCAACGGCTTTCCGCGCGAGGCGGGCTTTGACATCACCGTGGCCTCCGAGGTCATGGCGATCTTGTGTTTGGCCAAGGATCTCAAAGACTTGGAGCAGCGTCTGGGCGATATGATTGTGGCCTATCGCCGCGACCGCAGCCCTGTGTTCTGCCGCGATATCAAGGCGGAAGGCGCGATGACGGTTCTGCTGAAAGATGCGATGCAGCCGAACCTTGTGCAGACGTTGGAGAACAACCCGGCCTTTGTGCATGGCGGTCCGTTCGCGAACATCGCGCATGGCTGTAACTCGGTGATTGCGACGACGACGGCTTTGAAAATCGCGGATTTCGTTGTGACGGAAGCCGGTTTCGGGGCCGATCTGGGCGCTGAGAAATTCATGAACATCAAGTGCCGTAAAGCGGGGCTTGCGCCCGATTGCGTGGTGCTGGTCGCGACTGTCCGCGCGATGAAGATGAATGGCGGTGTGGCGAAGGCAGATCTGGGCGACGAGAATGTGGACGCCGTGAAAGCGGGCTGCGCGAATTTGGGGCGGCATATCGGGAACCTGAAAGGGTTCGGCGTGCCGGTGGTCGTGGCCATTAACCACTTCGTCAACGACACGGACGCGGAAGTGGCCGCTGTTCAGGAGTATGTCGCCTCGCAAGGTTCGGAAGCGATTGTAAGCCGTCATTGGGAGCTGGGATCGGAAGGGTCCGAAGCGCTGGCGACGCGGGTGGCTGAAATTGCCGAGAGCGGCGCGAGTGAGTTTGCCCCGATCTATGGCGATGACATGCCGCTGATTGACAAGATCGAAACAATTGCCAAGCAAATTTACCATGCGGACGAAGTTCTGGCGGACACGAAAATCCGCAGTCAGCTGAAGCTGTGGGAAGAGCAGGGCTATGGCCATCTGCCGATCTGCATGGCGAAGACGCAATATTCCTTCTCGACCGATCCGAATTTGCGCGGTGCGCCTGTTGGGCATTCGGTGCCGATCCGCGAAGTGCGGCTGAGCGCGGGGGCCGGTTTCGTGGTCGTCGTCTGTGGTGAGATCATGACGATGCCGGGTCTGCCGCGCGTGCCCTCGGCCGAGAATATCCGGCTTAATGACGAGGGTCAGATCGAAGGCTTGTTCTAAGGAGCGCCGCGCCGGGGCATCGAGCCCCGGCCCGCCGCGATGCCCTCCGGGCGGGCGGTATTTCGGGACAAAAGAAGGGATGAGGTGTCGCGTTGAAGGTGGGGGTTTTGTGGCTTAGGTCACAAGCGACTGTCATTGGAGGGGTGCCTTATGAAATCGCCGTCTGAATGTGTGGACATGGGGGATATCCGCGCCGGGATTGATGCGTTGGACCGGGAGTTGGTGGCGCTGTTGGCGCAGCGGGCCGCGTTCATTGATCGCGCGGCGGAGATCAAGGACGCGGCGGGATTGCCTGCAAATATTCCGGCGCGTGTCGAAGAGGTTGTGGCCAAGGTGCGCGGGGCCGCTGAAGAGGCCGGGTTTGATGCGGATCTGGCAGAGCGCTTGTGGCGCGAGATGATTGGATGGTCCATCGCGCGCGAGGAGCGGCAGATGGGTGCAAAGAAAGACGGATAAAATGACAGCGACAGTGATCGACGGCAAAGCGTTTGCGGCAAGTGTGCGGGGCAAGGTGGCCGCGCATGTGACCCGGATCAAAGAAGAAAACGGGATCACGCCGGGTTTGGCCGTGGTGCTGGTGGGCGAGGACCCTGCCTCTCAGGTTTATGTGCGCTCGAAGGGGAAGATGACCGTCGAGGTGGGCATGCATTCGGTGGAGCATAAGCTGGACGTTGACACGTCTGAGGCGGATTTGCTGGCGTTGATTGCTCAGTTGAATGGCGATCCGAGTATCCATGGGATTTTGGTGCAGTTGCCGCTGCCGGGGCATCTGGATGAAGATCTGGTGATTAACTCGATTGATCCTGCCAAGGATGTGGACGGGTTTCATATCAGCAATGTGGGGCTGCTGGGGACCGGGCAGAAGAGCATGGTGCCCTGCACGCCGCTGGGTTGTCTGATGATGCTGCGGGATCATCATGGCAGCTTGAGCGGGATGGATGCGGTTGTGATCGGGCGG
>CAKZXZ010000117.1 GCA_937883775.1 uncultured Paracoccaceae bacterium
AGGACAGCCTGAAAGATCTTGAGACCGGTTTCGCACGCGAAACCAAAAGCGCGTTTGGGGCCCTGCCTCCGATTGCGCAGGTGGCCGCTGATGCCGCCGCCCAAGCGACCCCGGAAAGCGCAGAGGCCCGCGAAGAGGCCGCGCGCGATAAGGCGGATGCCGAAGCGCTTCGCAAGGCTGTCGCAGACGGGCTGCTGGTGCAGGAAATCCCGCTGGTGGAAATCCACGCAGACGAGCTGTCACGGGATCGCATGGCGATTGACAGCGACGAGATGGAGGAGCTGCGCGCCTCCATTCTGGCCCATGGGCTGCGGATGCCGATTGAGGTTTATCCACTGCCCACGCCGGGGCCGAACATCAAATACGGCCTGATCTCGGGCTGGCGGCGTCTGGCGGCCTATCGCCAGCTTCTGGCCGAGACGGATGATGCGAAATACAAAGTGATCCGCGCGATCAAACGGACGCCGGCCAATGCGGCGGACGCCTATGTCGCCATGGTCGAAGAGAACGAGATCCGCGCCAATCTGAGCCATTATGAACGTGGCCGGATCGCGGTCATGGCGGTGCAGGCGGCAGCGTTCTCAAATGTGGAAGATGCGGTGGCGCAGCTGTTCCATGCGGGATCGAAAGCAAAGCGATCCAAGATCCGGGGCTTTGCCGAGCTGCACGAAGAGCTGGGCGATCTGCTGGTCTTTCCGACGGCGCTGAACGAACGGCAAGGGCTCAAGCTGATCGGTGCGCTGCGGTCGGGTTTCGCACGCGAAATGCGCGCAGCGCTGGCGACAGGGCAGGGGGTGGATCCGCAGTCCGAATGGGAATTGCTGGAGCCATTCACGATCACCCAGGACGAGCGCGCGCCAGCACGTCAGCTGGTCAAAACGGCGCGGCCTCGGGTGGAACGTGCCGATGAAGTGCATCTGGCCAACGGCGTTGTCATGCGCCGCGAACATGACGGCAAAAGCCATCTAATCCGGCTTGAAGGCAAGGTCGTCGATGTGATGATGGTCGAAGAAGTCATGGCAGCCGTTAAGCATCTTCTGGAACCCAGCTAACGGTTTCGCATGCGAAACCACACTGCCTGGAGCCCCGTCATTTTGGCGGGGCTTTTTCTTTGCCGGTTTCGCATGCGAAACCATGTGGAAAAGAACTGATTTCTAAGGGCTATTTAAAATACTATGAAAAAATTGTTTTTTATCAGTATCTTATGAAATCCTGCAAATGGGTACCTATCCTGAGTGCCGCTGCGTTTCGCGCTGAAATTTAACATAATACCAAAACGGCAAAGGCGGTTTCGCAGCAGGGCAGGGGGCCTTTACAGCTCGTGATTATGTTAAGTTTCGCAGAGCTATCGCAAAAAACGCGCCCTGAGACGCGTTAAGGTTAATTGCAGGGTTCATGGCGCTAGAACGCGTCAAGCGCCTTCAGGCAGGCTTAAACACGAGGCTGACGCCATTTAGGCAATGCCGATTGCCCGTCGGTTTCGGGCCGTCGTTGAAGATGTGACCCAGATGCGATCCGCAGCGGCGGCAATGACATTCGGTGCGCGGGTAGACCAGCTTGAAGTCCGTCTTGGTCCCGATGGCCCCATCGACGCTTTCGTAAAAGCTGGGCCAGCCCGTGCGGCTGTCATATTTCGCGGCCGAGCGGTAGATGTGCAAATCACAGCCACGGCAATGATATTCCCCCTCGGCATATTGCTTGTCGAGTGGGCTTGAAAACGCCCGTTCTGTGCCTTCTTCGCGCATCACGTAGTATTCCATATCGCTCAGCATCGCTTTCCATTCGGCCTTGGTTCGTGTGATTTCGAACGCGGTTTTGCCGCGCGCGGGCATGGCGATGGCAGCGGCAGAGGCGGTGACGGCAGCGAAGAAATTGCGGCGGTTCATGGACGGTCTCCTTATGGCGTGCGCCATAAATGACCGCCTCAAACCCGTCGCACAATCCGCATCACGCAGACGTGCTCAGGGTTTCATCTTTGTTCAAATATCCTCGCCGAAGGCCGCAAGCGCGTCAGCGCGCCGCTTAGTCGCTGTGGGGCACCATGTCGGACCGCCCGATCGAGACATATTGCGTGAACCCCGCATTGGACGCATCGCGGCTGGAATAGACGTTGCGCAGATCGGCCATCACGGGTGTGACCATAGCCTTCGCAATCCGCTCCAGATCCAGCGCGCGGAACTCGTTCCACTCGGTCAGCAGCACCAGCGCGTCGGCCTTGTCGGTGGCCTCATAGGTGTCCTCGATCCAGGTGACGCCGGGCAGCAGCGCTTCGCCTTCGCGCAGGCCTTGCGGGTCTACGACGCGGACTTTCGCACCTTTGCCCACCAGCGCGGGTACAATCGTCAGGGCCGGGGCGTCGCGCATGTCGTCGGTGTTGGGTTTGAACGTCACGCCCAGCACGGCGATGGTTTTGCCGTTCACGGACCCGTCGCAGAGGTCGATGATCTTGTCGATCATGCGGCGTTTGATCTCTTCGTTGACCTCGATCACGGTCTCGGTGATGCGCATCGGGATCGAATGATCCTGCCCGATGCGGGCCAGCGCCTGGGTGTCTTTGGGAAAGCACGAGCCGCCATAGCCAGGGCCTGCGTGCAGGAACTTGTTGCCGATGCGGCCGTCCAGCCCGATCCCCTTGGAGACGGTTTTGACATCCGCGCCGACACGCTCACAGAGCGATGCGATTTCGTTGATGAAGGTGATCTTGGTCGCCAGAAACGCGTTGGCGGCGTATTTAATCATCTCGGCGCTTTCCAGATCGGTATAGACGATGGGAAAATCGCGCAGGAACAGGGGGCGGTAGATATCGCCCATCACCTTCTCGGCGGCCTCGGATTGCACACCGACGACAACGCGGTCGGGGCGCATGAAATCGTCGATGGCGGCCCCTTCGCGCAGGAATTCGGGGTTGGAGGCCACTTCAAACGCAAGATCGGGGCGGGTGTCGGCCAGAACCTTGGCGACCTGGCGGTTGGTGCCCACGGGGACGGTCGATTTGGTGACGACGACGAAAGGATTGGTCGCTTTCTGGGCGATTTCCTCGGCGGCGGCGTAGACGAACCGCAGATCGGCATGGCCATCGCCGCGGCGGGTGGGGGTGCCCACAGCGATGAAGACGGCATCGGCCCCGTCGATGGCCTTGGCGAGGTCGCCGGTAAAGGTCAGGCGGCCCGCGTCGACGTTTTTGGCCATAAGCACATCAAGGCCCGGCTCATAGATCGGGACCTCTCCGGCCTCGAGCATTTCGATTTTGCGGGGGTCCTTGTCGACGCAGACCACGTCATGCCCGAAATCGGAAAAACACACACCAGAGACAAGGCCGACATAGCCAGTACCGATCATCGCGATTTTCATCTGTTTGTCCTTTGCCCGCCTGGGGGCTCTGCCAGAATTCCGCGTTGATTTAGCGGTTTTCGCAACAAGGGGGAAGGCATTTGCGAGCTGTTAACGGTTTCCCGCTAAGCAAAAGGGCAGGGGGCAACACAGAGAGCCGGAAAATGGGATTGCTGAAACGGATGATAGGCGCGGAAAGCCCGCAGATTGAGGCGATCAACCTGCCGCAGGTTGAACCGCTTGATTTGGGTTTGCCGCAGCCAAAAATGCCGGTCTACATCATTGGCGACATACATGGGCGGCTGGATCTGTTCGATGACCTGCTGAGCCGGATCGATTTTGATATCGGCAGCCACGAGATCGGCGCGCCTGTGCTTGTGTGCCTTGGCGATTATGTGGATCGGGGCGAGGACACGAAAGGTGTACTGCAACGGATCCGCGCGTTGAACGAAGCGCAGCCGATGCGGTTCATCTGCCTGATGGGCAACCACGAACGGATGATGCTGGAATTTCTGCACCAGCCGGATCGCCGCCGGGCGCGGTGGCTCAAGCATGGTGGCCTGCAGACGATGGCAAGTTTCGGGATCGGCGGCGTGACAGAGACATCGCCGCTTCCGGCGTTGGAGGCGGCCGCCGATGCGCTGCGCGCGGCGATGCCCGAAGGGCTTGAGATGTGGCTGCGCCGGTTGCCCAAGATCTGGAAAAGCGGGTCGCTGGCCTGTGTGCATGCCGCCGCCGACCCTGCCTTGCCGCTGACCGAACAATCGCGCCACACCTTGCTGTGGGGGCATTCGGATTTCTTCAACGTGCCGCGCAGCGATGGGCTGTGGGTTGCGCATGGGCACACGGCGCTGCCATCGCCGCGGTTCGAACAAAGCCGGATCTCGCTGGATACCGGCGCGTATGTGAGCGGGATGTTGTCGGCGGCACGGGTGCTGCCTGATGGCACGGTCACGTTCCTGTGGACGTGAGGGTTGGCGACGGGCTGCAACGTTGGCGGAATTGCGCGCTGAGCCGCGTTTTGTGCCGAGCGATTTGTTCGAAACGATTTCTTCCAAACGCGTTGTCGGAGGCGTTTTGTTGTGAACGCCGGGTTTGCCTTTGAGAGCATCGATGCTGCTGGTCTTTGGCGAGCCGGTGTTCATATGCCCGGGTCTCGACCAGAAAATGACAGGCGACATGCACGGCCTTCTTGTAGGCATGATCGGCCTTAAAGTCGTTGACGCTTGAGCGCGCAGCAGCCTTTGGTTTAGGGCCCAAAGGCGCGGATCCTGCGCCTGATTGCGTGTTGCCCGACCAAAGGTGACCGTCCGGTTATCGTTAAGACCATGTGAATCCACACATAGTGCCCCTGCATCTGGCCCAATAATCTGTCTGCGAGAAGATCAATTTGCTTCTCGTGAGTGGATATTGGAAGCAGATATTGAACGATCGTTGGTATGGCGTTGTCCGGCTGGGCACATCCGATAATACAGGAAATTGGAAGGGAAGGGGTTCCTTCACGCTTGCAGTTGTATTTTCAATTGCAGCGGCTTTGCCTGGCAACGCCGATGACGTTTTTCGACAAACTGCTCCGGCGGGCGCGCCGGGGCTTGCCGGGCAGCCCATCGGGCCGGCGTCTTATGTGCTTAGCACACCCGCGCGGGTGACGGATTTCGGATATTTGCTGACCGGTGGTGCCGGTGGGCAGGGCCTTGGGGGGACAGCCGGATCGAACGGTGTCAATGGCACGACGATCGGCAACAGGGCCACCGCGCCGACGCGTGCTTTTGTCCAGACGACATCTGGTGCAGATGGCACGAATGGCGGCAATGGTGGCGACGGCGGGGATGTAACCGAGCAGAGCGTTCTGATCGTGCGGTCGCTTGAGGCCCCCAAGGGTGGTGTGCATATCACGGCGGGTTCCGGAGGGACGGGCGGGCGCGGTGGCGCGGGCGGCGAAGGTGGCAGCGTGGCTGATCTGGCCGATTGGAGGGATTTGCTGCGCACCAATTTACCCGGAAGCTTTATCAATGACGGGCTGCAAGGGGCCGCTGGCGGGGTTGGCGGCGCGGGTGAAACCGGAGGAACCGGCGGCGCAGGCGGGATTTTGCAGGGTATCGTCGTCAACAATCGCGCTGCAATCACCTTGCAGGAGACGGCAATTGCCTTGCGCAGTGGGGACGGCGGCGCGGGCGGTCGCGGGGGTGATAGCGGAGACGGTGGTGATGCCGCCGATGGTGCCATTCGCGGTGTGACGCTGGGCCAGCCCAATGTGCTGGATGGCGCTGATGCGGCAGATCGAACGGGGTCGAACAGGCCTTGTCCCACGCGCGACAACGTTTTGAGGTGCGGTGTAAGAGGACGCGGTGGTTTGTTCGGCAATATCGTCGCGGTTTCAAATCCATTTGCCGAAGGGGCGACCGGTGGTGATGGCGGCGTTGCCGGAGCTGGGGGCCTTGGGAGCAGTGGCGGCGATCTTTTGGATGCGCGCGTTACCAATGAGGGGCGTCTGACGGTCTCTGGGCCTTTGGGCGCTGACGGAATTTTGCTGCAGGCCGGGCAAGGCGGCGACGGAGGCCGCGGTGGGGATGGCGGCGCCGGTGGTAGAGGCGGGCGCGGAAGTGACGGTCTTCATGGCTCCAACGGGGGCGATGGTGGTGACGGCGGGGATGGGCAGGATGGCGGCGTCAGCGGGCTTGACCCGATTGCCGGGTATAACGGCGGCAATGGCGGCGATGGGGCCGACGGTATATTGGGCGCAAACGGCACATTTGGGGGCCGTGGCGGTGATAGCGGTATTGGTGGAATTGGTGGTGCTGCGGGGGCCGGTGGCTCTGTTGCAGGGGCGCGTCTGATAAATTCCGGTACGATCCGTGCCACCCGTGACGGTATCCGCATCATTGCTGGTGCCGGAGGGCGCGGCGGGAATGCTGGCGACAGCGGCCGGGCTGGCCTTGGTGGAGATAGAGGCAATGGGGGTCGTGGCGGTCTTGGTGGAAAGGGCGGAGCTGGCGGGAAAGGCGGCGATGGCGGATGCGTTGTCATTGGCGTTCCCCCGGCGGCTTTCACGCGATGCGCGTCCGATGGGAACGCCGGAGCAGCGGGCTCTGATGGAGAGGATCGAAGAGACGGTCTAAGCGGCTTAGGTGGCGACAACGGCGCCACATGGACGGTTTTTTCAAGTGGGAGCGGCGGACACGGTGGATCCGTTCGGGACAACCTGATTGTTAATTCCGGACAGATCACGGTTTTGGGTGATGGTCTCTCTTTTATCGGTGGCGGTGGTGGCGCGGTGGGTAATGCGGGTGCGGCTGGCATAGCCCCTTCAACCACATCTCTTGGCGGTGATCCTGGCCCACAAAGGACGTTGAATGGGTCTGCGTCTATTGGCACGGGTGGCGATGTGATCGGTAATACGGTGCGCAACAGTGGTACGATCGCGGCGCAAAACACCGGGATTGTCTTTGCTGCCGGTCTGGGGGCGGCTGCTGGGCAGGTGAAGCATAACCGGGTCTTCAATGCGCAAAGCGGTGTGATCCGTGGAGCGACTGGCGTGTGGTTTGGGGCAGGCACCAGTAACGCTGTCGAGACGTCCGGAGTGATCGAAGGAACGGCGGGCACGGCGCTGCGGTTTACCAGCGGATCAAATCTGGTGCGGCTGGGCAGCGGATCTGTCACGAGGGGCGATGTTGTCGGTGGCAGTGGGGACGATGTGTTTGTGCTTGAGAATGCCGCCAAGGTGACGGGCGTGCTTGCGGGCAATGGCGCGGTGACGGGCGATACGCTGAAGTTGGACTTCAAGCGGGTTTTGCCGACCGAGATGGCGGCGCTCAAGGCGCTGCCCAAAGGGGACGGCGCGTTCACGTTTCGCTTTGAGCGTTACCGCTACAGCAGCATTGAGGTGCTTGATCTGAGCGATGTGCAGCTGTCGAACTTTGAGCGATACGGCGCGCATCCCGAGCGCAAGGCCTTTGGCCGGATGCTGGATCATCTGCCGTTTGTGACACCGGATCTGGACGCCGTGCTGACCCAGATTGATACGCAGATCCGCGATAAGGATGCCGCGCTGCGCCAGCTGATGCCCGAGGTCTATGACGTCGCGCGGGTTCAACAGATGCACATGGCACGTGCGCGCGGTGCGTCGCCGGGTGGCGCGGTGGTGCTTGCCGCCGCCGGGCGCCGGGCCAAAGCGGCGCATGGGCGCGGTTTGCAGGTTTGGGTCGATGGGGGGTTTGACGCCCGGTCCGCCTCGTATGCCGGGGATCCCGATCTGACGTTTTCGGCGCAATCGCGGCAGACCCGGGTTGGCTTTCAAAGCGATCTGGGTGGCAGCGTGACGCAGCTTTGGGGCTATGTCGGGCTGAGCCATTTCGAGGCGGAGGCTGGGCGGTCGGACGTGGCTGGCCGCAGCACAACGGTCGGCTTTGGTCTGCGTCATCGCTTTGCGGATCGTCTTTTTGTGCAGGCCGATCTGAGCTATGGCTGGGACCGCTATGAGGTTGATCGTGCGATCGCTATTGGCACGCTGCGCGACACGGCGCGGGCGTCTTATGACGGCACACATTTGGGCGCGTCGCTGTATCTTGGGCTGGCCGCGGGCCAAGCCGGGGGCTTTCGCTTCGCGCCCCGGATCGGGTTTGATTACGTCGCGCTGGATGCTGATGCGTTCGAGGAAACCGGTGCAGGTGATCTGGATCTGGCGGTCGATGCGCAGAGCCATCGCAGCCTTGATCTGGTGGCTGGGCTGGACGCGCAGCGCGTTTTCGCGATCGCAAATGGTGGGTCTGTCACGCTTGATATGGGCGCGTCTGTGCGTCTGAACCTGGATCAGGAAAACCGCTATGCTGCGGCGCTGGCACGGATCCCCGGATCGAATTTTGCGATGGAGACGGACAATGACGACACCGGCTTTGCGGCGTTGAAACTGCGCCTTGTACATCGCCCGGCGCACGGCTCGATCGAGACGTTTGTTGAGTGGAACGGGCACGCCTCAATTGGACAGGGGCAGTCGGCATCTGCGGTGCAGGCCGGTTTTGCGATATCGTTTTAAGGGGTCGGTGTGTCGATAGGTTTGGCACCAACGGCCCAAGGCATGGTAGGCTTATGCGGCTTGCGCAGGAAACAGGACAGGACCTTGTGACGGACCAAACTGTACTCATCATCGAAGACCGCCCGGACATCGCCGCCCGGTTGACCGAAGCTGTGAACGCCACCGATGGGATCACGGTGGCCGGGCAGGCGGGCACGCTGGATCAGGGGATCAACCTTTTATACGACCGCCGTCCGCGCGTGGTTCTGGTTGATATTGGCCTGCCCGACGGGTCGGGTATCGACGCGGTGAAAGCCAGTGCTGCGGCCGATTGGGAGGTTGATGCGCTGGTCGTGTCGATCTTTGGCGACGAGGCGCGGGTCTTTGAGGCGCTGCAGGCCGGGGCGAAGGGGTATATCCTGAAAAGCGGTGCGTTGCGCCAGATTGGCGACGATATTCTTGCGGTTCTGGAAGGCGGAAGCCCGATCAGCCCGTCGATCGCGCGGCATTTGCTGAGCGTGTTGAGCACTGGTGCCGCCCCCAAGCCAGAGGCGAGTGACAGTGGTCTGACGGATCGTGAGACCGAGATTTTGCGCGCGGTTGCGCGGGGCTATAAGCGCCATGAGATCGGCACGCAGCTGGGCATCAGCGCAGGCACCGTTGGCAATCACATCACGAATATCTACCGCAAACTCAAGGTCGGCTCGAACATGGAAGCGGTGGTGCAGGCCACCAAGATCGGTGTGTTGTGACAGCGCAGGCGTGGCGCGGCGGCATTGTGTTGTTGGTGTCGGTCGCGGTGCTGACTTGGGGCGTTTACGCGCTGAATTTCGGGCGGATTGTCCCGATTGATGGTGCGCAGATGTTCACCAGCGGGCAGCTTTGCGCGCAGCCCGAGTGCCGCGATGCGCGCCCGGTTGATCTGCCCTACTTTGCGCCGCGTGCGTTTGATGATGCGCTTGAGACGCTGCATTTTCGCTTTGAAGCGCCGCTGGAGGCTCTGCCGGACGGGCTATATGCGGTTTATCTGCCGAAATACTCGGACAATCTGGATCTGTTCGTGAACGGTGCGCTTGTGCGGGCCAACACCTTGCCGCTGCGCAAGTGGAACACGCCGCTTTTGGTGCCAGTGCCCGCGCGTCTTTTGCAAGAGGGGCCGAACCGGATCGCGCTGACGCTTTATGGCCCCAAGGCCGAGGCGCCGGATCTACAAGCGCTGTTTCTGGGCCCTTATTCGGTGTTGAAGCCGCATTACGACACGCGCTGGTTTTGGGGCCCCGGTCTGGCACGCTTTGCGTTCGGGTTGATGCTTTTGCTGAGCGGCGTGCTGTTGCTGATCTGGCAAAGCCGGCGGGCCGAGCGAGGGTATCTGTGGCTGGGCCTGTCGTGCCTGGCGGCGGTGATATTCCTGATCCATTACGCGTTTGGTCAGGCTTTGGGCAGCTACCGCATCTGGACGATGACCTGGGCGCTGTCGGCCTCGTTTTATGTGCTTTTGGTGCTGAAATTCATCTCAAGCTTTCTGGGGCAGCCGCCTTCACTGGCCGAGCGTGTGCATTTTTTCGTGCTGGTTGCCGGGGTTGTTGTGATCCTGCTTGCTCCGCCCGGGTACAGTTTTGCATTGGTGGCGTCGGTCAATGTTCTGACGGTGTTTCCGGCTGTTGCGGTGCTGGGCGTGTTGTGGCGAAATCGGTCGGCGCTCAGCCCGTTCGATTTCACGGTGCTGGCGCTGTGCCTTGCGCCATCGGTGGCATTGGGATGCTTTGAGGTTTGGATGATGGGCTTTAACACGCCCTCGCGCAGCATGCATTTGTTCCACATCATGCCGATCATCATGTCGTTTGCCTGCCTGTGGCTGATCGTGTCGCAGCTGATCGCGAGCATGGGCGGGCTGGAGCGGTTGACGGCTGCGCAATCTGAGATCATCGCGGCCAAGTCGCGCGAGCTGGAAGACAGTTTTGCGCGGCTCGCCGAGGTTGAAAAGCGTCAGGCGATCTCGCAAGAGCGCGACCGGATCATGCTGGATTTGCATGACGGGATTGGCGGGCATCTTGTGTCGACGCTGGCCTATATCAAGGCCAATGATCTGGGCGATGCCACGCTTGAACGGGCGCTTGAAGAAGCGTTGCGCGACCTCGCGCTGATGCTGGATTCGATGGAGAACACGGACAGTCTGGCGACGCTGCTTGGGATGCTGCGCACCCGGCTTGAGGGGCTTTTGGAAGAGCATGGGCTGGAATTTGACTGGCAAATCCATGGCGAGCCGGAGGTGCCAGTGCCTGGGCCGTCGCAAAACCTGCATGTGGCGCGGATCGTGCAGGAGGCGATCACGAATGTCATCAAACATGCCAAGGCCGATACGATCACGGTTTATGCGGACGAGGCGCGGATTGAGATTGCGGATAATGGTCGTGGGTTCGATCAGGTGGCGCAGGCGGCTTCGGGGCAGATCGGGCACGGGCTTTTGGGTATGAAGCGGCGGGCGCAGGCGCTTGGCGTTGATCTGACATTGCGCAGTGATGCCGATGGCACGCGGGTTCGGTTGGATTTTCCGCAAGAGGTGCGGCGGGCGGCTGAATAGGCGGTGGCGCGGGTTGCCTGTGTGGGATTTCGGTATTTTTTGACAAAAGAAGGCGGGGCCGTGGGGTTTCGGTGGGGCGCGTTAACCTTAATGCGGGGTTTATGCGGCCTGCAGGCAGGCGATGAGTTGCGCCCCGGAAAGGGGTATCGGGTTGCCTTTCATCGAAGAGGATGCGGCGGCAGCTTGGGCGATTTTTGCGTGTTGGTCGGGGTGCACACCCATCTGTTCGAGCGTGGGCAGGCCGTGGGTTTTGGTGAAGTCTGGGAGGTCGCCAAGGGTGGTGGCGATGCGGGTTTGGACCTCGGCGATTTTGGGGTTGTCGGGGAGCATTTCTGCGTTGGTTTTGAGGACGGGGGCGAGGAGCGCGCCGCAGACGGCGCCGTGGGGGGCGGGGGTGAGGCCTCCGATGACGCCGGCGAGGCCGTGGACGGCGCCGAGGCCGGAATTGGCGAGGGCGATGCCGGAGGTGAGGGCGACATGGGCGAGGGTGTCGCGGGCGTTTTGGTCTTCGTGCTGCATTAGGGTTTTGAGGGCCTGGAGGCCCAGGGGGATCGCGGGTTTGCAGAGCGCGTCGGTGAGGGGGGTGGCCTTGGCGGAGAGGTAGGGTTCGATCACTTGGGTGATGGCGTCGAGGCCGGAGGCGAGGGTGATCGCCTTGGGGCAGTGATCGGTGAGCGCGGGGTCGATGAGGGCGAGTGTGGCGAGCATGCGGTCATCGCGGAGGGAGACTTTGCGTTGGTGCGTGGGGACGCCGATGACGGCGTTTTTGGTGGCTTCCGCGCCGGTGCCGGAAGTTGTCGGGATCGCGATGAAGGGGAGGGGGGTTGCGGTGAGCGGCAAACCCTTTCCGACGACTTCTAGGTGGTCGAGCGGGTTTCTGGTTGTGGGGCTGAGTGCCGCGAGGGCTTTGGCGAGATCGAGGGGGGCGCCGCCGCCGAGACCCACCACCGCGTTGATGTGTTTGGTGCGGAGCGTGGTGAGCGCGTCTTGGAGCATATCGAGCGCCGGCTCGGACGGGCAGGGGAGGGGGTGGACCTGCGCGCCTGCTTTGTGGAGGGCGTCGATGAGCCACTGAGCGCGCTTGGGGTTGGCACCATGGATGAGGGCGATCTGGGTGCCGTGGGCCGTGATGTGTTGCGCAGCGTCGCCGCTGGCTCCGCGTCCGAAAATGATCTTACGTGGGGTCTGAAGTTGATAGGGTTTCATACGGTCAGTGTCGCGGCGACGGCTTTTTTCCAGCCGTTGTATTTCGTGGCGCGGTCGGCGTCGGACATGGCGGGTGTGAACTGGCGTTCGAGGGCCCATGTGGCGGCGAACTGGTCCATGGCGGGGTAGAGGCCGGCGCGTTGTCCGGCGAGCCATGCGGCTCCCAACGCGGTTGTTTCGAGCACCTCGGGGCGGTCGACGGGGGCGCCGATGATGTCTGACAGGAACTGCATCGCCCAGTCGGAGGCGCTCATCCCGCCATCGACGCGGAGGACGCCGTCGCCACCTTCGGCGGACCAGTCGGCGTGCATGGCCTCCAGCAGATCGCGGGTCTGGTAGCCGACGGATTGGAGGGCGGCGCGGGCGAATTCCTCGGGGCCGGAATTGCGGGTCAGGCCGTAGATCGCACCGCGGCATTCGGCGTCCCAATAGGGCGCGCCGAGGCCGGTGAAGGCAGGGACGAGGATGACGTTTTGGCTGTCATCGGCCTTTTCGGCGAGAGGCTGGGTTTCCTTGGCCTCGCGGATGATTTTGAGACCGTCGCGGAGCCATTGGACAACCGCGCCCGCGATGAAGATGGAGCCTTCGAGGGCATAGGTGGGCTTGCCGTCGAACTGGTAGGCGATGGTCGTGAGCAGGCGGTTTTGGCTGGTCACGGGGGTGTCGCCGGTGTTCATCAGCGCAAAACAGCCGGTGCCGTAGGTGGATTTGAGCATGCCGGGCTGGAAGCAGGCTTGACCGACGGTGGCGGCTTGCTGATCGCCCGCGACGCCGAGGATCGGGATTTCGCGCCCGAAGAGATCGGCGCGGGTGGTGCCGAAATCGGCGGCGCAATCTTTGACCTCGGGGAGCATCTGCATCGGGATGTCGAACATCTTGGCGATGGTCGTGGACCAGCGGCCTTTGCGGATGTCGTAAAGCAGCGTGCGCGCGGCGTTGGTGGCGTCGGTGACGTGAGATTTGCCACCAGTGAGCTTCCAGATGAGGAAGCTGTCGACGGTGCCGAAGAGGAGGTTTCCAGCTTCGGCTTTGGCGCGGGCACCGTCGACGTTGTCGAGGATCCATTTGAGTTTTGTGGCGGAGAAATACGGGTCGAGCAGGAGGCCGGTGCGGTCGGTGAACATCTGCTCGTGCCCTGCCTCGCGCAGCTCGCGGCAGAAATCGGCGGTGCGGCGGTCTTGCCAGACGATGGCGTTGTGGACGGGTTTGCCGGTGGTGCGGTCCCAGACGACGGTGGTTTCGCGCTGGTTGGTGATGCCGATGGCGGTGATGTCCTCGGGCTTGAGGCCCGCCTTTTCGAGGGCGGAGCGGCAGGTGCCAGCGGTGGAAGACCAGAGGTCTTTCGGGTCATGTTCGACCCAGCCGGATTGGGGGAAGTGCTGGGGGAATTCTTCCTGGGCCGTGGCGGTGATTTTCATGTCCGCATCAAAGACGATGGCGCGGCTGGAGGTGGTGCCTTGGTCGATGGCGAGGATGTGGGTCATGGCGGTGGGCCTTTGGATTTTCGCAGAGGATCGTGGGAAACGCGGTTGCTTTCAAGTGCTGAGGGCAGCACCCGACCTGGAGGGCGTTTGGTCCGGTTTTTCGATGCGGTTCGTCCCCAGATTTGAAACGGGTTTTCTGGTTTCAGTGGTTGGAAATCGCCCTCCGGGGGGAGGTCGGGCGATGCACGGCGGTGCCGCCGGGCGGGGCGTTTGGTTTGCGGTGGTTTGTAGAAACGAAAAGCGGCAGGGGCTTTGCCGCCCCCACCGTCGGGAGAAATCCCTTAGTTCTGCCAGGACTGGATCAGCTCATCATAGGCGATGGTGATCGGGGTTTCGTCCTCGTTCTCGAGCGCGGGCTTGGGCGAGCCGGGCTGCGAGAGCCAGTAGTCGGCTTCCTGCGGCTCGTTCATGACCGGACCCAGATCACCTTGGACGCCGGCGCGCTCAAGACGCTCAAGAACCGACTCTTGGGCTTCGCAAAGCGCGTCGAGGGCTTCCTGAGGGGTTTTCGCACCGGACATCGCATCACCGATGTTCTGCCACCACAGCTGCGCCAGACGCGGATAGTCGGGCACGTTCGTGCCGGTGGGCGACCACTGGACACGGGCGGGGGAGCGATAGAACTCGATCAGGCCACCCAGCTTGTCTGCACGCTCGGTGAAGTGGTCCGAGTTGATGGTGGACTCGCGGATAAACGTGAGGCCCACATCGGACTTCTTCAGATCGACGGTCTTGGAGGTGACGAACTGTGCATAGAGCCATGCGGCTTGGGCGCGGTCGACAGGTGTGGACTCCATCAGCGTCCAGGAGCCGGCGTCCTGATAGCCGATCTTGGTGCCTTCTTCCCAGTAGACGCCGTGGGGCGAGGGGGCCATGCGCCACTTGGGCGTGCCGTCCTCGTTCATCACGGGCAGGCCGGGTTCGACCGTGGCCGCGGTGAAGGCGGTGTACCAGAACATCTGCTGGGCGACGTTTCCTTGCGCGGGGATGGGCCCGGCTTCAGAGAATGTCATACCAGCGGCGGCGGGGGGCGAGTATTTCTCCAGCCATTCGATGGCTTTCGTCACCCCGTAGACGGCAGCCGGAGAGTTCGTTGCACCACCACGCGCGACACAAGAACCCACGGGCTGCGAGTTCTCGTTCACCCGGATGCCCCATTCATCGACCGGCAGGCCGTTCGGTTCACCCACGTCGCCCATGCCAGCCATGGACATCCACGCATCGGTGTAGCGCCAGCCGAGCGAGGGGTCTTTCTTGCCGTAGTCCATGTTGCCAAAGACTTCGCCTTCGACACCGAGGTGCGACAGATCACGACCGGTGAAGAATTCCGCGATGTCCTCGTAAGCGGACCAGTTCACGGGGACGCCCAGTTCATAGCCGTATGCCTCTTGGAAGTCGGCTTTGTTCTTTTCGTCGTTGAACCAATCGTAGCGGAACCAGTAGAGGTTCGCGAATTGCTGGGTTGGCATCTGGTAGAGCTTGCCATCGGGACCGGTGGTGAAGCTGAGGCCGATGAAATCGTCCAGATCAAGCGTGGGCAGCGTGAAATCCGCGCCCTCGTTCGCCATCCAGTCGGTCAGGTTGCGGACCTGCTGGTAGCGCCAGTGGGTGCCGATCAGATCGGAGTCGTTGACGTAGGCATCGTAGATGTTTTCGCCCGACTGCATCTGCGTTTGCAGACGCTCGACCACGTCGCCTTCGCCGATCAGGTCGTGGGTGACCTGAATGCCGGTGATGGCGGAGAAGGCGGGGGCAAGCACCTGCGCCTCGTACTCGTGGGTCGCGATGGTTTCCGACACGACGCTGATTTCCATGCCCTGGAAGGGCTGGGCGGCGTCGATGAAGAACTGCATCTCGGCTTCTTGGGCGGCGCGGTCGAGGACCGAAAGGTCTCCGATCTCGGCGTCAAGGAAGGCCTGTGCGGCCTCCATATCGGCGAAGACCGGGCCGGAGAGTAGCGATAATGCGACCCCCAGAGCGGTGGTTGATTTGAGATTAAGGTTCATAGTTGTCCTCCCTTTTGAACCGTTATTGTCGTGTCGCGCGGGCAGGGTGCCGTTGCGGGTAATGTCAGACCCAGCGGAAGACCGCTGCGGCGTAGGCAAGGCAAACGAGCATCGCATAGGGCTGGTGATCGCCCACGATGCCGAGCCACGCGATGTTAATGAAGGCGGATCCAAGCAGCGTGATGAAGAGGCGATCGCCGCGCGTCGTCTCAATGCGCAGGATGCCGACGCGGGGCGTTTCGGGGTACTTGATCGCGAGGATTGTGAAGGTGATGAGCAGCGCCGCGATGCAGCCGAAGAAGATCGCGGTGGGTAGGGTCCAGGCCATCCATTCCATTATGCTGTCTCCGATTCTTGTTTTGGGACTGGCCCTGCCCACCCTTCGAAGTAGCGTTCGCTGTTTCGAGGAAATGCGCGCAGACGAATCCAATGTGTTGTTGCATCATATTCGGCGACGGGTTTTTGCGTCCCATGGAGTTCATCGCCTTTGTGCAAGACCTTCGGCGAACGCGTGAATGAGTTTGGTCTATCGAGTTTCGGGATTAGTTCGATAGCTGGATTCCAAGAGCTCTTTTGGTTCCAATTGACTGTCTTAAAGGCAGTAGCCTTTCTCGCCCTCTTCTCGAGAAAGGCAATCTCAATATTGCTCACAACTGTCGGAATATTTCCGATATTTGAGATTACAAAGCCGAAATAGCGGTCACCGATATTGTAGTCAGAGGGGTTGAAAACCTCGACGGCCAATCGCGGCCCATCCATTGCATATCGATAAACCGCTACGACGGCGATAAGGGTGGATAGTGCAGCGCCATAGAACGCAATCCAGTCTGAGATCGCAAAGTTACTCATCACACCCTCCCCAGGGCGAAGCCCTTGGCGATGTAGTTGCGGACGAAATAGATGACCAAGGCACCCGGCACGATGGTTAACACACCGGCGGCGGCGAGGACGCCCCAGTCGATGCCTGCGGCCCCTTGGGTGCGGGTCATCGTGGCGGCGATGGGCTTGGCGTCGACGGATGTCAGCGTGCGCGAGAGCAGCAGTTCGACCCATGAGAACATGAAGCAGAAGAAGGCGGCGACGCCGATACCGGACGCGATCAGCGGCATGAAGATGCGCGTGAAGAAGCGGGGGAAGGAGTAGCCGTCGAGATAGGCGGTCTCGTCTATTTCCTTGGGCACGCCGCGCATGAAACCCTCTAAGATCCAGACGGCGAGGGGCACGTTGAAGAGGCAATGGGCGAGGGCCACGGCGATGTGCGTGTCGAAAAGGCCAACACTGGAATAGAGCTGGAAGAAGGGCAGGGCGAACACCGCGGGCGGGGCCATGCGGTTGGTGAGCAGCCAGAAGAACAGGTGCTTGTCGCCCATGAAGCTGTAGCGGCTGAACGCGTAGGCGGCGGGGAGTGCGACGGCGAGTGAGATCACCGTGTTGATGACCACGTAGATCAGCGAGTTAATATAGCCGGAATACCACGCGGGATCGGTGAGGATGGTGATGTAGTTTTCGAATGTCAGGTTCTGTGGCCAGAGCGAGAAGCTGCTGAGGATCTCTGTGTTCGTCTTCAGGCTCATGTTGATGAGCCAGTAGATCGGCAGGAACAGGAACAGCAGATAGAGCGTCATTACGACCGCGCTTTTGTTAATGAGCGGTTTGCTGCGGCGCTTGGCGGGCGTGAATGTGGTGGCGGTTGCGTCAGTCATTTACACGCCGTCCCTTTTGTCGAGGTTGACCATGACGGTGTAGAACACCCATGAAATCAATAGGATAACCAAGAAATACATCAGCGAGAACG
>CAKZXZ010000118.1 GCA_937883775.1 uncultured Paracoccaceae bacterium
CGGCCCTTCTTCTAAGCGCGCAAGTGATTGGTCAGTTTGGTGTTTCCATGACTGACCTTCCGATCCGCCTTGCCTTTCCAAAAAGACAATCCGAGGTTGACCAAGGCAGTCTAGAGTGGCTGCAGCATGCCCCTTCAAGGCATGCTTGTTCTTAGCCACGATTATTCAAACCTACCGTTTGCTAACCCTGAAAGATGCGATGGCGCATGCTCGTGATGCAATCATCGCATTTAGACGCGAGTTTTCGAGGTAGAGAGGCTGTGTTGTAAATCTGCTATCGCGATCCCTCGTCCAGTCCAATCTATTCCGCAGTACGGAGATCGGACTGGCAGCAGCAGTCCATATTGGCGAACAGAGCAACCTCGCAAGATTGCCCTTCGCCTGCAAAGCCGTATTGCACAAAGAAATCTTTAGTAAACGTCCCGTTGATAACGGTGAGACGATGTCAAAACGTCTACATATGCCGCGGCTTCAGCCTCCGTTTTCTGGCCGTGTATCATGATGATGTCCCGTAAGGCTTTGTCCACATCGGCGGCCATGCGGCTTGCATCGCCGCACACGTAGATGGCCGCACCATTTTCCAGCCACGCGTAAACCTCTTCTCCGGCCTCTTTGAGCAAGGTTTGCACATAGACCTTTTCATTACTGTCTCGTGACCATGCCAGACTGAGGTTGTCCAACAGGCCGGCGTCGCGCCATGCGTCGATCTCTGCGCGATAGAGATAGTCGCAGTCTTCGTGTTGATCGCCAAAGAACAGCCAATTTTTACCCTCAGCACTGCGCGCCTCGCGTTCCTCAAGGAACGCACGGAACGGCGCGATACCTGTGCCGGGGCCGATCATAATCAGAGGCTGCGTATCATCATCTGGTATATGAAAATGCGCGGATTTCTGGACATAGACGCCTATGCTGCCGCCCTCGACCAAGCGATCTCCAAGATAGGTCGATGCAACGCCCTTGCGGTCAGTATCGTACATATCGTAGCGCACCTCGCCGATGGTCAGATGCACTTCGCCGGGGTGCGCCTTTGGGCTGGACGAGATGGAGTAAAGCCGTGGCTGAAGCGCGCGCATCCCATCTGCAAGCTTTTGTGGATCAAGTGCGATGCCCTCGTGCAGCAAATCAATGATGTGGTCGTCATCGCTTTTCTTCACGACGTTCCAGACTTCAAGTGTTTTGGGCGTGATCGTCTGCAAATCTAGTCGCGTCAGCAAAGCTGCCCGCAATGACGCGGGGCCGCTTTTGAGCATGACAGTCTCTTTCCCGGTGAAACTGCACTCTGTCAGGATGGCATCGACCTCATCGGGGCAATTCATCGGCCATACGCCCAAGGCGTCCCCAACACTGTAATTCAGGTCTTCTCCGCCCCCGGCCAAAGAAAGCTCAATGTGGTTGACGCATTTGGCCGATGTCTCGCCGCTCAGGCGCTCAGCTGTGGTAAGCGTTGCCATGAACGGGTGATTTTTGTCGAAAGCAGGCCCAGCCTCTACGGGCTCGGGTGCCGCAGCCGCACCAGCTGCATTTTTGAACGGGTCGCTGGCAAAGGCCGCATCCCGCCACACCGCATAATCATCTTCAAAATCGACATCGCAAAATATGGGATCTGCGGCGCGGGTCGCGCCCAGCTCGCCCAAGCGTCGGTCAATATCTGTGGCTGTTTTGTTAAAGTCTGCATAGCTTGAATCGCCCAGCCCAAGAACGCTGAAGTTCAGCGATGCTGGCAAGGTGGGCGCCCCGTCATCCATCAGCGCACCAACGAATTTAACGGCGTTGTCGGTTGGCTCTCCTTCGCCAAATGTGGCTGCAACGATCAAGAGATGGTTGAGTGCGGAAAGATCTGACACCTGCACGTCGTCAAGGCCTGCGACGGTCGCTTCAAATCCTTGGGTCTTTGAGAACTTGCGCAGGTCTTTGGACAGCGCTTCGGCATTTCCCGATTGTGATCCATAAAGGATCGTCAGTGCTGTGCCCTGTTCCGCCTGAGCATCTGCGGCACCACCTGCGGCATTCGCGATGGCTTGTAGCCCGCTCAGCAGCCCGTTGAGCCAGTGACGCTGGGCGTCATCAAAAGGCGCGTCTTCTGCGATGAAGGCTGCCGGTGCCGTCCCGTGGGTCTGGCCAATAGCCGATGCCAGGTTTTCGAGAATTTTAGGATCTTGAACTGTCATTATAGTCTATCCATTTCGATCTAGAATTAGCTGGCGATTGCAAAGTCTTGCGGCATGAGGTCAACAAGAGCGTCATCGCTGAGGCGTCGCGTGTATTGAAGAAAGGTCTCACCTTCCTGGCGCTCCGCGATGTATTTTCCGACCACATGCTCAAGTATGTCGTTGACGGTATCACTGGGGACAGGACCACACAGAGGCCGCGCAAGCCCTTGGTCGGTGTCAGATCCACCGCCAAGAAAGATGTTATAGCCTTCGCCGCCACCTGGCGCTGTAGTGCCAACCAGTCCAATATCGCCGATATAATGCTGGGCGCAGGAATTCGGACAGCCGGTGAGGTGAATGTTGATCGGGCTGTCCAGCGTATACTTACTTTGCAGACGCTGCACGATCGATAGTGCATCCGCTTTGGTATAGGCCAATGCAAGTTTGCAGGCCCATTTACCGGTACAAGCAACCGCGCCAGCCGCGAAAGAGTTGGCTTCGTCACTCAGCCCGATGGTTTTAAGCTCTTGTTGCACCCGCGCGATATTCTCTTGGGGCACGCCTAAAATCAGCGGGTTTTGCCAGACGGTCAGCCGCATATCATTGCTGCCATAAGTCATCGAGATGCGCCCAAGCTCTGTCATCTGGACGGCTGACAGGCGGCCGATTTCGAGGGCAACACCGACATAGAAAAGCCCGTCAGCCTGAGGATGCACACCGATATGACCTTGGCGGTTCAAAGGAAGGCGCGGGGCCTCAATGCCTTCGGGCAGGTTGGACAGCGTTACACCAAGCCCTTGAAGGTCGAGCTTTTCCTGCGTCATCTGGCAGAACCAGTCCACGCCTTTGCTGTCCAGAAGATACTTGAGCCGGGCCTTGCCGCGGTTCGTCCGATTGCCATGTTCGACAAAGACGTGCAGCATCGCTTCGGCAACATCAACGGCTTCTTCAGGGCGACATGCCAAACCCGTTGCCCGGGCAAAGTCCTTGTGTCCAGTGATGCCGCCCAATGCGATGCGCAGCCAGATACCGGGCTCTATCCCCTGATCGTTGTCAGCGACTGACACGGCCTGGAAGCAAATGTCGTTTGTGTCCGACACACATGAGATATAACCGGCACCGTCAAATGAGATATTGAACTTGCGTGGGATGCCCTGCAGCTCCCGCGTCCGAAGGATGCGCATACTGAGGCGTGACGCTTGTTGCCGCAGATCAATCAGTTCAATCGGGTCGAAGCCGGCGATTGGCGAAATCGTTAAGTTGCGCGCACTATCCGCACCAGTTCCCTGTGATGTCAGGCCCACATCTTGCAGTTTTTCGACAATGGGAATGACGTGGCCGGGCATAATTTCGCGCAGCTGAAGGCTGCCGCGCGTTGTCACATGCGCGTATCCACCAGCATGGTCCTCCGCAATTTCACCCATCGTTTTCATTTGGTCACCCCGGATCACGTTTCCGGGGCATCGCAGCCGCATCATATATCCCTCTTGGGCTGGCCGGACGTCAAAAAAACCAAGGTGCCGGAGCAAGAAGTTGTCCAACCCAGCGGCTTGATGGCCCTCGGCCTCCCACTTCTCGACCATGTGCCACATGTCGAGCGGGTGCATGTTGTATTTGGCCACCTCTTCTTTGGCCAAATCCTCGAGCGGTACGCCATGAACGCTGGGCTCTTCGAGTGGTGGTCCCGAGGCGCTAGGCTGAAAAGCCTGACTGAGATTCAACTTGGTCAGAACCTCTATGAGGTAGTTTTGTTGTTCAGCAGTAAACCCAGGCTCTGATGGTGACAATTTGCTGACTCCATATATTTGAATGTCCGACAAGCGGCTTATTCGTCTGAATAGGAGCGTCAGGCGACGCGGCGATGTTTTGTGAATAAACGCTTGAAAAATGCGGGCAGATTTCAGCAAACCGACAGACGCCATTGCCTGTTCATGTCTGCGCACGTTTTATTGTCAGCAACGCTGCTGAATTAGGGGAAGGATGTCGTCACCAATCCTGGAAGGCAAGTTGGTTTTGCAGATTTGCCAATCTTCCCGCCCCGCGCATGGGTTTGAGTACATTTGTTGCGCACAAGCGCGCAAAATATACGCTTTCGGAAAAGTGTTCATCGCGATAATTAACATGGCGAGGACTTGAACCGCGCTTTGGGCATACTTAGCTAAGCGAATTTTCCAAAAATGCTTAGCATTTAGCTGTTTCCCGCTAATGATTTAATCATCGCGCAAAAATTTAGCCTGATTTTTCCGCATTCCTGTTCTATTTCCGAGATGGCGTTAATTTACGTTGATCTTTTCTGCGTGCGATTGTTGTTGAAGTTAAGTCAGCAACGACGCTGAAAACAATGCCCTACCGGTCGAAGTCAAAAGTATAACGGTAGTGGTGGAAACGTCTGGCAATGAAGTCGGACCCCTCGGTCGCTTCTTTGAGTGCGTCCCGAAAAATCAATCAGCTGAACTTTGCACTCCCGATCTTTTGCGAGAGTTCTCAAGGCTTTGCCAATGCTTGGCATTGCTCCATCCCGACGTTCGCCCTGATCGCCACGCTGAAATGCGTCACCTGCGAACGCCGCACATTAAACGAGGTAAATATGTCATATGTCACCCCGGCCGAGTTTTCGGCGCAGATGGTCGATGCAGGCGCGAAGAAAGCGCTTATGTCCACAAAAGACACCTTAATTCGGTCCTATATGGCGGGGGCTATCCTAGCACTCGCCGCCGCGTTTGCAGTCACTGTCTCAGTGCAGACAGGCCATTTCATTATCGGCGCGCTTCTTTTCCCGGTGGGCTTTTGCACGCTTTATCTGCTGGGCTACGATCTGTTGACGGGCGTTTTCACGCTTGTGCCGCTTGCCGTTATCGACAAGCGACCGGGCGTTGATGCCAAAGCGATGTGGCGCAACTGGGGATTGGTCTTTGTCGGCAACTTTGCGGGCGCCATGACGACGGCCGTCTTCATTACGATCACCTTAACGATGGGCTTTACGCAGCCACCCAATGCCATTGGTGACGCTCTTATGAACATTGGTCATAACCGAACAGTTGGCTACGCTGAGGCGGGTGCGGGTGGTATGCTGACCCTTTTTGTTCGGGCTGTGATGTGCAACTGGATGGTGTCTACGGGTGTCGTGGCAGCGATGATGTCGACGAGTGTGCCGGGCAAGGTCATCGCGATGTGGATGCCAATCCTGATCTTTTTCTACATGGGTTTCGAGCATTCCATCGTGAACATGTTCCTGTTCCCGATCGGTATTCTGTTGGGCGCGGATTTCACCTGGGGTGATTATCTGCTCTACAATGAAATTCCGACTGTGATCGGCAATCTTGTTGGCGGTCTGACATTCGTCGGAGCGATGCTTTACTCGACATATTACAAACCCAGCTCATCACGCGTCCCAGCGCAGGCGCCTGCTGAGTAATCGGTCACTTTGATCAAGGGTCGCGCGACTTTTGTCGCGCGGCCTTCTTTGACGTCAAAAAGGACGCAATGAATGGCGCATGACGGCGGTTCACCAGACGGTCTTGTCGTAGATATCGGCCAGCATTCGCGGGCAGGTGCGACGGGCCATGGCAACCAGGACTTTTATGGTGCGACATTACCTCAAGGGGGCGTACTCCGTCTGAAAGGTATCACTTTGGCCTTGGCCGACGGTATCTCGCCAAGTCCAGTGAGCCATGAGGCTGCTGAAATTGCCGTTAAATCTGTCCTGACCGATTACTATGAAACCTCTGACGCCTGGACGGTTAAAACGGCAGCAAGCAATGTCATCGCGGCAACCAATGCCTGGCTTTATGGGCTTAATCGCTCATCTTTGCCCGAGCGGACGGAATTGGGCCACATCTGCACGCTATCGGCTTTGATCTTGAAAGGGCATTATGCGCATGTTGTGCACATTGGTGACAGCCGGGTCTGGCGTGTTTCAAATGGATCCCTCGAGCCGTTAACCGTCGATCATGTGAACCCCATGGTCGGTTCCGCCCCGCAACTCAGTCGCGCGCTGGGGCTCGATCAGAATGTTGCCCTTGATTATCGAGAGGTGGCACTGCAACCGGGCGACATCTTCTTGCTGACGACGGACGGTGTTCACGATCATTGGCATCCTAAAGATGTACTTGATGCACTTTCCCAAGCTGCCACACTGGACGAGGCCGCATCCAACATCTGCGACGCTGCGCGGGCTGCCGGGAGCCGTGATGACGCGACAATTCAGATTGTTGATGTGAAAGCTCTGCCTGCAAGTGATCCGATGCCTGATACGGTCAGTGAAGCCCTACCATTTCTGCCGTTACCTGCACCAGGCGACATGGTTGATGGCTTTCGCGTGGTGCGCAAAATCCACGAAAATAACCGCAGCCATATCTTTCTGGCGATCTCGCCGGACGGCGACAAGGTTGCGCTTAAGATGCCTGCCAGTGAGACAAAATCAGATCCTGCCTATATTCGTCTGTTCCTGCTCGAAGAGTGGATCGCGCGGCGGCTCTGCTCGCCATATGTTGTCCGGGCGGCAAAGGCCCCTGAAATGCGGTCAGGCCTTTACGTCGTCACAGAGTTCATCGAAGGCAAGACACTGCGCCAATGGATGCTGGATAACCCGCACCCGACGATTGATGTTGTACGCGGACTGGCATGTCAGATGATTTCCGGCCTGCGCGCTTTTCACCGCAAAGATATGCTGCACCAAGATTTTCGCCCAGAAAACTTGATGATCGACCAGGATGGAACCGTCAAGATTATCGATCTGGGATCGACCAGGATCCAGGGAATTGAAGAAGCCAAAGAGCAGTCTTTCAATTCCATTCTCGGAACTTTGCAGTATACCGCACCAGAGTATTTTGTGGGCGATCCCATTGGGGTCCGCTCAGATCAATATTCGCTTGGTGTCGTTCTCTACGAGATGCTCTGTGGACGCTTGCCTTATGGGGCAGATGCAGCACGCGTTCAAAACCGCAAACAACGTGCGCGCCTGTCCTATCGCACCGCCATCGATAGCGCGAATGCGGCGCCGTTTTGGGTGGATGATGCTTTACGCAAGGCGACCCACCCGCTGAGCCAACACAGGTTCAACCGATTATCGGAACTCGAAGCTGCTCTACATGCGCCCACTCCTGGAAAGCTGGCGCGATACAGACCTCTGGCAGAACGAGATCCAGTTCGGTTCTGGCAAATTTTGACAGGCGTGTTCGCTGTGATGTGCCTGATCCTGATAACCCAAATTTAAAAAAGACATGGCCAACAGAAAGGAAACTTCATGGATATGATCGTATCAACACTGGATCGCGAAGACGTCACTGCGCTGATTTTGCAAGCAAAAAAGAAAGGCGGGCTGACATGGGAAGGTATTGCAGAGATGATTGGGATGTCGCCTGTCTGGACGCATTCAGCCGCTATGGGCATGAATGCGATGCCGGCTGAAAAGGCAGATGCGCTGGTTGCCGCCTTGGATCTTTTGCCGGAAGCCTCGGACGTTCTTCAAGAAAGCCCCACGAAAGTTTGGGCGCAGACCGTGCCCACCGACCCCTGCATCTACCGGTTTTATGAGATTGTCGGTGTCTATGGCCCAACCTTAAAGGCACTTATCCATGAGAAGTTCGGCGATGGGATCATGTCTGCAATTGATTTCGATATGACTGTCACGCGCGTCGAAAATCCCAAAGGCGACCGGGTGAAGGTCGAAATGTCTGGCAAATACCTTGCTTATAATGCGTGGTGAATTGATTGCCTTGGTGACGTGTTCATAGGCCAGGATCGGCTGCCGCTTTGATGCAGCGGCGCGACAGTCCGTAATAATCAATGACGCGTTCTTGCATTGCCTCTGCCAAAGCCATGCCCCATCACACCGAGGAATTTTATGGGAATGGAGCCTTGTGATGCGCGCAGCAGATGTCGTCGCCAAACGCCTTTACGATGCGGGATGCAGGTGGGCGTTTGGAATGCCTGGCGGCGAAGTGCTGACTTTGATGGATGCTTTGGAAAAAGCAGGGATCACTTTTGTCTTGTGTAAGCACGAAAATTCGGCCGGTTTCATGGCCGAAGGGACGTATCACAGGACAGGCGCACCCGGTATCATGCTTGCAACTGTTGGCCCGGGCGCCTTGAACGGGATCAACGTGGTTGAGAATGCCCATCAGGACCGCGTTCCATTGATTGTACTGACGGGTTGCGTTGATGCCGAGCAAGCTGAAGTCTACACCCATCAGGTCCTTGACCAGCCGCAGGTGTTCCGCCCGATCACCAAGCAAAGCTTCACCCTAAATGCCGCGGCCAGCCATGTCATAATTGACAAGGCGCTTGCCATTGCCACCGAAGGGCGTCCGGGCCCCGTTCACATCGATGTGCCGATTTCAGTCGCAGATGCATCCGCCAAAGGGGTAGGGCGTCTGCGCACCCCTGCCGCCGCGGTCGCGCCGGTTGGCGCCGATCTTGACCGTGCGCGCGCGGCTTTGGCCAATGCAAAACGCCCACTCGTTTTGGTGGGTCTTGATGCGCTGGTGGATGATGCGGCCCCCGCCATCCAAAAAGCTGCCGAAACGCTGGGCGCTCCGGTAATTACGACATACAAGGCAAAAGGCATTTTGCCGGAAAGCCATCCCCTGTCTTTGGGTGGGGCCGGCCTTTCGCCCTTGGCCGATGAGGTTTTGTTGCCCTTCGTGGCACAGGCTGACGTGATCCTTGCGGTTGGCTACGATCCAATCGAAATGCGTGCGGGCTGGCAGAACCCGTGGGATCCCACCACGCAGATGGTGATAGATGTCACCGCTGCACCCAACCATCACTACATGCATCAGTCGACGGTCAATATCATCGGCAATTGTACTGCCTCTGTCACAACGCTTCTGCCAGATGAACCCTTGATGGACGTCTGGGCAGAAGGGCAGATCGACACCGTCAAGAATGCTCTGTCTTCGGCATTCTCTGCGCCAGAAGCCTGGGGCCCCGCGCAGGTGATCGCGACCTGTCAAGACGCCTTGCCACGGAACACACTCGCCACCGCAGACAGCGGCGCACACCGGATTTTGCTATCGCAGATGTGGAAATGTGAGTTTCCGCGCGCGCTTACGCAGTCCTCGGGCTTTTGCACCATGGGCTGTGCCGTGCCCTTGGCGATGGGGGCGCAGCTTGTCGAACCAGATCGGACTGTCATCTCATTCTCGGGCGATGCCGGTCTGTTGATGGTCATTGGAGAGTTGGCGACTGCTTATGAGCTTGGGTTAAAAACAATCTTTGTCGTATTCGTCGATGCCTCGTTGGCGCTGATTGAGCTGAAACAACGCCAGCGCCAGCTGTCCAACACGGGTGTGGAGTTTGCATCCTTCGATTTTGCCGCAATAGCGCAGGCATTTGGTGGACAAGGGCACAGAGTAAAATCACAAACCGACCTGACCGCAGCGCTCGACGCAGCGCAAATGGCGGATACGTTCACTGTGATCGCAGCCGAGATCGACCGTAAATCATATGATGGGACGTTCTGATATGGCCGGTGCATTGGACGGTCTGCTTGTGCTCGATCTGACACGGATCCTTGCTGGTCCGACGGCGACGCAGATGTTGGGCGATTTAGGGGCGGCCGTCATCAAGATCGAAAACCCCAAAACCGGCGGGGATGATACACGGGCTTGGGGTCCGCCCTATGCGGAAACCCCGGATGGCGACAGTGATCTGAGTGCCTATTTTATGGCCGCCAACCGCAATAAATACTCGGTCTCAGCTGATTTGACGACGCAGGAGGGCCAAGCGCTTGTGTATGCAATCGCGGCGGATGCGGATGTTGTGATCGAAAACTACAAACCCGGTGGACTGATTAAGTACGGGCTGGATTACACCCGTCTTTGTGCTGCCCGACCTGAACTGGTCTATTGTTCGATCTCCGGGTTTGGTCAGACCGGTCCCGAACAGGATAGGCCCGGCTATGACCTGATGGCGCAAGGTTTTGGCGGCATCATGTCGCTGACAGGTGCGCCGGATGGGCCGCCTATGAAGGTTGGTGTTGGGATCGCGGATGTCATGTGCGGAATGTATGCCACCATTGGGATACTGGCCGCCCTGCGCCACCGCGATGCCACGGGGGAAGGCCAGCACATTGACCTTGCTCTTGTTGATAGCCAAATGGCGTGGCTTGTGAATGAAGGCACGAATTTCCTGGCCTCAGGTCAAGAACCCATCCGACGTGGCAATGCCCACCCTAACATCGTGCCTTACGATGTTTTTGCGACGCAGGATGGCCATATCATTCTGGCCGTCGGCAACGACAAGCAGTTTCGCGCGTTTTGCGATGCGATGGGCCGCCCTGATCTGGCCCAAGCGCCTGAATTTGCAACCAACCCGGACAGGATTGCCAACCGTGAGGCGATTGGTCTGGCGGTGTCTGAAACACTTGCAGCGCGCAGCAGCGCTGAAGTTCTTGAAATATTACAGAATGTCGGTGTTCCGGCCGGGCCAATTCATACGATTGGGCAGGCGCTTGGAAGCCAGCAAGCGCAGTCGCGGGGCGCTGTTTTGGATGTGCCCCATCCGCAAACGACAGCAGGTCGCGTGCAATTGCTGGGAAATCCGCTGAAATTCTCCAAAACTCCTGTCGAGGTCCGACGCGCTCCGCCGCGTTTTGGTGCAGATTCTGAAAGGGTTGCGCAAATTCTGAGCGCGCTTCGGCAATAATCTGCGAACTGACGACAGACACGCTTTCGTGACTGAAGATCACGTTCATGCGCGCTAACAGGCACGTGATACGTGCTTTATGGAGGCCCCTCTAAAGTCGCGTGACTGAAACAGGCGCGACCGGCGCAACAAGGGACAAGAAAATGCTGATTGATATTGCGCAAAGTCGCGTCAGCCTGACCAATCAGGCGGCTCTCGCCGAGTGGAACGGTGTTATTCTTGGCGTGCTTTCGCATGGTCAAAGCGCACCAGTTCATTTGGGCAAGTTGCTGGAGCTGGCACCGGAATTCGCCATGGGTCACGCGCTGAAGGGTTTGTCCGCGATGATGCTTGGACGCCGGGAGCTGTATGTAGTTGCACAACAGGCCAGCCAGACCGCGCAGGATGCGCTGAAGGCAGGAGGGGCGACACGCCGTGAGCAGCTTTGGTGCGCGGCCTTGCAAGACTGGCTGGCAGGCAAGCCCAGCCATGCCATCGCCCGCATGGAAGACGCCCTGTGTCTCAATCCGGCAGATACGATCAGCATGAAGCTGTCGCATGGTATCCGTTTCATCCTTGGCGACGGTATTGGCATGCGCCAGTCGGTCGAAGCTGTGATGGATGCGCACGGCGAGGATCATGCCCTGCGCGGCTATACTTTGGGCTGTCTGGCTTTTGCGATGGAAGAAACAGGCAGCTATGACGAGGCCGAGCGGCTGGGTCTGCAAGGTCTTGAGTATGCCAGTGACGATGCCTGGGGCCTGCATGCGGTGACTCATGTCTACGACATGACACATCGCCCGAGCAAAGGGATCGCGTTGATTGATGACAACCTTGATGCCTGGGGTCATTGCAACAACTTTCGGTTCCATGTTTGGTGGCACAAGGCTTTGCTCCATCTCGACAGGGGTGAAGTTGATGAAGTTCTTGCCCTGTACGATGATAAGATCCGCAGCGAAAAGACCGACGACTATCGTGACTTTTCCAATGCGAGCTCGCTTTTGGTGCGGCTTGAATTGGAAGGCATCAGCACCGGCAACCGCTGGGCCGAACTGGCCGACCTGGCCGAGACCCGGACCGACGATGGCTGTCTGACCTTTGCCGATCTGCATTACATGATGGCATTGGTGGGCGACAACCGCGCGGATGCGGCAACCCGTCTGACGGCGCGTATTGCCAAAGACGCGCAGTCCGATGCCGAAGTTTCGTTGGTCATGCGCGATCCAGGTGTGGCCGTCACGCAGGGTTTGGCAGCATTTTCAGATGGTCGTTATGATGATGCATTCGCGAACCTGCACGCGGCACATCCCCGTTTTCAGTCGATGGGCGGCAGTCATGCGCAACGTGACGTTTTTGAACGCGTCACGATCGAGGCTGGTTTGCGGGCAGGCTCACTTGACGCGACGCAAGTATTGCTCGAACAGCGCATTGCGCAGCGTAAGGGCGCGGTTGATGACTTTGCGCAGACACGGTTGCAGATGGTCTGCGACGCGCGTGAGTTGCAAGCAAGGCTCGCGGCAGAATGATTGAGCAATAGGTTCCTTAAGATGACACTTGCCGACCCGATGTCTGCCATATCCCGAGCCGAAACAGGCGCCAAGGCTGCACCGATGGCGCGCATGCGCGATCCGCGACTGGATTTCTTTCGTGGGATCGCGATGTTCATCATCCTGATCGCTCATGTTCCAAGCAACTGGCTGACCCTTTGGATTCCGGCCCGTTTCGGATTTTCTGACGCAACCGAAACTTTTGTGTTTTGTTCCGGTATGGCATCGGCCCTTGCTTTTGGATCGGTGTTTCGCAAGCAGGGCCTTGCGATGGGAACCGCGCGGATCGCGTTTCGCACATGGCAGGTTTATTGGGCACATATCGCACTTTTCATCGCGATTGCTGCAACGATGGTGCTGATGACCCGCATTTTCCCCGAGGGTCGAGATTATGTTGGTCAGCTTAACCTGCATCCGTTTTTCAACCGACCCGAGGAGAACCTACTGGGCCTTTTGACCCTGACCTACGTACCGAACTACTTTGATATCTTGCCGATGTATCTGGTGATCCTCGCAATGATCCCTGTGATGGTTACATTTGCGAGTGTCCATGTGGGACTGGCCGTTTTGGCATCTGTATTGATGTGGTTGAGTGCCAATATACTTGGCTGGAACTTCCCGGCAGAGCCGTGGTCGGACCGGCAATGGTTTTTCAATCCGTTGGGGTGGCAATTGATCTTTTTCACCGGGTTTGCCCTGATGGCAGGCTGGTTTCCCGCGCCACCGGTGGATCGGCGGCTGTTCTGGGGGGCTGTCGCGATTGTCGTGATCTGTCTGCCGCTTGCCTATTTCCGCATTTACCGTGAATTTGACGCCATTGCAGAGCTTCGTAGCGACTGGCTTTTCCTGATCGAAAAGACTGACTTTGGCGTGCTGCGCTACGTCCACTTTCTAGCGACCGCCTATATCGCGTGGGTACTGGTTGGTCCCAAGGGCGCTAATATCATGCCAAGTGGCAGTGGGCGCTTTTTATCAGTGCTCTGGTCCTACATCATTGCCGCGATAATGAAAGTCGGTCAGCAATCCTTGGCCGTGTTCATCACCTCAATGTTTCTTGCCCGCATGCTGGGTGTGCTGTTTGACCAAGTCGGTCGGTCTTATGTGACGATGGCTTGGGTGAACCTGCTGGGTTTCGCTGTGATTATCGCGTTGGCGTATGGCGTCGGGTGGTTCAAGACGCAGCCCTGGAAAAGCCGAGCGTAAGCAGATGCTAAGACGAGACGCTCTGACAGGCCTTATGGCCTTGGCGGCAAGCCCGGCGATTGGTCATGGGGTGCCCACCAGCGAGCCTGGATTGCAGCTGGGTGACGCAACACCGTTTGACCCGGCGTCTATCATCGAAAAAGCCCGTGCTTTAGCGGCCGAGCCGTATTCCGAACCTGCGCGTATTCCGGTCGAATGGACCGAGATCAGCTATGACGACTATGTTTCCATCTGGTTTGACGGGCGCAACGCGCTTTGGCACGACGATGCTGACACGCCGCTGAAAGTCGATGTCTTTGCACCGGGTCTTTATTATCCCCATCCCGTTGATATTGCGGTTGTCGAGGGCGGCCGCGCGCGGCCTATTGCTTTTGACATGGCGGTTTTTGACAAGACCGACAAGTTTCCTGATCTGCCCATTGATGACACGCTTGGCTATTCCGGTCTGCGGCTGCGCGCAGAACTGCAAACACCGGGCATTCATACAGAATTTGCAGTCTTTCAGGGCGCATCCTACTTCCGGGCGATCGGTACAGGCGACATTTACGGGATTTCGGCGCGGGGCCTTGCCATAGATACCGCCGAGCCTGACGGCGAAGAGTTCCCTCAGTTTCGTGCCTTCTGGGTTGAGAGGCCTTTGCCTGGTAGTGCTACAGTCGTTTTGCATGCCTTACTGGACAGCCCCAGTTGTTCGGGGGCCTACAGGTTTACGATCACGCATGGCCAGCCGCTGGTCATGACGGTTGAGGCGACGATCTTTCCCCGCGCGGACATGACTCATGTCGGAATTGGTCCGCTGACATCCATGTTTCAGTTTGACGAAACGAACCGCGACCGCTTTTCTGACTTCCGGCCTGCGGTGCATGACAGCGATGGTCTGTTGATCCGGAATGGCGCGGATGAAACCATTTGGCGGCCCTTGGCCAATCCCAAAACCTTGCAAATCTCGGCTTTTCGCGACGAAAACCCCAAGGGGTTTGGTCTGATGCAGCGCGCCCGTGCGTTTGGTGATTTTGCCGATCTCTTTGCGCTTTATCATCGCCGTCCGGGACTTTGGGTCGAGCCGGGCGAAGGGTGGGGGCAAGGGGCCGTGACGCTGATCGAGATCCCTACAGATACCGAGATCTACGACAATATCGTTGCATATTGGCGGCCTGATGGGGGCCTGACAGCAGGCCAAGAGCACAAGATGACCTATCGGTTGGTCTGGGGCGATGACAGTGCCTTCGGCGCGGGGTTACGTGTGCTCAACACCCGCATTGGCAACGCGTTTGAGACGGGGGTTATCGTCGCAATCGACTTTGAAGATGGTCCCGGCCTGCCAGAGGATCTTGATCGTGTCGAGCGTTTGATCCGCGCCAGCGCGGGTGAAGTGGATGCCGGGATACTGCAGCGCAACCCCGAAACCGGTGGAGCCCGGCTTGCATTTAAGTTCATCCCCGGCGATGCGGAGTTGATCGAGTTCCGCGCGCAGCTGCGTCTGGATGGGGCACCGCTCAGCGAAACCTGGCTTTATCGGTGGACACCATGACCCGCACGCCGTTCATCGATATGCCGGATCCGTCCCCGCTTGTGGTGGCTCAACAGGATTTTAGTCGGCTGCCGACAAGACAGGCTGTCCCGCCTGTCATGACGCAATGCGATCATATGTGGCGCTTGGGGGCCTTTGCGCCCGCTATCTTGATGACGACTTTGCTGAGCATAGCGGTTGCAAACTGGTTGTCGCGGGGCGGGCTGACCAACCTGGAAATGCTGGTTGTTGCGCTGATCGCGCTGACTTTCATATGGGTGTCGCTATCTGTCAGCACGGTTGTCCTGGGTTTGGCCCGACGTGTGCTGGACCCTTGTTTTGCGCATCATACGCCTGGACGCGGCGACGCGCAGAACATTGCGCTTTTGATGCCGATCTACAATGAGGTTCCGTGGGAAGTCTTTGGTAACGCATCGGCCATGCTGACAGAATTGGCGCATGGTCACCGCAAGGACGACTATACCCTGTTCATTCTGAGCGACACCACGGATCCCGAAATCGCTGCGCAAGAACACAAAGCCTTTCTGGCGCTGAAAGCAGAAGCCTTGCCCGGTTTCGATGTCTATTACCGCCGCCGTGCGCGCAACATCGACAAGAAGACCGGGAACCTCACAGACTGGATCCAGAACTGGGGCGCCCGTTATGAGGCGATGCTGGTCCTGGATGCTGACAGCCTCATGAGTGGGGCCGCGATCCGGCAACTTGCGCATGAGCTATCGGCCGATCCTGACGCTGGCCTGATCCAAAGCTTTCCGAGCCTGATTGGCGCGGAAACTCTCTTTGGACGCATGCAGCAGTTTTCCAACGCGGTGTATGGCTGGCTTCTGGCCGAAGGGCTGGCCGTTTGGTCGCAAAGTGAAGGAAATTACTGGGGCCATAACGCCATCATCCGCACCCGGGCATTCGCAGATAGTGCAGGCCTGCCCTACGTGCGGGGCCATCGCGGGCGACTTGATCTGATCCTCAGCCATGACTTTGTCGAGGCAAGCATGCTGCGTCGTGCAGGTTGGGCCGTGCGCTTCCTGCCGCGCGCAGGCGGGTCATTTGAAGAGACCCCGCAAACCTTGATTGACTACGCCTTGCGTGACCGTCGCTGGTGTCAGGGAAACATGCAGCATCTGCGCATTCTGACAGCCCGCGGATTTCACCCGATCTCGCGGTTTCATCTGCTGCAAGGGGCGATGGCTTTTCTGCTGTCACCGGCGTGGTTTGTGGTGATCCTGGTCTGGTCGCTCATCAGGGCGATGTCGGACAATACCGTCTCGTATTTTGACAGTGCCGATCCTTTGCAACCCGCATGGCCCACGGCCGAACCGATTGATGGTTTGCTCGTGCTGATCTTCATCTATGCGATGTTGCTCATACCAAAGATCATCGGCACATGCGCCCTTGGCTTCCGGTGCCGTATCCGCACGGATTATGGAGGATGGTATAATCTGGCGGGAACAGCACTGTTCGAAATCCTGTGCTCAATCCTGTATGCTCCGGTGATGATGGTCCAGCAGACGATCGCCGTCGTATATTCAGCATTCGGCTGGTCGCGGTCCTGGGTGCCACAAAACCGGTCCCACCGCGGTTACACATGGCCGCAAGTGATCCGCTTCCACAGTGTCGAGACTATGACAGGGCTGACATTGATGGGAAGCATCGTGCTGGGCGGATTGTCGCTCTGGCTTTTGCCGATCGCGTTCAGTCTTGTTCTTGCTGCACCGCTGTCCATGCTCAGCGGGGTGCGCATTTCGGATCACGCGTTCCGGCTGCTTCGTCTCGATAGCCCTCAAAACCTGCGTGAGCCTCGTGTGGTGCAGCTGGCTCGTACCGAACGTGCCCGGCTCAAGACGATGGTGCTAGAGCAGGATTATGCCACCGTTCTTGCCGCAGAGTAAGGCAAAAGCCTAAAGCGCTTCAAACCAGTCCATCGTCAGCGTGGCCCAGCCTTGAGGTATCACATGGCCACCGGGAAACAGCGCGAAACTCAATGCACTGCCCGGTGCGCAATTGGTCCATGTGCGGATCAGGAAAGGCCCTTCGGTGACAAAGCTGTCTGGTTTGAGTTGATAACAGGCGTTCGCCTCGCGCCAGAGCGACATGGCGTGAAAGACATCTCCCTGCATCAAGGCATCGGGGTCACGGCTGTCTTCGCCACGCAGCACGCGACCCTCCAAGGGCACTGTACCATCTGTCCAGCCATGAGTGTGCAGCATGCGTACTGGCCCTGAACACCCCGTTGGATGTGGCCGCCAAAAGTTACCGCCGACTGGGGAATAGGCTGCAAAAGTTTCAGGTGCAGCGCAGGCCAGATACGCCGTCATGGAGCCGCCGATGGAAAACCCCGCAAGGATGATCCGGTCTGGATCAATCCCGTGTCGCGTAATCGCGTCGTCGCGCACAGATGTCAAAAAGGCGATCTCGTCTCGGCGTTGCGCGCGTTCCGGGTGAAAAGACCACGAGCCGCCGGTGGCGCCTTGCCGCTGTAGCCCTGTTGGTGCGATCACAGCATAGCCACGGTCCGTGAACGCCTGCACCATGTCGGTCTTGCCAAGCACGCCGCGCCCGCTGCCGCCAAAGCCATGCACAAAGACCACCGCAGGCGCCATCGCCGCACCCGCCTCTGGCAAAGCGATAACATATTCGCCCTCTGCAACCTCACATGCGGTTTGTGCCGAACACGCAAGGGCAGGCGGTGTGGATCCGATGGCGCTCAGCAGCGCGATGAGAACAAGAGTGTGATACTTTGATCGTTTCATGTTTTGGCGTCTTCATCTGTCTGGGCCCAGTCCACAACGGGCAATCCCTGTCGTACCCATCCCGGTCCGGCGAAAGACCCAAGCATACCCTCCGGTATATCGATCAGAGGTGTCAAACCAGCCTGTGTCAAAAATCGCGCCAGCCGTGCTGAACGCACACCGCGCGCGCAAATCAAAGCGATGGGCTGCGCAGGTGACTGGCGCGCGGCAAGGACGGCGTCGACGAAGTCTTCACGCCGCATGTCAATGGGGACCGCACCTTGGGCAACGCCCGTGCTTTCCCATTCGTCGGGGCGGCGAATATCCACCAAAAGGATGTCGCTGTTCTCTAGTGCAGCGAAGGCCTGCGCTGGGGTGAGTATCGTGCCATATGTGGGACCCGCGATGGAATAGGCGGTCAAGCCCAATGCTGTGGCCCCAACCAAACCGATCAGGACCACGCGCCTTGAGGGACGTTGCATGTTCCGCTTACTGCAGCGGCGCAGTCGAGGAAAACTGCGGAATTGCCCGATCAGAGGCGTTATCAGGCTCCAGATCGACCCAGTTACCATCGGCCAACGAGATGTTGCCCGGAATATCTTCTTCCCAGAAGCCCACGACATTTTTCGTCACGTTCAAATACAGCTCTCCATCAACGATGCGCCAAAGATTTGGATTTCCCGGCACCTTGCCGCCTTTGGCAACGCCATAGGCGCAGTGGCCGTCATATTGCGGGGCAAAGCTCTCAGGATCAGCAAGAAAGCGATCGCGATTTTCTTCGCTAGAGAAGGCAAAGGTCGCCCCGTTATGTTCGGCTGTAATGTCAGCGCGACCCGGAACCGCTGCGGCCTGCGGCGCACCGATCTTGGCTTGCGGCAGGTCGAAATAGGCAACAACGTCATACCCGGACACGGCAAAGCCGGTGTCGTCGACATATTGATCGCCAGCAAAGCTTGCTGTGGCGCCGAGCGATGCAAACACTGCAAGTGTTGTCGAGAGGAGGAGCTTTTTCATCTGGGTTTTCCTTAGTCAGTCAAATGGATCATGAAAGAGCCTACAAATGATTGGGCCGTGTGACATCCCACCTCGCGGTGGTGTGATAAGAGGTGTTCGCATGCATCTGCTTCTGGGCTAAGTCCGGCGGTCACATGCGATCGTAGCGGAGGACTGCGGCTTGGATATTTCTGAATGAAAATAGAGAGCTGAGTGCGAAATTAGTTATAACCTGCGCTGGGCGCGATTGTCTTCTTGGTAGGGATCTTCAGATCTTTTGCAGAGCGGAAAAGGTTTTAGCCGTGTTACTAAAGACTGACCCGTAGGAGCTTGATCGAGCTTCCCCGCCGTTTGGTCTGCTCAAAACGCAAAAGTCGCGACTTACTGTAACGCGAAAAGCACTGCCACGCGGGAAAGACTGTGAACACCTGAGAGGAGATCAAGCTGGGGAGAAGTAATCTATTGAAAATATTGGAGGCGAGTACCGGAATCGAACCGGTGTACACGGATTTGCAATCCGCATGTGCGGACTGTTTTTCAACGATTTTTGTGTAAACGGACCCCGTTTGTTCACGACGGGAAATCAACAACTTACAAGGAAACGGTAAACGGTTTCCGGGCTATTGCAAGCCCCAAAAAAGGAAAAACCGTCGAGGGGGCGGCCACCCACCTCAACGGCTTTGGTCTTCAATCTACATCAATCTTCTACCCGTTCGCGGCCCTCAACGCAATCGCGGGAGGTGCTAATGCCTAAGCTCAATCGCTTCGAATGGCACAAAGCCGTCATGCAAGTCAGAAGTTTGAATGCGACCGCCAAGGTTGTCGCGGGTGCGCTTGCTGTTCAGTTCGCAAATGACGCAACCGGCCAGCTCAATCCAAGTCTGACGACCTTGATAGAATATCTTGGCCTGTCGCTATCAACCTTGAAACGCGCCATCAAGGACCTGACCAATGCAGGCTGGCTGTCACGTACCGAAGGGCGTGGTGCTGGCAATTGCACGAACTATACGTTCTTGGCTCCGCGCAAAATCGTTCCATTCCGCGCTTCGAAAAAGGGTTCAAAGGCGAGCCTTTTAGCTCAGAAAAAGGGTTCACAGGTGGCTCAGAAAGGGTCCACTTATGAGCCTTCCTATAATGAACAATCAAAAGAACAAAAGGCGCGGCCTTCGCCGTCGCCGGACTTGCCCCATGAAGGGCAGCCCGGCGAAGCCTTACGGTTTGTGCCAGGCGGCGGCGGCTACTTTGAGCGGGCATGGGACGACGCCCTTAGGGCTTATGGCCTGCCTTCCTTGCATCGTGCTTTGCCGCAAGTCGTCCATGAAGGACGGAAAGGGTACGTCCTTCCCGACCTCTGTCCAGCCCGGCGCGAAAGCCCGCAGAGAGGCCGGCAAATCAAACTCATCAGGCGACTGATGGCCACGCATAGCAGCGCGCCAGAACTCGCTGTCGCAGCGTGAAGGAGGGACGAAGATGATCATCCAAGAAGACGATTTGGCCGCCCGCCGTGCAGGCCTCGAAGCACAGGCGCAGTTTCGGCAGTTCATGTTCAGATTTGGTGTCATGCCGTGCTTGTGCTTGGCGGGTTTGGGAGGCCTGATGGGGCTAACCGGTGCCAACGATCACAGTGGCTGGCCGGGAGTGTTTCTCATCGCGCTTGGCGTTGTATTCGGCGGGATCGCCGGGCTGATCTGCCTGACAGCCAGCCCAGGACGGCCTGCCTTGCAGCGTCTTCACAAGGGCGGGGCACAGGTCAGTCGCTTGGATGCGCCGATGGGAGCCGAGGGTGTCCCGCTTGGCAACGTCCGTTTGCCCGAACATCTGGAACCTCTGCACATGTTGATCGAAGGTGCGACGGGTACCGGTAAGACTCAGCTTCTCAAGAACATGGTAGCGCACCTTAGAGCGCGCGGCGACTGCGTCGTCGTGGTGGACACAAATTACGACATGTGGACCGCGTTCAATCAGCCCGATGACGTGATCCTCTCCCCGTTTGATCCGGCGTTTCCAGGTTGGCTTCCGATGAACGAAGTGCGCGCCCCTTCGGATTGGTCGGCAATGGCACAAAGTTTCATCGGCGACGGTGTGGGAGAGGCGGCGCAATGGCACCAGATGGCCAAAGCGATGTTTTCGGCGACAGCACGGGGTTATCAGCGGATTGTCGAGGAGGCAGGTGACACATTCGATCACTCGGAGCTCTTCCACCTTTTGACAGGCGCTGAGGCCGAGGATTTGGCCCCGTTCATTCATGGCACGGCAGCAGCTTCTCTGGGGATCAATGACAAAGCGTTGAACAATGTTCGGATGACATTTTTTGAGACACTGAAGTTTTGGGAGCATCTACGCCCAGGCGGTTTTTCCGTCCGAAAATGGGTCGAGCAAGGGAAGGATCGGCCTTCGATTTTCATCCCTTATCGAAAGCGGGAACTCCCCGAGGCCAAGAACCTGATCTCTTGCTGGTTGGATCAGATCATCACCACCGCCTGCGACCTCGGCGAAGACCGCGACAACAGGGTATGGATCATCATTGATGAGCTTTCTGGTCTCGGGGAAATCCCATCGTTGAAAACCGCTGTAACGGAGCTCCGCAAGACCGGCTTCCGGGTCGTGGCAGGTATCCAGAACTTCGAGCAAGTCGAGCTGCTCTACGGTCGCAACGGTGCCATCACGATCACCAATAGCCTGTCTAACAAAGTGATCCTACGGGCCACTGACGCGATCTCAGCGGAGCGGCAATCCAAGCTCATCGGCGATGCGCGCTACCAGGTCATGTCGCTAGGTCAATCCTCTGGCACCGATGGAAAGCGTTCGACAACCCAGTCGGTCAAAGAGGAAGTTGTGCGGGTCGTTTTGGCGTCTGAAATCACCACGCTGCCCACGCTGAAAGGCTTCGTCAAACTCGCGGGCGAGGACACGACCTACCTCACACCCATACCGGTATATCAGCCATGATCGGTTCTGGATTTAGGGTAGCAAGCATAGTTTTTGTAAACAAAAACGCTTGTCGCTGCGCGACGCGAGCCACGTCCAGAGGCCGGGCATGAGTGATTTGGGCAAGCCAATTGGTCGCCCGAAGGCCGCGCCGGGGGAGGGCCGTGTGACGGTGGTCAGCGTCCGGCTGACCACCTTTGAGCGGGCGGGCGTAGAGGCTCAGGTCGCGCGGTGTGGGCTATCGTTGTCCGACTATTGCCGCCGCGCGATCCTCGGGCATCGGGTCACGGCATCGACTGAACCGCAGCAGGTTAATATCCAGGCGCTGGTGGAGTTGAACCGCGTCGGCGTGAACCTCAACCAGATCGCGCGTGTCGCCAATCGAGGCGAACCGCTGCCCCGGTCATTCGCTGACACGCTCAGCGCCGTTCTGGCCGCTGTGGAACGCCTTGCTGCGGGTCATGATCCATGAATTGCAGCTTTGCGGATCACGCACCCGGCATGAGCTTCAAAGGGGCGATGGACTACTACCTGCACGACCGGAAAGAGCCTGGGGAAACGGAGCATCGTACAAGCTCAGATCGCGTTGAATGGACATCCATGCGCAACCTTGCGACCGACCGAACCGACATCGCCACAGCGATCATGATTTCGACAGCGAAGGACGCTAACCGCCTTAAACGCCAGGCGGGAGAGAAGGCGACTGGCCGCAAAGCTAAACTGTCGGTCAAGACCTTCGCCTTATCATGGCACCCAAAGGAGGCTGCATCGCTCGACCGCGCCGAGATGGAGCGCGCCGCCAATCAAGCCCTCAAGACCATTGGTATGGAGAAGCATCAAGCGGTCATTATCTGCCACAACGACACCCGTCATCCCCATGTCCATATCGTAGTGAATCGGGTGAACCCAAAGAACGGAAAATTGGCCGCATGTGGTCCTATGGAAAACAAGGCTCTAGACCGATGGGCTTATGAGTACGAGCGTGACCGGGGCGACATCGTAAGCCCCAACCGAGCCGAAAAATATGAACGGCAGGACCGCATGAAGAAGCGGTACAGCGCCGACGAGCGTCGCAACCATGTCCGGCGGAAGAAGACTGAGAATCCGCGACCCAGAGCGCGCCAAGACCTTCGCAATCGGTCAAAGGAGTTGAGCGCGAAACACAAACAGGAATGGTCTGATCTGAGTATTAGATATCAAGCGCGGAAGGGGTATCTGGGCGACCGCTGGAAGGCGCGGATACGGAACGAGCGGAAGGTCTACAACGCGGCAAACAAAGGCCTGTGGAAGCAGTATGGCCGAGACAAGTGGCGGCGGAAGCGTGAGTTCGACAAGCTCGACAGCACGTTTTACGGACGGTTGTCGCTGTCGATACAGGCCGCGCGGCTGCAACGCGCTTCAGGCGATCCATCGTTCAAGGATATCGGGCTGGCCAAGCTCACCTGGGTAAATCTCCAAAACGCACGGCTGCGCAACGAGACGATCCTTGGTTTTGAGAAGCAACACTTGGCAAACTTTAAGGATTGGTACGACCGCCCTTTGCGTCGTCGCCTCTACAGGTTGAGTGCAGCGCGGGCGCAGGACCACCGCGATCTCTATGCCCGGTTCCAGGGTGAGCGCGCTGAACTCATCACGCGGCAGAAAATGGAGCGCGGAGAGCTTCAATCGCAGTGGCGAAGCACCGAGCGGCGGAATGATAGAGGCGTGCGGCAGGGCACGAGAGACGCCTGTGATGGTGCTGCCCGATCTTTGCGAACACCCGGAACTGGTATGGAGGGAAGAAAAATGAACAATGACATGCAAGGTGCTGAAAACAAGCCGAACTCATTTGATCAGCCATCACCGTCAAATGGCCCGACGGCGAAGATGCAGGCGGAACAACTGGATAGCCAGATAGAGGAGAGGAACGCCAAGTTCCGCGAAGCAACCCGAAAGCAAGGCGAGAAGGACAGAGGCGTCGCCAAAACCCAATTGGAACAAAAAGTAGATGCGCAAGGCAAGGCTCAAAGTCGGGCAGCCCAAGCCGCACAAAAGGCGCGACAGCAACATGCGAAGGAGAAAGGGGCAGCTAAGGACCGGGGTGCAGCCGAGAAACGTTCGCTGCAGGATAAATCCTTGGCACAGTCTAAAGCCAAAGATGCACTTGCGGGGCTGCGATCTCAGAAGCCACTTGCTACGAGGGGCAAAGCACCGGATCGGGAGCGTTGAACGTGTCGCAGAGTGAATGGCATGGATTGATGAAGAGTCTAGAAGGCGTCTCGGCCGTTTGCTTCGACGCGTTTGGTACGCTTTTGGAGATAAGGGACAGGCGGTTTGCATTCAGGCCTCTGTTAGAGGCTCTGCCAGATAGTAAACGTGCCAAGTTCAAACAGCGCTTTGTGCGTGAGAACCGGGAGCTGAGCGGCTGGCCTGTTGCGCTTGGTGTTCCAGTCAATAAGAAAGTTCTGGATGAGGTTGCTGTGCGCGTAAGGGCCGAGGTTTCGTCGGTTCGAGTGCGGCCCGGTGTGCCGGACATGCTGGCAACTCTGCGCAGGCATGACATTCCGATTGCGATTTGCTCGAACCTTGCAAGCCCATATGCCCCATGTTTGAGAAGGCTTTTGGCAGGCAAGACTGACCACTTTGTTTTGTCGTGTGAAGTCGGTGCTATGAAGCCTGATGCTGCCATATACGAACGCGTAGAGACGCAGCTTGGCACTGATAGAAAGCGGGTTTTGTTTGTCGGTGACTCAATCAAGGCTGACATCGAGGGGCCTCACGCGTTTGGCTTTCGGTCTACCCATATTGACGAAATACTCGGATAGGAGGTCGGCATGGAACGTGAGAATTGCGCAACGAATGGCAAGCCTGAGGGTGACGCAACTAAGGATAGGTGGCCGGATCGGCTGGGCTGGGATGTTCTCGCCCAGTCAATTGAAACGCTGGCCCATGCATGTGGCGGTAGCGCGCAATGCCAAAAGAAATACGAGTATCTGAGCGTCAGTTTGGAGACACGTGATATGCCGGACGAGCAATATCAAGCTCTCTACACATTGGTTGAACTTGTCGAACAGATCAGCGATGCCGAAGACCACGGCGATCAGTCTACCGTTCATTGGGTTCGACAAACCTTGGCTTCGAGCAAGCGCTGATATCCGACTTCCCGAACTCGACTATCATGCCCCAGGAGGCGCTTACGGCTGGGGCGAAGTAGTACGCTAGCGCCGGATCGGCCATTCGGACAACACTCCGCGAAGGTCTTAGGTGAGCCCATTTAGACAAATGCTGCGTCGTGCGTTAAGGGCGGCTAGCAGGATCGCGTCGAACCCTTTACGCCGCCAAGGACAACAGAGTAGGGTCGAAAAGTTATGTTCGCATTTCTGAAGTGTCGCTAATTTTTCTAGGGGTAACTCAATGAATATGGTTTTTAGATTTAGTGTTGTTCAACTTGCCTTCTTAGCGCTCTTGAGCGGGAACGTCTCTGCTGAAAGCCACGTCGACCAGTCCAACGCACAGAATCCAATCTCGATCTTTAAGCGAGATGCCGAGGTGCAGATAGACAGTGGCCTGCGTTTAGGAAATCAAAGGATAAACATCAGAAAGTCGCATCAATCTGGTGCAACGCAAGTGTATTATCCTCCCGCGTTGCTTCCTGAGTGGAGTTCGTTTGAACAAGAGGTTGCCGAAACGTGCAATTCAGAAAACGATCTTGATCGGATTTATAGCATACCGATGCGAATACATGTCGATGACCGGTTCTACATCTCGAATGTTGACGCTGCAGTTAGCTTACTTGAGGGCCAAGGTATCAACCCGAACGCTATCGTCCGAAGTATTCCTCATAGTCGCTTTGTGGTCGTTTTGTCCGCAGCATCTTTGGAACAGGATCAGGTTCTTCACGACTCTGCCCGTGTCGGACGCATTGGCGATCTAGAACGACCAAGAGTAAAAAGCACATATCTTCCTGAAATTAATGTGTCTTTGACGGGTTCGTGCACTGAGTTGGCGGGAGTTGTGTCTGAAATGCGGGACGGTGAACCAGAGCTCCTTCAGGGCTACGTCTATGCACAAGAGGTATCATACGACATCACAGAAGTTAAAGCGAGTGTGTCAGGCGCTCTGAGAAGAGACGCGATAAACAGTATTTTCTCTGAAGAGACTTTCGAGCAAGTTGCAACAGCGTCAGCGAACTCGACTGCCGACGCACCGGAGAACGGTGACGAGCCACTATCTATTGTTATGAACTTGATTGGTGGCGGAGCATCAGAAACCCAGAGTTCTTCAAACGCAACTCTGTCGCAGGAACGCGTAGTTAACCGAAATTTCTTGAACCGACTGAGCTCAGATTACGAGACCACCATTTCTGGTGGCTGCACTGGCAACGAATGCGGTGAAATCGAAACCAAAATTCTGGAATTTGTACTCGCAGAGAGTAGAGCGCTTGACGTGACTTTCCAAAAGGAGGCTGATGGAAGTGCGACACTGATATCGGGACAGATAGGTTATGTCACTCTTAGCCCAACGCAGTACAGCGCCCTACTGGAAACGGCCCCATCATTTGAGAGCGACACCGACCAAACCACCACCGTCTCGGAAGGAGGCAAAGAGGGCACCAGCAACACGCAAACTGACAAAGAAAAGATCATTGTCAAGGATGACATAAGCTGGAAGCTTGAAGGCAGTGTCCCGGTCCCGACGTCTGCAAATCTCCTATTGATCACGGATTTAGGCTTGCAACGGGCATTGACGTTAGACTGGTCGCGAGCAGAGCCTATCGAAACTTCTGACGTTATCATCAATGCAGTCTATCCTGCGGCTGGGTATCGCCGAGGAGATGTGATTTCATATGAAGAATTTGCAGCTAATCTGATTTTCGCAAGCAATTGTCGATCTAGAGCCTTAGAAGTACCCATTCAGCATGCAAATGCCCGCGCATTAACGGGTAGAGCCGAAGTCTCCACAACCGATCCCAGAACCATCGAGGATTGGGACAGCAGCACAAATTGCGGAAACAGTGTCGGGGGCACTTGGACTGCCAGTTCGGGGCACTTCTTTCTTGTCGAAGGGCGCGCTCCTGTAACGGTAGTTAGATCCAAAGGCCCCACGGATCTGAATGTCGATATTACTGTAGTGGAGCATGCAGAAAATGTTCGGAAAAACGGAAACTGGCGTAGTCTTCAAGCACTCAGTTCTGTTACGTATAGTGGTCGGACGAGCCGAGGGCGAGGTAGTAATAAAAGCTGCGGAGCTGAAGTGCGTTTCGAGTTGCAACAATATCCAAATTCGTGCGCAGCTTTCTTGATTGATGGTTTTCGGATTAGAGAATGATAATTAGTACTAGAAGAAGAACAGAAGTTTATCTGGGGTTGAGCGTATAGTTAACTTTTCGTCTAATCGATGTGACATGGGTGTCTAAAGTGGCAAAATTTTTTATGCGAGTGTCTTCTCGACATGAGTGCATTGCGATGACTACTAGCGGTTGAGCGTTATCAAAACTAGTTAGTTTGAAACCGACATATTTACGTCACATCTCCCAAAGAGTTTTATGACCTCTTTGGGTTGATGTTCGAAATTGTGGAGGTCTGTACCATTAAACTGAACTAGGTAGGCTGGGTACCCATCATGACATCCTTCGATTTTCACACTGCCAGACCTATCTACTACAACATCAAATTCGTAATCAATGTTAGGAATAAACCCGACACCAGAAGCTGTGCTTCCGGATAATGTAAAGGTTACCATATCGTCAGAAAAGGAAATGTCAGAAACGAAAAAATTGTCCCTCACACTACTTAAGTTCACGCCAAAAAATTCGGTCGAACCTGTTTCGTAACTGGATGTTACGCTTTTTTCATCAAAATCAACAAAGAAGAAGTGATGCGATTTTACGCCACTTTGAGGGTCAAAATCCAAAATGCGTGTTTCAATCAGGCCCTCGTAAAATTCGTCAGCGATTGCTCCTGTCGAGAAAATAGATAAAACTGTTAGAAATGCACAAAGCTTAGAATAGTTCATATCGAACGTTAGGCTTCGAATGCCAATGTGTCAACTGAGCGATCCCAAATCAAATGACTGAACAAGTCTACAATAATACTGAAAATGACCTCGTTCGTCTCCGCCACTTCAGCAGTAATTTTCCGCAGTAATAGGATATCCTCACTGTAGCATGTAGGCCATTTGTTTGAAAAGTGGACAGTGGACAAGTAAGTTCCAGAGGCAGGTACGTTCCGCACCTTGATCCTCTACCGGTTTCTGATGCACTGGCAGATGTCCGGATAAGCCCCGGCATTTTCAGACTTTTCCCGTTCAGAGGTTGACCGTGCTTATGAGGTACGCAAGCCTCGTCGCAAGCCTCGTCGCAAGCCTCGTCGCAAGCCTCGTCGCAAGCCTCGTCGCAAGC
>CAKZXZ010000119.1 GCA_937883775.1 uncultured Paracoccaceae bacterium
ACGGATCCAGACGCGACCCTGACGTTTCATGTGTCGCGTCATGGCACGGCGGGCAGCCGCGATCTGGCGTGCGGTCACACGCTCAGGCTGCGTGGCTGTGAGGCCGTAGGTGCCGAAGTTGAGATCCGAGCCGCCCTTGGCCAGACCCTTGATCCGACCTTTGTGCTGCTTGCGGAATTTTGTGCGCTTTGGCTGTAGCATCTTTTAATTCCTCAACCTCAGTTCCGGCGGCCGCCGCCAGCACCCCGAGGGGCCGGGCCATCCTGCAATTCCTGTGCCTTGCGATCCCGCGCCGACGGATCATGCTCCATGATATCGCCTTTGTAGATCCAGACCTTGATCCCGATGATTCCATAGGGCGTCTCCGCCTCGACATTGGCGTAATCGATATCGGCGCGCAGGGTATGAAGCGGCACGCGACCTTCGCGGTACCATTCCGTGCGCGCGATTTCCGCGCCACCCAGACGACCCGAGACGTTCACACGGATACCGAGCGCGCCCATGCGCATCGCGTTTTGCACCGCGCGCTTCATGGCGCGGCGAAAGCTGACCCGGCGCTCCAGCTGCTGGGCAATGCTCTCACCCACAAGAACCGCGTCCAGTTCCGGCTTGCGGACCTCGACGATGTTCAGGTGCAGCTCGCTGTCGGTCATATTGGCGAGCTTCTTGCGCAGGGTTTCGATATCGGCACCTTTTTTGCCGATGATCACGCCGGGACGCGCGGTGTGCACCGTGACGCGGCACTTCTTGTGCGGACGCTCGATGATCACGCGGCTGATGCCGGCCTGCTTGCATTCCTTGTTAATGAAATCGCGGATGGCGATGTCCTCAAGCAGAAGATCACCGTAATCCTTGGTGTCGGCATACCAGCGGCTGTCCCAGGTGCGGTTGACCTGAAGGCGCATGCCGATTGGATTGACTTTGTTTCCCATTAGGCTTGCTCCTCGACTTCACGCACTTTGATGGTGAGTTCGGAAAACGGCTTGATGATCCGTCCGAACCGGCCCCGTGCGCGCGGACGACCGCGTTTCATTGTCAGGTTCTTTCCCACATAAGCCTCTGCGACGATCAGCTCGTCCACATCGAGGTTGTGGTTGTTCTCGGCGTTGGCGATCGCGGATTGCAGACACTTTTTCACGTCGAGCGCGATGCGCTTGTTGGAAAACGTCAGATCGTTGAGCGCCTTGTCGACCTTCTTGCCACGGATCATGGCGGCCAGGAGGTTCAGCTTCTGCGGGCTGGTACGAAGCATGCGCAGTTTTGCCATCGCTTCGTTGTCGGCCACGCGGCGGGGGTTCTTTTCCTTGCCCATGACTTACTTCCGCTTCGCTTTTTTGTCCGCCGCATGCCCGTAATAGGTGCGGGTCGGAGAGTATTCACCGAATTTCTGGCCGATCATGTCCTCGGAGACGAGAACAGGGATGTGCTTTGTGCCGTTGTATACGCCAAAGGTGAGACCCACGAATTGCGGCAGGATCGTCGAGCGACGCGACCAGATTTTGATGACTTCGTTGCGCCCGCTTTCACGCGAGGCCTCGGCCTTTTTCAGGACGTAGGCGTCGACAAACGGGCCTTTCCAGACAGAACGTGCCATATCTTAACGGCCCTTCTTCTTGGCGTGACGCGAGCGGATGATGAGGCTCGACGACGCCTTGTTCTTGTTGCGGGTGCGGGCACCCTTTGTGGGTTTGCCCCAGGGCGTGACCGGGTGACGACCACCCGAGGTCCGGCCTTCACCACCACCATGCGGGTGATCGATCGGGTTCATAACCACACCGCGGACCGAGGGACGTTTGCCCTGGTGGCGCGACCGACCCGCTTTCCCGAAATTCTGATTCGAATTGTCGGGGTTCGACACCGCACCGACGGTTGCCATGCATTCCTGGCGCACCATCCGAAGCTCGCCCGAGCTCAGACGGATCTGGGCGTAGCCTCCGTCGCGACCCACGAATTGAGCGTAGGTTCCAGCGGCGCGCGCGATCTGCCCGCCCTTGCCCGGCTTCAACTCGATATTGTGCACGATCGTCCCGATGGGCATGCCGGCAAACGGCATGGCATTCCCGGGCTTGATATCCGCCTTTTCGGAGGCGATGACTTTGTCACCCACCGCGAGACGCTGGGGGGCCAGAATATAGGCCTGCTCGCCATCGTCATACTTGATCAGCGCGATGAACGCCGTGCGGTTGGGGTCGTATTCGATACGCTCGACATTGGCCGAGACATCGTATTTTGCGCGTTTGAAATCAACGATCCGGTAGAGGCGTTTTGCCCCGCCGCCGCGTCGGCGCGATGTGATACGTCCGGTGTTGTTGCGTCCGCCCGATTTTGTAAGACCCTCAGTAAGGGACTTGACCGGACGGCCTTTCCACAGCTCCGAACGGTCGATCAGCACCAGCCCGCGCTGGCCCGGCGTCGTTGGCTTATACGACTTGAGTGCCATGCTTTCTGTCTTCCGTCTAGCAAACGGCAGGGCGTACCCCGCCTATGTAAGAGGCGTCAGAGCGCCCCGGGATATAGGGCCCCGAAGGTCCCCGGTTCATTCGTTCCTCAGAACAAAACAACGCCCCGGACGAATCCGGGGCTGTCGGATGGCGCTTCGTACTTAAGTGCGGATGGCAGGTCAAGCGTTTCGGTCAGATAGCCCCCCGCGACAGGTTTGAGCGAAACGATAGACATAGATCAATACATGCGCCTCTTTTCGGTCTATGGTGACAAACCCCGGCCTGTTTGGAGGACGCAGCCCGGAACGACATGACCGGCGATCTGGAGGAGGAGAGCCTATGGCGAAGAAAGATGAACCGACCCTGCCCGAGATCCCGGGCCTTACAGCGTTACTGGACGCCAATCCGATGGCCAAGGCCTGGATGGCGATGATGAGCGAAAGCACCCGTTTTGTGACGGAACGTTTGCGCCACGATATGGAATTGCAACAGGCCCTGCTGGCCTGCAAGACGCCCGCCGATCTGGTGCAGTTACAATCCGAGTTCTATGCCAAGGCGATGGCACAGTACATGGATGAGACCGCCAAGATGTTCCACATGATGAGCGAAGCCACGAAGGTCACGACCGAAGGGATGAGCGTGAACACAAAACGCGGCTACGACGACGTGCCGGTTTGAAAGCACTAAAGCGCGAAAACCGTTCTTTTCCAAAGAAAAACCCCGGCAGAACAAACGACCGGGGTTTCACCTAGTTTTTCGAGGCCGATCAAAGACCGGTGGTCACGTCGATTGTATTGCCCTCTTCGAGCGTGACATAGGCCTTTTTGACGTCTTTCCGCTTACCCATCTGGCCACGGAAGCGCTTCGTCTTGCCCTTGGCGATTGTCGTGTTGACCGCTTTGACTTTCACACCAAAGAGCGCCTCGACCGCTTCCTTGATCTGAGGTTTGGCTGCGTCGATGGCCACCTCGAAAACAACGGCATTGGCTTCGGAGGCCATGGTTGCCTTTTCGGTGATGACCGGCTTGCGGATCACGTCGTAATGTTCGGGTTTCGCACTCATTTCAGCCGCGCCTCCAGCGCTTCGAGACCTGCCTTGGTCAGCACGAGCGTATCGCGCCGCAGGATGTCATAGACATTGGCCCCGGTTGTGGGCAGGACGTCCAGACCGTCGATGTTGGCCGCGGCGCGGGCAAAGCTCTCGTTCACCTCGGCCCCGTCGATGACCAATGCACGCTTCCACCCCAGATCGCGAACCTGTTTGGCCAGATCTTTGGTCTTGCCCGCCGCTTCCGCTGTTTCGATCACAACCAGCTCGCCTGCCTTCGCTTTGGCCGACAGAGCGTGCTTCAGACCAAGCTTGCGCACCTTCTTGGGCAGATCATGCGCATGGCTGCGCGGGGTTGGCCCCTTGTAGATGCCACCCTTGCGAAAGATCGGTGCATTGCGGTCACCGTGACGCGCGCCGCCCGTGCCCTTCTGGCGGTAGATCTTCTTGGTCGAGTAGCTGGTTTCAGACCGGGTCTTCACCTTGTGCGTGCCCGCCTGCGCCTTGTTGCGCTGCCAGCGCACCACGCGGTGCAGGATATCAGCGCGCGGTTCGAGCCCGAAGACCGTCTCGCCAAGATCGACCGAGCCGGCTTTCTTGCCGTCTAGTTTGATGACGTCGACCTTCATTGCTCATCATCCTTCTTCTCGGCCTCGGGTTCGGCGGCTGCTTCTGCACCTTCCGCGGCTTCATCGGCCTTGATCGAGGCTTCCGCCTCTTCCATGGCTGCCGCTTCCTGCGCGGCCTGCTCTTCGGCCAGACGCTTCGCTTCGGCTTCAGCCTCTGCCGCGGCTGCGGCGGCTGCTTCTTCGGCCGCTTTCTCAGCCGCCTCTGCAGCCGATTTCAGACCTGCTGGCAAAATGGCGTTCTCGGGAAACGGTTTCTTCACCGCGTCCTTGATCGTCACCCATCCGCCTTTGGAGCCCGGTACAGCCCCTTTGACCATGATCAGGCCCCGGTCGGCATCGGTGCGCACAACCTGCAGGTTCTGCGTTGTCACCTTCGCCGCCCCCATGTGGCCGGCCATCTTCTTACCCTTGAAGACGCGACCCGGCTCCTGACACTGGCCGGTGGAACCGTGAGAGCGGTGGCTGATCGACACGCCGTGGCTGGCCCGCAGACCGCCGAAATTGTGCCGTTTCATGGCACCGGCAAAGCCCTTACCGATTGAAGTACCGGACACATCCACGAACTGACCTTCGAAATAGTGGTTCGCGGTAATTTCCTCGCCCACATCGATCATGTTCTCAGGCGCGACGCGGAATTCCGCGATCTTGCGCTTGGGCTCTACCTTGGCCGCCGCGAAATGGCCGCGCATGGCCTGGCTGGTCCGCTTGGCTTTGGCCGCACCGGCACCAAGCTGAACAGCCGCATAGCCGTGCTGTTCAGGCGTGCGCTGCGCAACAACCTGTAGCTTGTCCAACTGAAGAACGGTCACAGGAATCTGCTTTCCGTCCTCCATGAAAAGCCGGGTCATGCCGACTTTCTTTGCTATCACTCCAGAGCGTAACATCTGTCACTCTCCTCAAACCGAAATCTGCACATCCACACCAGCCGCGAGGTCGAGCTTCATCAGCGCGTCCACGGTCTGAGGTGTGGGATCGACGATATCCAGGAGCCGCTTGTGTGTGCGGATCTCGAACTGGTCGCGAGATTTCTTGTTCACGTGGGGACCACGCAGAACGGTGTATTTTTCAATCTTGTTCGGCAACGGGATCGGTCCGCGCACGTCTGCCCCGGTCCGCTTCGCGGTGTTCACGATCTCCTGCGTGCTGGCATCCAGAACGCGGTAATCGAACGCCTTGAGGCGAATACGGATGTTTTGGCTTTGAATGGCCATTTTTAGTATCCCTTATCGGGTTTTAAACGGAGAGGAAGGGCGACGGAATTGCCGCCCTTCATCGCGTCTTTTTTTGTTTATCCCGCGCCGACGAGCGACGCGGCGAAAGCTATCGATCGATTACTCGATGATCTTTGATACCACGCCCGCGCCGACGGTGCGGCCACCTTCGCGAATGGCGAAGCGCAGGCCGTTTTCCATCGCAATCGGCGCGATCAGTTCGACGTTGAACTTCAGGTTGTCGCCCGGCATCACCATTTCTGTGCCGGAAGGCAGTTCAACGGTACCGGTCACGTCTGTGGTCCGGAAGTAGAACTGCGGACGGTAGTTCGCAAAGAACGGCGTATGACGCCCGCCTTCTTCCTTGGTCAGGATATAGGCTTCGGCCTCGAACTTCGTGTGCGGTGTCACGGAACCCGGCTTGCAGAGAACCTGACCACGCTCAACGCCGTCACGATCGACACCACGCAGCAATGCGCCGATGTTGTCGCCTGCTTCACCGCGGTCAAGAAGCTAGCGGAACATTTCAACGCATGTGCAGGTCGTCTTGGTCGTGTCGCGGATGCCCACGATTTCAATCTCGTCGCCCACGTTGATCACGCCGCGCTCAACACGACCGGTCACAACCGTACC
>CAKZXZ010000120.1 GCA_937883775.1 uncultured Paracoccaceae bacterium
GCGATCTTGGTCGGCAGGTCCATCGCTGCGTCAAAGGACGGAGCGGGGTCGGCGGATTTGGCGTGGGACGACAGCCCCAAAGTATCGCGCACGAGTTTTCCCGCATAGATGGGACCTGCCGCCTCCACAAAGGCGAATGAGGATACGGCAGCCAGCTTGAACCGGCCCCAGGCGCGCACGGCGCGGGCGGCAAGGCGGGTCGACATATCTGTATCAGACGGATCGGTCGTGACCGTGTTCACACCGGGGTTCAGCAGAACCGGTAACCGGTTTTCAGCCACGTCCGAGGCAAAGCTATGGTGCTGCACACCTAGGCCAAAGAAGCCTGCAAACCCGATAGTCTCGATCCCGGCATCCACGCTTTCCAGCGCCCGCCGGAACACTTCCGAGCGCACGTCGATACAGAACGCCGCCTGCAATGCGGGCCGCTCTGTCCCTTTGCTCAGCGCGCCATGGGCGAACTTGGCAACCAGATTCCGCTCTGCCGCGCGGTCGGCAGCGGATTGCAAAAGTACGTCGATGATATGCTCTTCTGTCGGCGCAATCGGCGTCTCGTGGGCAGTAATAACCTCGACCCATTTCGCGTCGATCTGATCCTTGTGCTGCATGTAAAGTGCCGCTTCCCACAGCATCCGCGCGGTCAGCAGATCGGTCGCCGTGCTGTCTTCGCCCTCTTTCAGCTCGGCCTCAAACAGCTTGAACCGCGCAACCTGACCCCACCCGGACAGGTCCGTCATCAGCCGGTGGAAATAGCTCTCTGCGGCCACAGGCGATAGCCCGATGGTCAGCGCCGCACTCTCCAAAGCGGAAGACGCGGTGCGCGACGTCGTCTCAACCGTCATCGCGAAATTGGCGAGGCCAAGGATTTCGGGCGTCAGATCGCGGCGGGCAAAGGCGTGCCATGCTTCAAACGCACCGCTGCGCTTGGCGACAGGCCACAGCGCCTGACCTTCGTCAAAATAACCAGCCGCCCAAACGCCGATCCGATCCGCCACAATCTCGGGCCAGTTCGTACCGGTGACGTCTTGCACCAGTTCGGCAATCGTCGGCAGCGCTTTGGGGGCGGGCTGCGTCCGGGCCGCCGCTTTGCGCAGTGCCGCAGGTGTGGCAGGCTTGTCGCCGTCAAACGCATCCAGCGCGAGTTGCATATCCACATCGGTGATCTCTCCGGCACGGATCTTCGCCAGATAATCCTGCCGGGGCAGCGTCACGCGAATGCCTGCGGCACGCTCCATCCGGGCGGCGGTCATAGCAAGGCTCTCGCCCGTCTGACCCAGGAAAGGGTTCACCGCAACGCTGGTCGCCAAGGGCCAAAGCGGCGGGATCTGGCGGGTTGCTGCATCGGCGGCCTGACCCAAAGGAGCATCGGTTATCATCGTTGTATCCTGTTTCATAAGCATGATCCGGGCCTTTCCTTAAGTGGTCTTCCGCAAGCGCCAGCCTGCAACGAGACGGTCAAAGACCGCATTAGCGTAAAGCCCATTGGATAGGTGAACGCGCAGGCCCGACGCCGCCGGATGGCTCGCCCAAAGCGGGAACATGGCTTGCGCAATCGCGACCAGACCGAAGCTGATAAGCGCCAGCACGATCAGCGCCCATTCCAGCGGACCGGGGGCCGGGGTCGCGGGCAAGGTGCCTTTGGTGATCCACTCGGCTCCACGCTGCAGCGCGAAGTAGCTGACCGAGGCGATGGTCGCCGCCGTCGCCGTCCGCAGCGTCAAAGCCCGGGGGGCAGCATCGGCCAGACCTTGCGCCAACAGATACGCAACACCGAAGATCAGGATCGCACCCAGCGCGATGGCTTGCGGGGACTTACCGTCAAAGCCAAAGACTAGACCGATCAGGCCATAGATCGCCAGCGCCGCAATGAACGCGCGCAGCACCGCTTTGCCATTGGGGATCGCCACAGGGCCGGGCCTGCGGATCGAGGCGACGCCTTGCACCGCGCTGCCCGACGCCATGAACGCATGCGCTTTATAGAGCGAGTGCGCCACGATGTGCAGGAGCGCCAGCGGGAACAACGCCAGGCCGCACTGTAAGATCATAAAACCCATCTGCGCGACCGTGGACCACGCCAGTGACGTCTTCACCGCCGATTGCGTGAGCATCACCAACCCGCCGAACAGCGCCGTAAAGCCGCCAATCATAACCAGCACAGCCATCACGCCGGGGGCCATCAGCATCACGTCGGCAAACCGGATCAACAGGAAGCCGCCCGCGTTGATGACACCTGCGTGCAGCAGAGCGGAGACAGGCGTCGGTGCCTCCATCACTTCGGTGAGCCAGCCATGGGTCGGGAATTGCGCAGATTTCAGTAGCGCCGCCACCGCGAGCAGCCCCGCCGCGGTCAGTGTCGCCGCCGTGGCCTCCGCCGTGCGCGCCTCGGTCAGGATGGTTGCGATATCGCCGGTGCCGAAGCTGACGATCAGCAGAATGGCCGCCACGATCAAGGCCACATCGCCCGTGCGCGCGGTGATGGCCTTCTTTTTGGCTGCCCGGATCGCCCCCGGGCGCTCGGGATAAAAGAGCAGCAGCTTGTGCAAGAAAAAGCTCGTCGCAATCCACGCGATGACCAAGCCGCCGATATTGCCCGACTGCACCAGCAAAAGCACAGTGCCCAGTGTCATGCAGAGCCATCCGGTGAAGCTGCCCTGCCGATCTTCACCGTCCATATAGGTCGCCGCAAAGCGCACCACGACCCAGCCCACGAACGAGACCAGCGTCAGAAGTGTAATGCTCACAATGTCCAGTTTCGCCGCAAAGCCAAGCCCGGCGACCCCGATTAGCGGGCTTGTCGACGGCCCATGCGTATACAGAACAAACGCGCTGAGCACCGACAGCCCCAGCGCCGCCAAAGTCGCCAGTTCGGCCACACGCGGCACCCCTGCGGGGCGCATCCCCGGCGTCCGAAACGCGAAAAGAGCGGCGGCATACAAGGCCAGCGCGGCAAACAGAGGTAGCAAGGACAGATACATCGGGGGCGGCTCCTGAAAGTCATCTTGGTTGGAGACTACCTAAATGTCGCACCCTCATAGGTTAAATACATTGTTTTTAATATATCGTTCTATATTTTAGATGTATGGATCAAATGAATTACAACCATCTGCGCTATTTCTGGGCCGTGGCCCATGACGGCAACCTCACCCGCACGGCCGAGCGGTTGAACCTGTCGCAATCGGCGCTGTCCACCCAGATCAAGACGCTCGAAGAACGGCTGGGTCACGCGCTGTTCGAACGCCGTGGCCGCGCGCTGCACCTGACAGAGGCGGGGCGCATCGCGCTGGATCACGCCGACACGATCTTCGCCACCGGGGCCGAACTGCTGGGTACGCTCAACCAGACGGGGGCCGCCCGCAAAGCGCTTCGTGTCGGCGCGCTTGCGACGCTCTCACGCAACTTTCAGATCGGGTTTCTACGTCCGTTGCTAGGGCGCGAGGATGTCGACGTGATCCTGCGCTCTGGCACCGCCTCAGCGCTGATGCGCGGGCTGGAAAGCCTGAACCTCGACATCATCCTGCTCAATCAGGCCCCGCCTGCGGACGCGCTCACGAAATTCGTCGTGAACCGGCTGGACGAGCAACCCGTCAGCCTTGTCGGCGCGCCAGAGCGGTTGGAGAACGCCCGCGACCTGCGCGACTTGCTGTCCCGCCAGCCCGTCCTGCTGCCCAACCGCGAAAGCAGCATTCGCACCGGGTTTGATGCCCTGACCGATCGGCTTGGCCTGCAACCCCAGATCGCCGCCGAGGTAGACGATATGGCCATGCTCCGCCTTCTGGCGCGTGAAAATGTGGGGCTGGCGCTGGTTCCCCCCATCGTTGTGCGCGACGAGCTGGCCAGTGGCGTGCTCTCCGAAAGCCCTTTCGATCTGGGCATAGCCGAGGCGTTCTTTGCCGTGCGTCTGGAGCGCCGGTTCCCCAATCCGCTGCTCAAAGATCTTCTGGACGACGCCTAAAGCTCGAAATCCGGCAGGCTGTCAAAGGCCAGCTTCAACGCATCGCCCCAGCCATTTGACACAGTTTGAAAGTAAGGATCATCTGCCTCGATCCGGCGGCGCGGACCAAGGGTCAACGCGCCTTCCTCATAGATATGCAAATCCAGCGGGGCGCCCACCGACAAATTGGCTTTGATCGTAGAATCAAAGCTGACCATCATCAGTTTCACTGCCGCCTCAAACCCCATGTCAGGGTCATAGGCCCGCACCAGAATCGGGCGACCGTACTTAGTCTCACCGATCTGGAAAAACGGCGTGTCTTCCCCGGCTTCGATGAAATTCCCTTCCGGATAGATCAGGAACAACCGCGGCGCGCTGCCCGCGATCTGGCCCCCCAGAATAAGCGTCGCATCAAAGGTGCTGTCAGCCTGCTGCCCGCCATTGGCATGCGCCTCGATCTCCTGGTGCAACAACTCCGAAATGTGCTGCGCCGCCCGAAACATCGATGGCACCGTCAGCAGCGAAGATGCCCGGTCATCAGGCGCCTTGTTGCGCTCTTCCAACAAGCTGATAACAGCCTGCGTCGTCGCAAGGTTGCCCGCGCTCATCAGCGTCAACACACGCTCGCCCGGCACTTCCCATGTTTGCATTTTCTGAAAGGTTGAAATGTTATCGACACCCGCATTCGTCCGGGTATCCGACATGAACACAAGCCCCCGATTGAGCTTCATGCCGACGCAATAAGTCATAATCCGCGCACGCCCCTGCGTTTTATTGTTGCTGCATCACCTCTACCGAGACCGACAGCGTTTCGCCAGCACTCCCGTAATGACGTCCCGACACTGGGGCCGCTTCGGTATAGTCAAGGCCCGTCGCGACACGGACATAGCGCATATCAGGCGAAATGGCGTTCGACACATCGAACCCGACCCAGCCAAGATCATCGACATGCACCTCAGCCCACGCGTGGGTCGCGTCCTGATCGACCCGGTCGTTCATCATCAAATAGCCCGACACATAGCGTGCCGGAAAACCAAGGTGCCGCGCGCAGGCCACAAAGACATGGGTGTGATCCTGGCACACGCCACGCCCGGCCGCGATCGCATCCTCGGCGCTCCAGGTCGGCTCTGACGCGTTGATCTCGTACGAGATCGCTTCGCGGATGCGCGCAGACAGATCATGCAGCAGCTTCAAATCGGTCCCGCCCTCGGCCAACCTTGCAATCTGGCGCACTCCTGCCCCGATCTGCGTTTGCGCTGTGCTACGCAAGAACAACCAAAGCGGCGTAAACCCCTGATGCAGCCCGACAATGCCCGCCGTGTCGGCCATCTGCACTTGCCCCTCCGAACGGATGACAAGGCTGGTGGTGCCCGCATCAAAGCTCAACAGTTCGGTCGTGTTGCGGTGGTAATCTTCAAAGCTCAGCTGCTTGGATCCCCCCTCCACGCTGGTTTTCCAGTTCAGCACTGACTGACCGCGCGTTGATTTCGGCGTTTTGCGCAGCTGCTGCAAACCAAACGGCACCGGGGCGTCGTAATCATAGCGGGTCGTATGAGAGATTTTCAAACGCATGGGCTACTCATAGAACCTGTAATCAATTTCGATCTGCCGGCTCAGCCCGCCTAACGTGCCAATCACATCCTGGATGTATTCATGCAGACCGTAATCAAAGATCGCATCAATATCATGCGACATGAACCGGCGGCACAGTTCGTCGACCATCATGTGGCTAGGCTGCTTCATTCCGTAATCAGACGCCAGATACCCCAGATTGTCGCGCAGCTTGCCAGTGCAGAAAAAGAGGCTCCGAGGCATGCGCGGATCAAGCACCAGAAATTCTGCAATCGCACGCGGGCTGACCTTATGCCCATGGGTCATCCGGTAGCCGCCATGCGCACTGACGGATCGCAGGATCGTCTCCCACTGGACATTATCCAGACTTGATCCCACCGAAAGCGCCGAGGGCAGCAGCACATAGTATTTCACGTCCAGAATGCGCGCCGTATTGTCCGCGCGTTCGATAAACGTGCCAAGCCGCGCAAAATCATAGCAATCGTTGCGCATCATCGTGCCGTGGGTTGCCCCGCGCACAAAGGCGCTGCGCTGGCGGATGATCTCAAGCGCTTTGGGCAGGTCCCGTTCCGAGACCTTGCGGGCCAGCACCTCGTTCAAGCGGATGTAGCAGGAATTCACCGCTTCCCACACCTCGTTGGTCAGCGCCGTGCGCACCATCCGCGCGTTGTTACGCGCCGTGCCAATGACCGAGCGGACAGAGGATGGGTTGTCCTTATCGCGCAGCATCCAGTCGATGGCTTTGTCGCGCGTCACCTCGTCGAATTTGGCGTGATAACCTTGGCTGACCGCCGCCGCCTGCAGGATCGACGCCCATTCATCATCGCTCGCCTCGGCCCGCGTCAGCGCGATCCGCTGGCCGGTTTCAATCATCCGGGCCGTGTTTTCCGAGCGCTCCAACAAGCGAAACATCCAGAACAGACCATTTGCGGTTTTGCCCAGCATCGCCTCAGTCCTCCAGCACCCAAGTGTCCTTGGTGCCGCCGCCTTGCGACGAATTCACGACCAGCGATCCCTTCTGCAACGCCACCCGCGTCAGCCCGCCGGGCGTGATGTCGATCTTGTCGGGCGAGACCAACACAAAGGGGCGCAAATCCACGTGGCGCGGCGCCAACCCGTCGCGCGTGAAAATCGGCACCGTCGACAGCGAGAGCGTCGGTTGCGCAATGTAATTGCCAGGCCGGGCGCGCAGCTTCTTTTCGAACGCGCGGATGTCCTTCTTGGTGGCTGTCGGCCCGATCAGCATGCCGTACCCGCCCGAACCATGCACTTCCTTCACCACCAGATCAGCAAGGTTCTCAAGTACATAGCCCAGCGAGTCCGGATCCGAACAACGCCATGTCGGCACGTTCTTCAAGATCGCCTTCTCGCCGGTATAGAACTCCACAATCTCGGGGATGTAGCTATAGATTGCCTTGTCGTCGGCAATCCCCGTGCCCGGCGCATTGGCAATCGTAATGCCACCCGCGCGGTAGACATCCATGATGCCCGGAACGCCCAGCGCGCTTTCGGGATTGAAATTCAACGGGTCCAGAAAATCATCATCGACACGCCGATACAGCACATCAATCGGCTGATAGCCTTGCGTGGTGCGCATCGCGATCCGGCCATCGACCACGCGCAGGTCATGCCCTTCAACAAGTTCAACGCCCATCTTATCGGCCAAGAACGAATGCTCGTAATAGGCCGAATTGTGAATGCCCGGCGTCAGCACCGCCACACGCGGCGGGCCGCTGCATCCCGGCGGCGCACAGGCCGCAAGCGAGCGTTGCAACGCCCGCGGATAGCCCGACACGGCGCGCACCTTGTTCTGGCTGAAAAGCTCGGGGAACATCTGCAGCATCGTCTCCCGGTTCTCCAGCATATAGCTGACCCCGGACGGCGTGCGCGCATTGTCTTCAAGCACGTAAAATTCATCAGCACCGGTGCGCACCAGATCGGTGCCAACGATATGCGTGTAAATTCCACCGGGCGGCGTGACCCCGATCATCTGCGGCAGGAACGCGTCGTTCTGCGCGATCATCTCTTTCGGAATACGCCCCGCGCGGATGATCTCTTGCCGGTGATAGATGTCATGGAGAAACGCGTTGATCGCCCGCACGCGCTGTTCGATCCCGCGCGACAGCTTTTGCCATTCGCGCGCGGCAATGATGCGTGGGATGATATCAAACGGGATCAGCCGCTCTTCGGCCTCGTTGCGACCGTAGACATTGAAGGTAATTCCCATCAGGCGAAACACTTCTTCGGCTTCGCGCTGCTTGGCCCGCAAGCTTGCCAGATCCTCGCCTTTGAACCACTCGTCAAAATGAGCGTACGGCATGCGCACCTCGTCGCCCACACCGTTCATTTCGTCAAAAAAGCTTTGCATAGAGGTCTACCCTGCACGCATCGCAACAAAAACATCAACGTAAATGGCGGAAAGTCGTCGCTTTTGCAGCGGTACGCCTGTTTTTTGGGCGTTTTGCGTTAGGGGAAAGTACCCGGAATTCAAGGGCCTTTATTTCTGACTATTTCCCTAGGTCTACTTGCATCCCGGTAGGATTCGGGTATCCGATGGATTTTATCAGGAATCTGATTATGGGAGTATACTAATGCGTTTCACCACTAAAGCATCTTTGATGGCGCTCGCTGCTGCGGCAACCACCATCACAGCTGTCCCGGCATTCGCCGAAGGCGAGCTGAACCTTTATTCTTCGCGGCACTATGACACCGACGAACGTCTCTACTCTGATTTTGAAGAGATGACAGGCATCACAATCAATCGGATCGAAGGCAAGGCCGACGAACTGATTACCCGCATGGAAGCCGAGGGTGCGAACTCACCCGCTGACATCTTCCTCACCGTCGACACGGTCCGCCTGACCCGCGCCAAAGAGCTTGGTCTGCTGCAGCCGACCGAAAGCGAAGTGCTTGAGGCAAGCATTCCCGCTTACCTGCAGGATGACGACAACCAGTGGTTCGGCTTCTCACAGCGCGCACGGATCCTGTTCTACGACAAGGAAAACGTGACGAACCCACCCCAGACATACCAGGATCTGGCAAACCCGGAATATGCGGGCATGGTCTGCATCCGGTCTTCGTCGAACGTCTATACACAGAACATCGTGGCCTCGCTTGTCGACCACCTGGGTGAAGACGCTGTGAAAGGCTGGGCCGAAGCCGTTGTGGGCAACTTCGCCCGTGCACCGCAGGGCGGTGACACCGACCAGCTGCGCGGTATCGCATCGGGTGAGTGCGGCATCGCAATGTCGAACACCTACTACTATGCACGCGCGCTGCGCAAAGGCGACAGCACCATGTCGGCAGAAGATCTCGCAGGGATCGGCTGGGTCTTCCCCAACCAGAACGACATCGGCGCGCACATGAACATCTCGGGTGGTGGTGTTGCTGCGAATGCTCCGAACAAAGACAACGCTGTGAAGTTCCTCGAGTATCTGGCCTCCGACCAGGCTCAGCAGTATTTCTCGGCGGGCAACGATGAATACCCCGGCGTCCCCGGTGTGGGTCTGTCTGAATCGGTTGCGTCTCTGGGCATCTTCCGCCCCGACACGATCAAGCTGTCAGACATTGCCGACAACATTGCACCGGCTCAGGAAATCCTGAACACGGTCGGCTGGGAATAATCCCACCTCTCCAGACTAAAGAAAGGCGCGGCTTCGGTCGCGCCTTTTGCTTTTTGCGACAGGCGTGGCTATCGCAAAATCATGACCCGGAACGCCACTCTGCTAACCGCGCAGCCCGTAGCGATCGATCAGCTCAAACCGCCCGTCGGCACGTTCGCCACATAAAGCGATCTGATCCAGAACAAAGGGCCTTGGAAGCGGCGGCAAATGACTGGCAAGACACGTCTGCCAAACGGCAAGTCCGGCCTTTGGCACCTGTCCGATCAGTGTCAGATGGAAGCGAAAATCCTCCATTACATAAGGATACCCCCATCGCATCAGCAGCGCGTCTTGCCGCGCGCTCAGCCCAACCTTGCGCCGCTTGGCAAGCTCGGCAGGGCGGGCGCGCGCGCGAAACCGGTCAAGCTGGCGGACACAGGCTGCAGCAAGCTGCTGCAAGGCCGCCGGATCACCCGTTGGCGTCAAGGCCAAAAAGCGGTCCAGAACCGACAGTTCCAGCCCCTCGCAGGTGACCGGCTCAAGCTGCCCCGCAAGCGCGGCTGTTGCAGCCTGCAAGCCCTCGCATGTCTGCCCTGCGGCCAATCGGAAGGGCGGCTTCAGCGTTCCGTGCAACCCGTATTTGCCCGGTGCCGCTGTGACATCCGCCAAATCGGGCACGTCGAGCTGGCGGGTCACGCACCCACGCGCGATGTCCCACCCCAACCAGGCAGCCCCAAAATCCGCCAATGGCCCGGCAGGCGGCAGATAGTAAATCGCAAATCGAGCGTAAGACATAAGCGTTGCTTTTCCCGCGTCCTCTTTGAGCCCGCATCAGCAACAGTATGTCGTGTCGTCTTTGGCTTGCCAACGCATGGCGACTGCGGAATAGTTCAAGCGAAGGTGCCGCGATGCCGATGCGGTACAATGCCATAGATCACCGCCCCAAGACCGCATCCAGTCTTTTGGCAGTTTTAAGAAATTCGAGTGTCCATTTGCGTCGACTTCATCATATTTTTGGCGTTCTTTTCTGCCTAACCCTCGTGGTCAGCGCAGTCATCCGACCGCCGGGCACAATGCTTGTGATGCAAGGCGATACGCTGACCTACACGTTGTGTACCGGAGCCGACACTCAAACGATTTCGATCAATCTGGACGAAACGGACGACCGCGAAATTGATCTGAGTTGCGATTTCTTCGCCGCCCAGATCGCGGCACTGCCTTTGACCGCTCCAGCCCTTAACGCACAGATCATGGCTTATGCCGATGCGCCTCTCACCACGCGCGACAGCCCGTCCATCACGGCCTTTGCCTGGCCACCCTACGCGTCCCGCGCGCCCCCTGTTGTGATTTAGGTTTTTCTCGAAACTCTATCCCTCAACAGGATCCAAAATCATGAAACACGTCTCCTTTTTCGCGCGGACAACCGCCGCGACGTTGCTGTGCCTGCCGCTGGCCTTCTCTGCAGCCCTTGCTGAAAACGCCCTGACCATTGCTGTCAAACAGGACCGATATTCAGTCGATCCGGAAAAGTTCACCTTCACCACGCGCCGCCCCGCCGCGCAGATCGTCGAAACGGCGGTCAAGCCGGATGAAAACTTTCTGCCTGCACCTCTGCTTTTTCAGGATTGGGACTATGCAGACGGCACCTACACCGTGACCCTGCGCGAAGGCGTGACGTTCTCGGATGGGACACCGCTGAACGCCGACAGCACCATCGCCGCGCTCAAGCTTTACGATACCGGCAAGTCCGACTTTTTGCAGATCGATCAAGACAGCTTTGAAAAGCTTGGCGAATATCAGATCAGCTTTGCGTCCGAAACCGGCTCTGCGCTTGTCATCGAAAATATGACCCATCGCGGGACATCGCTGTTCGGGCCGTCCGAGGATCGCGCTGCAAACCCGGTTGGAACCGGCCCTTACCTGCTTGAAAGCTACGATCCAAACCAACAGATCACCGTCGTGCGCAACGAGGCCTACTGGGGCGACGCACCCTATGTCGATCAGCTGACCTTCCGCTTTATCGCTGATGACAATGCCCGTTTGCTTGCCCTGCAAAACGGCGAAATTGACATCATCGGCGAGGTGACACCGCAAATGCTCTTGTCGATGCCGCAGGATGGCTCGGTCGTGCTGCATGAAAGCCGTCCGATCCGGTACGTGGCGATGATGACCAACATCAACGGCGAAGCGCCGTTCGATATCATGCAGGACCGCCAGGTCCGCGAAGCGCTTGCCTGGGCCATCGACCGCGAGACCATCGCAAGCGTGCTATATGCAGGCCGTGGTGAGCCCGCAAAGGGCATTTTGCCGGGCTGGATGTTCAACCTCGGCGATACGCATACCGACGGATTTGGCTATGATACCGCCAAAGCCGCCGACCTGCTGGAAGCCGCCGGTTGGACCCTTGGCAGCGACGGCATCCGCGAAAAAGACGGGCGCAAGCTGACCCTGCGTCTGGTCGCGGCTTATCCGAATGTCTCGACCGTGAAACCGATGCCGGAAATGCTGGAACAGATGTTTGCGGATGTCGGCGTCGATATCGATCTGGTCGAGGTCGATGACAGCGGTGTCTACGGCTCCACGTATCTCGATACCGGTGAGGCGGATCTGTACCTTGAGTTTGCATCCAACAACAACACCGATCCGACCTACCTGCTCAATAACCTCTTCACCACGACAACGCCTTGGGGCGGCTACAAGTTTTTCGCCCCCGGCGCGCATGTTGACGCGTTGCTAAGCGACGGTCGCAAGGCGCAAACGCGGGACGAAGTTATCGAAAAGGTCCGCGCAGCACACCGCGCCATCGTGCAGGATGATCTTGTGGCAATCCCGATCCTGATGGTGCCGAATTTTGCACTGTCGCGTCCGGGCGTCGATGTTCCAATGTCGGAATACGCCGACTGGATCGACTACGGCAATGTCACGATGGTCAATCAGTAAACCGACCTCAACAGGCAGAGCCTTTCCTAAGGCTCTGCCCTTCAGGACTTGATAAATGCTCAGATTCATTCTGATCCGGCTGGCAGTGGCCGTGCCGACCCTGCTTGGCATGTCCGTGGTTGCCTTCGCCATTGTCGCCATCGCACCGGGCGATCCCGTGATGATGGAACTACGCGCCTTGGGCGTCGTGCCAAAACCCGAAGACATCGCCGCCTTGCGGGCCGAGTATGGCCTCGATCAGCCGTTCTTGCTGCGCTATCTCGATTGGCTTGGCCGGGCCGTCCAGCTTGATCTGGGCACCTCCATTGCAACGGGCCGCAGCGTCGTGACCGAAATCGCGATGCGGTTGCCAGCAACGCTTTCGCTTGCTGTCAGCGCATTGATCGGAGCGGTGCTGGTGTCGGTCGTCTTTGGCGTTTGCGCGCTCAGCCGCAATCGCGGCGTCGCCGCCTGCATGCGCGGGCTGACGATCCTGTTGGTGTCGATCCCGTCTTTCTGGCTGGCGCTTCTTTTTATCTACCTGTTCGTGCTGACCATCGGCTGGGGTCGTCTGGTTAGCGATGGCACCTGGTCTGATCTGATCCTGCCCGCCCTGACCCTTGGGCTTGGCGCAGGGGCATCGCTGGGGCGCGTCGTCTATGAACGGATCCGCGCCGAGCTCAGCGAAGATCACATCCGCCTTGCCATTGCCAAAGGCCTTGCGCCAAGGCGGATCCTGATAAGCCATATCGCACCGCGCATCGTTGGCCCCCTTGCAACCGCATGGGCCAATACATTCGGCGCCTTGCTTGGCGGCGTGGTCATTGTGGAAAGCATCTTTGGCTGGCCGGGGCTGGGGCAACTCATCCTGCAAGCCATCGCCCAACGCGATTTTCCCGTGATCCAGGCGTATCTGGTGTTCATGGGGCTGATCTTCTTCACGATGAGCATCCTTGCCGATATCGTTGTGTTCTTCACCGATCCTCAACTGCGCCGGACCTTGTCGGATGATTGAACGGCACCTCTCTTTACCCGCCTTGCGCTTTGGGCTGCGCGGTGGGCGCTTTGGCCTGATGATGGGCGTTGCGCTGCTTTTGGGATTTGTCGTGCTGGGCCTGTCGCCGCTATTTGTCGACATCGCACCACCTGCACAAATGGATCTTTTGGCCCGCCTTGCCGGACCGTCCGACACGCATCCGTTGGGCACCGATCATCTGGGCCGCGATGTGTTATCGCGGTTGATCCACGCGGTGCCGGTCTCTCTTGGGGCGGCCTTTGCAACGATGCTGGCAATCCTTGCCATCGCGCTGCCTTGGGGTGTGATCGCCGCCGTCGCCGGAGGCCGCGTGGATATGGTCATGATGCGGCTTGCCGATATCATCATGGCGTTTCCGACACTGGTGCTTGCGCTGGCCATTATCGGCTTCATGGGGGCGTCCCTTCAGGCCTCTATCATCGGGATTGCCGCGGCTTGGTGGCCGTCAAACGCGCGCATGGTGCGAGCCTTGGTGCTCTCCGCCAGCCAGCGCGATTTTGTGCGGGCCGCCTACCTGTCCGGTGCATCCCGGCTGCGCGTTATTGTGCGGCATATCCTTCCACAAGTGCTGCCACCGCTTGCCGTAATCATCTCGCTTGAAACGGCCTCGGTGCTTTTGGCACTGTCCGCGCTCAGCTTTCTGGGCATCGGCGCACAGCCTCCAACCCCGGAATGGGGTGCAATGCTGAACCAAGCACGCCCCTTCTTCTCGCAGGCGCCGCATATGCTGCTCGTGCCGGGCCTGGCAGTCACCGCCGCAGTACTTGCCCTGAACCTGATCGGCGAAGGACTTCGCGATCTTCTAGACACGCGGGAGCCTTACGAATGGTAGCCCTTTTACAGGTGCAAAATCTAAGCGTCGGCCTGCCGTTTTCCGCGCCTTTGCTAGATGCCATCAGCTTTGACATCGCCGAAAGCGAACGCGTCGGATTGGTCGGGGCCAGCGGTTGCGGCAAGTCGCTCACAGCGGGAACGCTCTGTGGGCTGCTTCGCACGCCGTTGCGCGTTTTGGCGGGATCCATCCGGCTCGACGGCACGTCGCTCACAGATGCCAGCCCCGCAACATGGCGCGCGGCGCGCGGGCGCAGTGTCTTCCAGATTTTCCAAAGCCCCGGCACCGCGCTGACGCCGGTGCGCCGCGTTGGCACGCAACTGGCCGAAGCCGCCCAAATCGCCGGGCGCGACACCAAGGCCGCAGTGTCACAGGCCTTGGATGCCGTGGCCCTGCAACCCGATGTGACCGGGCTTTTTCCCTATCAGCTTTCGGGCGGCATGAAGCAACGCGTGCTCATCGCGATGGCCCTGATCCTGCGCCCGCGCCTCTTGATCGCAGACGAGCCAACGACCGGGCTCGATGTACTGACCGAACACGACATCCTCACCGCCCTCAACACCGCCGCCGATGAAACAGGCGCGTCAGTCCTGTTCATCAGCCACGATCTGCGCGCCGTCCGCAGGATCGCCACGCGCACGCTGGTGATGCATGCCGGACGCCTTGTCGAAGACGCAGATATCGCCGACCTCGCGATCTCCAAAGCCCCCGCCGCCCGCGCTTTGGCCACGGCTGCAACCGCACTGCAAAACCCATGCTAGACATTCAAGGCCTGACCAAAACCTTCTACGGGCGCGCCTGGCTACGCGACGTCAGCCTGAGCATCGCCAAAGGCGAGGTTGTCGGCCTGATCGGCAGGTCCGGTGCCGGCAAATCAACCCTCGCACGGTGCCTCACCGGGCTCGAGACGGCTGATACCGGCACCATCACCCTGAACAGCGAAACCATCACCCCGGGCCGGGGCGCTGCGCGCCAACAGATGCAGTATCTGTGGCAGGACCCAACCCAATCGCTCAGCCCATATCTAACGGCGCAAAACACCGTTCTGGAAACGCTGAACGGCTTTGGCATTGGACCGCGCGCGCAGCGTCTGAAGCAGGCGCGATCGCTTTTGGCGACGTTCGACCTGCCGCAAGACAGTTTCACACGGCGCACGCACGCGCTGTCGGGCGGGCAGTGCCAACGCGTTGCACTTGCACGCGCCTTGGCCGCTGAACCGCAGGTCCTGATCCTGGATGAACCGCTCTCATCGCTTGATCTGGCTGCGCAGCTTAGCACGATCCGTCTTTTGCAAGACATCCACCGCAAGCGCGCCACGACGATGCTTATCGTCAGTCACGACCTTGCCCCCCTGCGCCATCTCGCCCACCGGATTGTCGTTCTGGACGACGCCCGTATCGTCGAAGACCTGCCCATGAGCTGTTTTGCGACACAGGCGCAGAACCCACTGTCACGGGCCTATGCGCAAACCTTGCAAACAGACCAGGCAGAGGCGGCTTCATTGTCCGCTCACCGCGAAACAGAGCCTGCGACAGGCGGCGCGTAACGTGAAAAACATCGTGAAATTGGTCGGGCTGAGAGGATTCGAACCTCCGACCCCCTGCTCCCGAAGCAGGTGCGCTACCAGGCTGCGCTACAGCCCGACCGTGCGGGCGGCATAAGCGAGGCCCGCGCAGTTGGCAAGACCTCACGGGCCCCTGTCTTTTGGATCAAGCGATTGGCTGACCCGAGGCGCCGTGCCCGTCTCGACACGACTGCGCGTGCGCAACACAGGCCGGTTTTCAGATCCGCCACCCCGGCTTTCGCGCAGCACAATATAAAGACCCGACGCGATGATAACGCCAGCGCCGATGGCCGTTGTCTGGCCAATCTGTTCGTCGAAAAACAGCGCTCCAAAGACCGAAGCCCAGATGATCTGGCTGTATTGCATCGGCGCGACGATCACCGCCTCGCCAGATTTGTAGGCTGCGATCAGACACAGCGCGCCGGTAAAGCCCAGCACCGCGATTGATGCCATCATGCCGAATTCCTCAATCGGAACAGGCTTATAAACAAAGGGCAGCAAGGCGCCCATCACCAGGAAGTTCGCAATCATCGGATACAGCATCATCACAGCGGTCCGTTCGTCCCGTCCGATCTTGCGCACAATGATTGACGCAAAAGACCCGCCAATGGCCGCCGTCAACGCTGCAAGATGGCCCAGCTCAAGCGGCGTCGCACCCGGTTGCAAAACGATCATCACGCCGGTGAGCCCGACAATCACCGCGATCCACCGGCGAATGCGCACGACCTCGCCCAGGATCGGGATGGCCAGCACCGTGATAAGCAACGGCGCCGCAAAAAGGATGGCATAGACCTGCGCCAGCGGCAGCGTCGAAAACGCGTAAAACGCCGAGACCCCGGTGATGACAACCGCAGCGGTGCGAAACAGCGTCCACCACGGATGCACCGGGCGCAAATGCCCTTCGCGGGCATCGCGGATCAACATGAACATGACCAGCGGGATGCCGAAAATCACACTGAAGAAAACGATCTGGATCGCTGAATACGTGCCGCCCAACAGCTTCACGATCACATCATGGGTCGCGAAAACGGTGAACGCCGCAAGCGAAAATAGCGCGCCTTTAAGGTTCGGGCTCATCTTGAGTACCGCGTTGTCGGGCCGGATGGCCCCAATGCTCAAAGCCTAAAGGCTGGCCTCCAGTACGGCAACAATTGCGTCACCCATCTGGGCGGTTGTTGCCGGTGTGCCTTCACCGCTTTGCATCAGATCACCGGTACGCGTCCCGTCGGCCAGCACCTTTTCGACAGCCGTTTCGATCCGCGTGGCTTCATCGCCCTGATCGAAGCTATAGCGCAAAGCCATCGCAAGGCTCAGGATCGAGGCACACGGGTTGGCCTTGCCTTGCCCCGCAATATCAGGGGCCGAACCATGCACCGGTTCATAAAGCGCTTTCGGACGCCCGTTCTCCATCGGTGCACCAAGGCTGGCCGAGGGCAGCATGCCCAGCGATCCGGTCAGCATCGCCGCCGCATCCGACAGCAGATCGCCAAACAGATTGTCCGTGACGATCACATCAAACTGCTTGGGCGCACGGCACAGCTGCATCGCACCGGCATCAGCGTACATATGGCTCAGCTCGACATCCGGATAGTCATCGTCATGGACCTTCTGGACAACCTCGCGCCACAGAATGCCGCTTTCCATGACATTGGCCTTTTCCATCGAACAAACCTTGTTGCCGCGGCGCCGGGCCAACTCAAACGCCGACCGCGCGACGCGATCAATCTCGCTTTCCGTGTAACGCTGGGTGTTGATGCCCACGCGCTCATTGCCTTCGGTGATGATACCGCGCGGCTCACCGAAATAGATGCCCGAGGTCAGCTCGCGCACGATCATGATATCAAGCCCGGCCACCACATCGCGCTTGAGCGACGAGAAATCCGCAAGCGCGTCAAAGCACTGCGCCGGGCGCAGATTGGCGAACAGATCCATCTCTTTGCGCAGCTTCAGCAGGCCCCGCTCGGGCTTCACGCTGAAATCCAGATCGTCGTATTTCGGCCCGCCCACGGCGCCCAGCAGCACCGCGTCGACCTCTTGCGCCTTAGCCAGCGTGCTGTCCGCCAGCGGCGTGCCATGCGCATCATAAGCGGCACCACCCACCAGATCCTCGGTCACGTCAAAGGTCAGGTCGCGCTTGTCACCCAGCCACGCAATCACCTTGCGCACCTCGGTCATCACTTCGGGGCCGATGCCGTCACCGGCGAGGATCAAAAGCGAGGGGTTGGTCATGGCGCGCGTCCTTTAAATGTCATTCGCAGCGTGGGGTATCCACGTTTGCCGGAACGGTCAAGGAACCGCGATATCCACCCAGATCACAGCATGGCGGCTTGCGTCATCTCCCATCGGCCAGTGCAGGCCTGCATCGACGACACGCAAAGCAGCCGCGGGCAAGACATAGTCGACGCGCAGCGGGCCCGTCTGCTCGAACACAACGCTGTCGGTGCCGGCCAGCGGATCTTGAAGCAGCGGGTTGGCAAGCAAGGTCTGCATCGCCTCTGATCGCCCGTCGCCACGCGCCGGGTCCAGGTTCGCATCGCCCAGCAGGATCGGGTTTTCAACCTCGGCCAGACGCGACAGCCAAAACAGCGTTTCATCCGCATTGCGGCGCCCGTTGCGATCCTCGGGGCCGTCAAAAACAGGGGGCGTGGCGTGATAGGTCAGCAGCGTCAGCACGTTTTGACCGATAGCAACCGGCACCTCCCAATGACCTGTCGTCGGAAGACGCTGCACAGGGCGCGCGGCCTCCGTCAAGACGTCAGGAGCCGCCCAAAGCCCGCCCTCCAGCTCGCTCCAAATGAACGCCGAGTGGTCAACGACCGCCTCCGTCAAAACCGGATAGCGCGACAGGATTGCCATACCGCCCTGCCCGTGAAACCGGCCAAAACCCTGCGCGTCCCTTTCGGTGCCAAGCCGACGGTCGCCGTTCAGATCAACGCCGCTTGGCATGCCCGTATTGGACAGCAAGGCAAAACGATGCGGATAGTCGCGCCCAAGACCCTCGACAAAGGCGGATAAGGCGGCCCCTGTCAGATCATAATCAAAGCTCTGTAATGCGATGATATCCGGCGCAACCGCATCAACAGCCGCGCGCGCCGAAAGAACGTCATCAGCCCCTTTCAGGATATCACGCAGCAAAAGCCCGGGGCCGTCGCGGGCCAAATCGGTATTGAAGGTGGCGATGCGCAGCGTCTCGGCACTGGCAGGCAGCGCCATCAGGCCAAGGATCAGGCCGTTTGCAATTGCTCTTTTTGCGCCTGCGCATAGGTCCGCTTGCGCTTTTCCTCGATCATCGAGGCCACGCGCCCCATCGCGATACCGCGCATGAAAAGAGAAGCGGGAAGGAAAGCCCATGCTGTCATCGTCCAGATCAAAGTATGCGAGTTGGACATCGACACCGGATCAAAGATGTTCGAGGCCAATTTCACAATTGCCGGGATCAGGAATGGCAGCAAAAACCCTAACGCAATGTTAATGCGCGCATCACGATTGAGCCGTTCAACCACGTCTCCGCCCGCTGTGGGGTCAAATGTCGGCAGGTTCACCCAGACATTGAACGCGCCCGACCGGGTCGGCCAGTGGTTCACGCCCAGCGCCATGACAAACACCGTCAAAGACAACAGCGAAATCAGATAGCTGATACCCGCCGCCGTGCGCACATCTGAAACAAGGGCGGCATCGGTCTGGTCTGGCATCATCAGCACCACCAACCGGACGGGCGAATAGGGAAAATCGATAGAGTGGCCGATAATCGTGCCCACAGCCGTGACAAACTCGGTCAAGGTCGTGGGGTCCGTGTGGCCGCGCATGATGATGGCCAACACCAGCACCGTCGCAAACAACGATCCGAACCGCACGCGGTTAAACGGCGGTGCGTCGCGGAATTCGACAAGACCGGGATAGCTGGATGCATATTCGACAAGCGTCAGGATCGCCGCAAAGATCGCGACCAATGCCACAATTTGCTGCGCGTCCGAACTGGCGTCCGGGACAAGGACAGACGGTGTTACGATCAGCAACACCACAAGAAGTGCGCGCGCGATGGCGCCTGGTAGTCGTGAAACCACAGCCCTAAACCCTCAACTTGGTCTGACACGATACGATGCCGCGCCTTTGTCCCAACTTGATCGCGCCTGTCGGCGCTACCTCAATTGAAAACAGTGTGGCGACAAACCCCTCGCACCGCAACTTACTGTTTAGACAATGGTAAACAGTGTGGCTTTTTCGTGGAAAGGGTGGTGCGAGAATGCATCAATTCCGCGCAACTCTTTAGGCAGTCTAGACGGCAGACCTACATGTTGGGGATCGCCGAAACTCAAACCCAAGGGCGTGCCTGCGCAGCTGTTTCTTCAAACGCATCAATGCTGCCCGCCTTCTCCATCGTCAGGCCGATATCATCAAGGCCCTCCATCAGGCACCGACGCTTGAAGGCATCAACCTCGAACGGGTAGGTGGTGCCGTCCGATGCGGTGACGATCTGCGCATCAAGATCAACCGTCACCCGCGCATTCGCGCCGCGCTCGGCATCCTCCATCAGGGCGTCGACCTGATCTTTTGGCAAAACGATCGGCAAAATGCCGTTCTTGAAACAGTTGTTATAGAAAATATCCGCAAACGAGGTCGAAATCACGCAACGCACGCCGAAATCAAGCAAGGCCCAGGGCGCATGTTCACGCGACGACCCGCAGCCGAAATTATCGCCGGCCACGATGATCTGCGCCTCACGGTAGGCGGGCTTGTTCAGCACGAAATCCGGATTCTCATTGCCGTCCGCGTCATAGCGCATTTCGTCAAAAAGGTTCACACCAAGGCCCGAGCGTTTGATCGTTTTCAGGAACTGCTTGGGGATAATCATATCAGTGTCGATATTCATCAGCGGCATCGGAGCCGCGATCCCGGTCAGTGTCTCGAACTTGTCCATAACACACCCTCTTTGCGAATTGGCCTGCTGATACGCGATCCGGTAAGGGCTCGCAAGATTGCCCTAAGGCGTCTTGAAGGTCAGCGCCGCCCAAAGCGACTTCCACACCGGGCCGGCCTCTGGATCATCATTGTCTAGCGCAACCATCTTGACCGCATCCACCAGATATTCGGTGCCGGGCAGAACCGGCAGGCGTGCGATGCCGTCTTCATCCGTCTGATGCAGCGTGACCGTCACGACACCGCTGGGATCCTTTGCAAAAAGCTCGACCTGCGCATTGGCCCGGGGTTCATTTTCAAACAAGACCTGAACAGGCAGCCCCGCCCCCAGATCATCCGTATACGGATTGGCCAGAGCCACGATTTCAGTGCGCAGACCAACCGGGCGGTCCTGGCCCGCGCCATCCCCCACAGCGATCAGGGCTTTGGCAAAGCGCCGGTAGCTTTCCTTGAACCCGGCCTCTGGCAACCCACGCGCGGCATGCGCGGCAAGCGTATCCGCAAACGCTTTATGCGCAACAAACGCTTCGAATTTGGCCGCCTCGCTGTAGGTTAGGGTGCTGTCGCCTGTTTCATGCACGACGATCCACAACCCTTCATCCTCCAGCGCGCCTTCAAACGCGGGATTGTCCCCGCTTCGCGCGGCAACTGGCACCACCACGTCACCGCGTACCAGATCAAACCGCGTCGCGTTCCGCTCAATATAGCTGAACGCGGCCCCTTTCAGGTTTTCGCCCACGCGGAAGCTTGTTGCGACCTGCTCACCGGGCGAAATCTGGTAACGATCCGGCGATATCCAGAACTCATGCGCAAAAACAGGCTGGACTGACAGCGCAAAACAGAGTGCTGTGACGCAGTATCGTAACATCGAAAGTCTCCGGTATGATGGTTGTAACGAGGGTGGCATGGGTATGCCTGGTGTCAATGTTATTCGCCTGGCCCCTCGCGTCACAAGCGCATGAGGTCCGCCCCGCAGTTGCGACTGTGACGCTCGGCGCAACGGCGGCCGAGGTCGAAATGCGGCTGACGCTTGAACCGCTTGTGGCCGGGATGGACCTGAACGGGCTGGACGATATCAACAACAGCCCGCTTGCGGGTGAACATGACCGGCTGCGCGCGCTGGACCCCGCAACGCTTGAAGCGCTTTTTCGCGAAAACTGGCCACGCATCGCGTCCGGTCTGGTGATGAGGGCGGGGGACACCACGCTTGGCCCTGCGCTGCGAGACGTCGTCATCACACCAGAGCCGGATCTTGAGCTGCCCCGCGACGCCACCCTGACCTTTCGTGCCGATCTGCCTGCGGATGACACGCCCCTCGTGATGGGCTGGGCATCGGAATACGGCCCGCTTGTGATCCGGCAAGGCGACGGCGCAGACGCCTACACCGCTTTTCTGGACCAGGGCACCTTGAGCGACCCCATGCCCCGCGACGGCACAGCCAGGCTGGGCGCAACAGCCGCCTTCGTTGCGTATCTTGTCATCGGGTTCGAACACATCATCCCCAAAGGCCTCGATCATATTCTGTTCGTGCTGGGGCTGTTTTTCTTCAGCCTCGCGATCCGGCCTTTACTGATCCAGGTCACGACATTCACGCTGGCCCATACGATCACGCTTGCCATGGCGACCCTTGGTATCGTGACCGTGCCTGCCAGCGTCGTGGAACCGCTGATCGCGGCGTCCATCGTCTATATCGCGGTCGAGAACGTGATCGGCAGCGCCATGACATGGCGGCGCATCGCTGTGGTTTTTGCGTTCGGCTTGTTGCACGGACTGGGCTTTGCGTCAGTGCTGGGCGATATCGGGCTTGATCCGGCGCGGTTCATAAGCGGGTTGATCGCCTTCAATATCGGCGTCGAGATTGGCCAGCTCGCCGTGATTGCAATCGCATTTCTGGCGGTCGGGATCTGGTTTGGCAAAAAGACGTGGTATCGCCCATATGTCGCCGTTCCGGCCTCGGTCGTGATTGGTCTGGTGGGCGCTTACTGGGCAATCGAACGCGTTTTGGTCTGATGTCGGATTTTCGGTATTTTTAGACAAAAGAAGCCACAAGGACGGCGTGTCATGCTCGGTGGAGGTGCTGCCTTCTGAAGGGGTCGTCATAAGGCGAGGCGCGTTAAGGTTAATGATTGGGGATGGCTTGATGCATCGCAAATCCCAAGAATTTCCGGTTAACAGGGCGCGCGTTTTTGGTGCAATTGCGAGCCACCTTAACCTTAATATCAAGCTAAGACGTCGGGCGGTTCAGGCGGCTTTGGTGTTATGTTAAATCTCAAAAATATACCGGCCACGCCTGTTGGCCAAAGTCCCCGAATAGCCGGTTTCGCATGCGAAACCCTTGGCAGAGCGGATCGGCATCCACGCCTCTATGATATCGTCGCTGTGTGGTTTCGCGTGCGAAACGCCGTGATCGCTGAAGCGTTAGTTAAGCTCCCGCACGTCGGTCAGTTTGCCGGTCACAGCCGCCGCTGCCGCCATCGCCGGAGACATCAGATGGGTCCGCGATCCGCGCCCCTGACGACCTTCGAAATTGCGGTTCGATGTTGATGCGCAGCGCACTTCGGGGCCCAGCTGATCTGGGTTCATCCCAAGGCACATCGAACAGCCCGCCAACCGCCAGTCGAAACCGGCATCCTTGAAGATATCTGCCAGCCCTTCTTCCTCGGCTTGCAGACGCACAAGGCCCGAACCGGGCACGACCATTGCCATGATCCCGTCTTTGACCTTTTTGCCTTTCACGATCTCGGCTGCGGCGCGCAGATCCTCGATCCGGCCATTGGTGCAGGAGCCGATGAAAACCGCGTCAACGTCAACGTCCTGCAGGCGCGTGCCCGGGGTCAGCCCCATGTAATCCAGCGAGCGTTTGGCCGCGTCGATCTTGCCGCCTTCAAATTCGGCCGGGTCCGGGACGGTGCCTGTGATCGGCAGCACATCTTCGGGCGACGTGCCCCATGTGACCACCGGGGCGATGTCTTCGCCCTTGATGGTGATGACCTTGTCGAAATGCGCGCCATCGTCGGAATAGAGCGTCTTCCACCACGCCAATGCCGCTTCCCATTGCGCCCCCTTCGGCGCATGCGGGCGGCCTTTGACATAGGCGAACGTCGTCTCGTCTGGCGCGATGATGCCTGCGCGCGCACCGCCTTCGATGGCCATGTTGCAGACCGTCATGCGGCCTTCCATGGACAGATCGCGGATCGCCTCGCCACAGTATTCGATGACGTAGCCGGTGCCGCCTGCCGTGCCGGTCTCGCCGATCACTGACAGGGTGATGTCCTTGGCGGTGACACCGGGGCGCAGCTTGCCCGTGATCTCGACCTTCATGTTCTTGGATTTCTTCTGGATCAGCGTTTGCGTGGCCAGAACATGCTCGACCTCTGACGTACCGATGCCATGGGCCAGCGCGCCGAACGCGCCGTGGGTCGCGGTGTGGCTGTCGCCACAGACGATGGTCATTCCGGGCAGGGTCCAGCCCTGTTCCGGGCCGATGATGTGGACGATGCCCTGGCGGATGTCATTGACCGGATAGTAATGCACGCCGAACTCGCGTGCGTTTTTATCCAAAGCCTCCACCTGAATGCGGCTTTCTTCGTTGTCGATGCCGTCTTCGCGGTCCCATGTGGTGGGCACGTTGTGATCCGGCACGGCAATCGTCTTGTCCGGCGCGCGGACCTTGCGGCCGGTCATGCGCAGACCTTCAAAAGCCTGCGGGCTGGTAACCTCGTGGACAAGGTGGCGGTCAATATAAAGAAGGCAGGTGCCATCCTCGGCCTCGTGGGCCAGATGAGCATCCCAGATCTTATCATAAAGCGTCTTTGGCGCAGACATGACACAGCCTCCTCTAAGCTGGCAGACAGATATCGCTCTGTTGCCGTAGCTTCAAGATCAAGAGTGATCCAGATGCTGCGCCGCTGCGTAAAGATGTGTATGAAGCAGCTTTTCAAGAAATCCTCCGCCACGCGGACCATCCATCTGGGTCTGATTGGCCTGATGTTTGTCACAGCCCTTGCCGTTTATGCGGAGGCCGAGATGTATCGCGGTTACGAAACACCCCCCTATCAGGTCGTGCGTAGCAATGGTGAGGTCGAGCTGCGCGAATATCAGCCCCATCTGCTGGCCGAGGTGACCGTGCGTGGCAGCCGCTCCAGCGCGATCAGCAGCGGGTTTCGGACGCTGGCCAACTACATCTTCGGCGGCAATATTGAGGCCGAGAAAGTCGCCATGACCGCGCCTGTTGCGCAGACAGCCGCAGCCGAAGGCACGTGGACCGTCAACTTTATGATGCCGTCCGAATACAGCCTCGATACTCTGCCCAAGGCCAAAAACCCTGCCATTCGTTTCACCGAAGCGCCGCGAGAGCGGCAGTTGGTTATCGCCTTTGCAGGGCGCGGCACGGATCGTAACCTTGCCCGGCACACGGATAAACTCCGCACTCATGCCGCCGTCGAAGGCCTGCAGATCGCAGGCGCACCGCGCTATTACTTCTACGACGATCCTTTCACCTTGCCGTGGAACCGTCGCAACGAAGTCGCGTTCTCTGTTCAATAACAACGGCGTTGCACCCTTAAGCCAGCCTGTGCGACGCTTGCGCTGAGGACAGGGATCGGCGGGTATGGAACCAGAAGAAAATGTCACCGAAGAACTGATCGATACCGGGCAAGAGCTTTGGATGCAGATCGAAAGCTTCGCGGAATCGCTGTTGCGTCCGTGGAATGCCTATCAGGTCGGCATCGCGGTTGGTCTTTTCCTTGTTGCTCATCTTCTTAATCGGTTTTTCGCACCTCGCCTGCATGAATGGATGCGCACCCGCGAGGGCTGGCCGAAATGGCGTATCCGCATTCTGGTGCTGATCCATCAGCGTCTCAGGGCGATCCTGTTTGTCACCGTGATCTGGATTGCCGTGTTCATCATGCGCGAGGTCACGTGGCCCAGCCGGTCGTATATCCTAAGCGTGATTGCCACACTGGCCTTTGTCTGGCTTGCCATCGCCTTGCTCAGCCGTCTGATCCGCAATGCCTTCCTCAGATCATTGATCCGGTATGGTTTGTGGATCTTTGCGACGCTGCAGATCCTTGATCTGACCGATACGGCTACCACGGTTCTTGACAGTGCCGCGATTGAATTTGGCGAAACCCGCATCTCGCTCTTGTTGATTATCAACGCGATTGTGATGCTGGGTATCCTGTTTTTCGGCGCCCGTTTCATATCGACCACCACGTCTCAGCGGATCAGCGCAAACGAGGAAATCTCGCCCTCGATGCGGGTTTTGGTCGTCAAGGCGCTGCAAGTCGTTCTCTATGGCGCGGCGTTCTTTATCGGGATGCGGGCCGTTGGCTTTGATCTGACCGGGCTTGCGGTGCTGTCGGGTGCCATTGGCGTGGGCCTTGGTTTTGGCCTGCAAAAAGTGGTGTCGAACCTTGTGTCAGGCGTCATCATTCTGCTCGACAAGTCGATCAAACCCGGCGACGTCATCAGCCTTGGCGACACGTTCGGATGGATCAATTCGCTGGGCGCGCGCTACGTGTCGGTGGTGACACGGGATGGGAAAGAATACCTGATCCCGAACGAAGATCTGATTACCGGGCAGGTCGTCAATTGGTCTCATTCGAACGAATTTGTGCGGCTCGATATCTATTTTGGTACCGCATATGGCGATGATCCCCACAAGGTCCGCGCCATCGCGATTGAAGCGGCAATGTCTGTCGGGCGCGTGCTGAGCGACTACCGCAAGCCGGTCTGCCATATCGTGGGATTTGGCGACAGTTCGGTCGATTACATCCTGCGATTCTGGATCAAGGACCCCACGGGTGGCCTGACCAATGTGCGCGGCGCCGTCTATCTGGCGCTGTGGGACGCGTTTCAGGCCGAAAATATTTCGATCCCGTTCCCGCAACGAGAGATCAAGATGTTGGGGGAAGAACCCGCGAAAGCACTCGATTAAGCAGCATTTCTAAATTGCGAATAAGTCGCAACTGCATTGACTTTGCGAATGGTTTGCAATATCAAGCGAGGGACCTATTTCGTTTTTCACTTGGATCTCCGCGAAAGGATGCCCCGACAATGCTGACGAAACGCCACTTTTTTGCGACGATTTTGGCTGCGGGCCTAAGCTTGACTGCCGGGTTTGCCAGCGCGGAAGACAAACTGAAAGTCGTCTCAACGACCGGGATGATCGGCGACGCTGCCACGCAAGTTGGCGGTGATCTGATCGAGGTCCAGACGCTGATGGGGCCGGGCGTCGATCCGCATGCCTACCGTCAGACGCGCAGCGATATCGTTGCGATGGGCAATGCCGATCTGGTGCTGTGGCACGGTCTATATCTGGAAGCCCAGATGGAAGAGTTCATGGGCGAACTGGCCGGCCAGACCTCGGTTGTGGCTGTGGCCGAAACGCTGCCGCGCAACTTGCTGATCGGGCATGATGATTACGACGATAAATTCGATCCCCATGTCTGGATGAACCCGAACCTGTGGGCGCTTGTCGTGGCCAATGTGCGCGACGCGCTGATCGTGCAGGCCCCCGAACATGAAGAAACATTCCGCGCCAATGCCGATGCGCATTTGCAAGAGCTTCAAGGGCTTGCGGGCTATGCAAGCAATGTCCTTGGGTCGGTGCCGCCCGAAAGCCGGGTTCTGCTGACCGCGCATGACGCGTTCAACTATTTCGGTTCGGCCTACGGGTTTGAAGTGATGGGCATTCAAGGCATCTCGACTGAATCCGAGGCCGGTTTGCAGCGCATTTCAGAACTCGTCGACATGCTGGTCGAGCGCAACATCCGCGCGGTCTTTGTTGAAAGCTCTGTCTCGGATCGTAACATCCGCGCGCTGATCGAAGGGGCGGCCGCCGAAGGGCATACCGTCGAGATCGGGGGCGAGCTGTTTTCTGACGCCATGGGCGAAGCTGGCACATATGAAGGCACGTATGTGGGCATGATTGACCATAATACGACAACGATTTCGCGGGCGCTGGGTGGCGAAGCTCCGGCCCGCGGTATGTCCGAGATGCTGAACTGATGGATATGCGCACCCCCCTCGCCTTGGCGGCCAATAACGGCCATATCCCGCGCGATATCGCCAAGATTGATGCGCCCTTGGCCGTCCGCGGCATGACTGTGTCTTATGGCGAAAAACCTGCGATCTTTTCGGTGGATGCGACGTTTGAAGCCGGAAAGATGACCGCGATTATCGGACCGAATGGCGCGGGGAAGTCGACGCTGTTGAAAGCCGCGCTGGGCGTCATCCCCAGCCTGTCCGGTGAGGTCAGCGTGTTTGGCAACCCTCTTGGTGTGGCCCGCGACCGGATCGCCTATGTCCCGCAACGGGCGAGCGTCGATTGGGATTTCCCGACGACCGTAATCGACGTTGTCATGATGGGGCTTTATCGCAAGACCGGGCTTTTGAGCCGCCTGACCGGGGCGCATCGCGCCCATGCGATGGCCTGTCTGGACCGTGTCGGCATGGCTGATTTTGCAGATCGTCAGATCGGGCAATTGTCGGGCGGACAGCAACAACGCGTGTTCCTGTCGCGTGCGCTGGCGCAAGAGGCAGACCTTTATCTGCTGGACGAACCCTTCGCCGGTGTCGATGCCGCGACCGAGCGGGCGATCATTGATGTACTGGCCGGGCTGAAAGCCGACGGTAAGGCAGTTGTCTGCGTGCACCATGATCTGGCCACGGTCAGCCGCTATTTCGATAACGTCTTCCTGATTAACGTGCGGCGCATCGCGGAAGGCCCTGTGACGGCTGTATTCACGCCTGAAAACCTGCACGCCACGTATGGCGGGCGGTTGGCGACCAGCCATATCGACCAGCTTGATCTGGTCGCCGGAGCCTGATGGACGCTTTCCTCAACGCGCTCTTTCTGGGCGCTGGCTATAACGCGGCTTTGGTGGGGATCGGAGCCGCGCTGCTTGGATTTGCAGCAGGCGCATCCGGCACCTTCCTTTTTCTGAGAAAGCGCGCGTTGGTCTCGGACGCGGTGGCGCATGCGACGCTGCCGGGGGTCGGGCTGGCCTTTATCGTCATGGTCGCGCTGGGGTTCGATGGGCGCAGCCTTGTGGGCTTGCTGGCTGGATCGGCGGTGACAGCGGCAATCGGGTTGGTGCTGGTCGAATGGATGTCGCGCAAGACGCGCCTGTCGGAAGATGCCGCGATTGGCGCAGTGCTGTCGGTCTTCTTCGGCATCGGGATCGTCTTGCTCACGGTGATCCAGACGATGAGCCAAGGGCGGCAGGCCGGTTTGGAAGGGTTCCTGTTGGGATCCACCGCAGGAATGCTGTTTCAGGACGCGGTCGTGATTGCTATCGGTGGCACGCTGGCCGTTGCAGCAACCTTCATATTGCGCCGCCCGATGACGCTGGTGGCGTTCGATCCGGAATACGCGGCGGCCTCGGGCTATGACGTGCGCAAGATTGATCTGGCGATGATGGGCTTGGTCATGGCCGTCACGGTGATCGGGCTGAAGCTGGTCGGGCTGATCCTGATCGTGGCAATGCTGATTATTCCCGCCGTGACAGCGCGGTTCTGGACCGAAAAGAGCGACACGGTGATCTGGTCAGCGGGCCTTTTGGGCGCGGCATCGGGCTATGTGGGGGCGGCGATCTCCGCCTCGGCCCCAGCACTGCCCACCGGGCCGATCATCGTCCTCGTCAGTGCGGCTTTGTTTACGCTCTCGCTCTTTTTTGCCCCGGCGCGCGGGGTTGCGGCGGCGGTGATCCGGCGGCAGCGCTTTCAGGCACGGGTGCATCACCGGCAGGGGTTGCTGGCGCTTGCGCGGCAAGAACCAATCCACGACAAGCTGACGCTCAAAGTGCTGGGCCGCGATGGCCTGATCCGCCCCGATGGTGTCGCCACCGATACAGGCCGCGCCATGGCCGCCAAGGTCGCGCGCGATGAACGCCGCTGGGACGTCGCGCGCGAGGTGCATCACGATGTGAGCCTGACGGGCCGCTATGACGGGCTGACCCCGATTGAGGACGTCTTCACCCCCGATGAGATCGCGCAATTCGACGTGGTAATCGGCAAGCCGACCGCAGTGGAGGGCACGTAGATGGGCGCCGAGTTCGTTCAATTCTCGCTCACGCCGATCCTGATCGGGATCCTGGCCTCGATTGCCTGTGCGCTGCCGGGCAACTTTCTGGTGCTGCGCAAACAGGCGCTGATTGGCGACGCGATCAGCCATGTGGTTTTGCCGGGCATCGTGGTCGCGTTCCTGATTACCGGAAGCGTCGCAGCGCTTCCGATGCTGCTGGGCGCGGCGGGTGCGGCGATTGTCGCAGTGATCCTGATCGAGGCGATCAAACGGCTGGGCAATATCGAACCCGGCGCCGCGATGGGCGTCGCGTTCACCTCACTTTTTGCAGGCGGTGTTTTGTTGCTTGAGCAATCAGACACGTCCTCAGTCCATCTGGACGTCGAACATGCGCTGATGGGCAATCTCGAAAGCCTGATCTGGTTCAAGGCGCAAGGCTGGTCTTCGCTGTGGGATCTTGAAGCGCTGGCGGCACTGCCCCACGAGCTGGGGCGCATCGCGGTCGTGTGTGCTCTGGTGATCGTGCTGACAGTGATCTTCTGGCGGCCGCTCAAAATCTCGACCTTTGATGAAAGCTTTGCGCAGGCACTGGGTTTGCCCGTGGGCGCAATCGGCTTTGGCCTTGTGGTCACGGCTGCCGTCGCAGCTGTTGCGGCGTTTGATGCGGTTGGATCGATCATCGTGATCGCGATGTTCATTTGCCCGCCAGCGGCGGCGCGCCTCATGACGAACCGTTTAGAGACACAAGTGACGTGGAGCATCGTGTTCGCAACGCTTTCGGCGATCCTTGGCTATGTTTTCGCAGGTTACGGCCCGCTGTGGTTTGGCGCACAAAACGCCGTCAGTGCAGCAGGTATGATCGCAACGGTATCCGGCATCATCCTTGCGTTGGCCTGCCTCTTTGGCCCCTACCGGTCCCGCATTGGTGTCGGACGCGAAGAGGCCGCTTAACCGACTAAACCGCTCGACTTGCCTGCGGGATTGAGGGTATCTCAAACCGATGGCCCTTTCAGAGACACAGACCAGCGCACAGCCCAGCCTGGCGCGCAGAACCAGCCGCATTTCGGCGCTTGGCATCGGCGCGGCAGTGCTTGCCGCATTGTGCCTTCTGCCGATGCTGGCGGTGCTTTACTCGGCCGCGACGACCGGCACCGACACGTTAAGCTCGCTTAGTCAGACCGTTTTGCCACGCTATGCCGCCACGACCGTTTTGCTTGTCGCGCTTGTGGCGCTTGGCACGTTTGCCATCGGGACGGGAGCGGCCTGGCTTGTCAGCATGACAGACTTCCCCGGTCGCCGCATGTTCGAGGTTGCTCTGGTGATCCCGCTCGCCTTTCCGGCCTATGTGATGGCCTACGCCTATACCCATGTGCTGGACCATCCCGGCATCGTGCAAAGCACCCTGCGCGATATGACAGGATGGGGTCCGCGTGACTATTGGTTCCCCGAAATCCGGTCGGTTGGCGGCGCTGCGCTGATGCTGACGCTGGTGCTCTATCCTTACGTCTACCTGCTGGCGCGCACGGCCTTCATGGGTCAAAGCGCCAGCACGTTCTTTGCCGCCCGCGCGCTGGGCAAAACCCCGACGCAGGCATTCTTTCAAGTGTCGCTGCCGATGGCCCGGCCCGCGATTGCCGCAGGCGTCTTGCTGGCCACGATGGAGACGATTGCCGATTTCGGCACGGTCTCCTATTTCGGCGTGCAGACCTTTGCCACAGGCATCTACACCAGCTGGATCGGGATGGGCGACCGGGGGGCGGCCTCGCAACTGGCGCTGGGCCTTTTGGCCTTTGCGCTCATCCTTGCGGTGCTGGAACGGCAAAGCCGGGGCGAGGCGAAATATCACGCCAGCAAAGCCGAAACGATGGGTCGCTTGCATCTGACAGGGGCGCGGCGCGCAGGCGCAGTCCTGCTTTGTGCCTTACCCGTTCTGTTCGGGATGATCCTGCCAACCATTGCCTTGATCCTGATGGGCCTTGGGTCCGAACAAGACCTGCTGAGCCGCCGTTACATCGGCTTCATACAAAACTCGTTGACGCTGGCCAGCATCGCAGCAGTGCTCACGGTCTGTGCCGCAGTCGTTCTGGGTTATTTCCAGCGGGTCTATCCCGGCGTCAAAGCCACCGCCGCGATGTATGTCGCGCGGCTGGGGTATGCTGTGCCGGGCGGTGTGATCGCCGTCGGCCTGCTGGTGCCTTTTGCCGCTTTTGACAACGCGGTGGACGCGTGGATGCGGTCCACGTTCGATATCTCGACCGGGTTGTTGCTGACCGGGTCGATCTGGTTGCTGATTGCGGCCTACATGATCCGCTTCATGGCGGCCGCCCTGGGATCTTACGAAGGGGGGCAAGCGGCGATCAATGCGAATATGGACGCCGCCGCCCGCGTGTTGGGCAAAAGCGCCTACGGCACCTTGCGGCGTGTGCATTTACCGATCCTCACGCCGTCGCTTTTGACCGCGCTGCTGATCGTCTTTGTCGATGTCATGAAAGAGCTGCCCGCAACGCTTATCATGCGGCCTTTCAACTATGACACGCTTGCCGTGCAGGCCTACCGCCTTGCGTCGGATGAGCGGCTTGAGGGGGCGGCTGTGCCCAGTCTGGTGATCGTGTCTGTGGGCCTGATCCCAGTGATCCTTCTGTGCCGTCGCGTGGGGCGTCGGCGATAAGCGATTTACCGGTGCGTTTTGAGCGCTTACGTTTATGTCAAAAGAGCCGGAGAGATCATGCATCACCCTTTGAAAACCAGCTATGACGTGGTCATCGTAGGCGGTGCAATGATGGGATCGTCGACAGCATGGTTCCTGACGGAAAACCCCGATTTCGACGGCTCGGTATTGGTGATCGAGAAAGATCCGACCTATGAATTTGCGTCCACAACGCACACCAATTCATGCATGCGCCAGCAATTCAGCACCGAGATTAACGTGCGGATTTCGCAATTCGCGGCGGACTTCGTAAACAACTTCCGTGAGCGTATGGGAGGCGACCCGCGGGTGCCCGAGCTGAAGATCCAAAGCTATGGCTACATGTATCTGGCCGATACCGATGCCTTTGCAGACATCCTGCGCGAGAACCAGAATGTGCAACGCACCGCCGGGGCCGCCACGGTCTTGATGACACCCGATCAGATCAAGGCGGCTTATCCGTTCTACAATGTGGATGACATCAAGCTGGGCTCGATCAACACGGTGGACGAAGGCTATTGGGATGGCATCACCGTCTTTGATTGGTGGCGCAAATCCGCAAAGGAGCGTGGGGTGGAGTATCACACCGGCGAGGTCGTCGCGATGACGCGCAATGCCGCCGGAACCCGTGTGGAAAGCGTGACGCTGGCCTCGGGCGAGGTAATTGGGTGCGGTCAGGTCGTCAACGCCTCGGGCCCCCGCGCGGTCGAAACGGCGCGCATGATCGGCGTTGAGATCCCGGTTGAGCCCCGCAAGCGCTTCACATGGATTTTCAGCGCCGAGCAACCGCTGGACCGTGACTTGCCCCTGACGATTGATCCTTCCGGCGTGCATTTTCGGCAGGACGGCAAGACGACGTATCTGGCAGGCGGGCATTCTGCGCATGACCCGGCGGTGGCTTACGATGATTTCACCATGGATCATGCGCTGTGGCAGGACCATATCTGGCCCATCATCGCCACCCGCATCCCGCAGTTCGAGGCGATCAAGGTCATCAACGAATGGGCGGGGCATTACGCCTATAACACCTTCGATCACAACGCGATTGTCGGTCCGCATACGGAGGTTGAGAATTTCATCTTCCTGAACGGCTTCTCGGGCCACGGCCTTCAGCAATCGCCTGCGATGGGCCGCGGCACCGCCGAATGGATCACTTACGGCACGTTCAGCTCGCTTGATCTGACGCCATTCCGCTACGACCGAATTGTGCAAAATGACATCTTGCTGGAAAAGGCTGTCATCTAAACCCTTGCGCTGCCTCGGGAAACGGCCTATCCGCCGCGCTTTGGCGGGAAATACGCGCAAAAGTTGAGATTTCACCAGACGGGTGTTATCTTTGATCTATGCCCAGCGTCGGGGCCCTGTCGGCGTGCCACTCAGGAGGACAATGAACTGTCTCTTTCTGCTCAAGCGGGCAACACCGCTTCCCAAGGCCAGCCGGTAATGGCAGGTCAAAAGGACATCTCCAGCGAGGAGCTCCTCGCACGCATCCTGAAATCACTGGACGACGACAAGGCCGAAGATGTGGTCCAGATCGACCTGCGCGGCAAGTCCGAGATGGGCGACTATATGGTCGTCTGTTCCGGTCGTTCGACACGTCAGGTCACCGCGATTTCCGAGAAGCTCGTGGATGCGTTGAAACAGGAATACGGACGGCTTTGTAAGGTCGAGGGCAAGGGCGCAGGCGACTGGGTTCTGATCGACACCGGCGACGTGATCGTCCATGTGTTCCGCCCCGAAGTGCGCGAGTTTTATCAGTTGGAAAAGATGTGGCTGCCCGCTAGCGAGCAAGCCCAATCTAACTAACCAATGCGCCTTCACATCTGCGCCGTAGGCCGCCTTCGGGCGGGGCCTGAAGCTGCGCTAACGGGCGATTATCTGACACGGTTTGACCGCACCGGGCGGGCGCTTGGGCTTGGCCCTGCCCAAGTGATCGAGGTCGAAGACAAGAAAGGCGGCGGCATGGCGGCGGAGGCTGCGCTGCTGCGCAAGGCTCTGCCCAAAAGCGCCAAGCTGGCCGTGATGGATGAGCGCGGCAAGGTGATGACGTCGCCTGACTTTGCCAAGCAGTTGGGCGACTGGCGCGATACCGGCACCTCTGACCTCGCGATTGTCATCGGCGGCGCCGACGGCATTGCACCAGAGCTGCGGGCGGAGGCGGATTTCGCCCTCTCCTTCGGCAAGATGGTCTGGCCACATATGCTGGTCCGCGTGATGCTGGCCGAACAGCTTTATCGTGCTGCCTCAATCCTTGCGGGCGCCCCCTATCACCGCAGTTGAAACCACGCTAGAACGCTGCTCAACAAACAGGAGCAGTCCATGACCAAACCCGTCGTTTTGTGCATCCTCGATGGCTGGGGCGCGCGGGCCGAGACCGAGGGCAACGCCCCCGCTTTGGCCAAAACGCCCAACTTTGATCGCATTATGGCGGATTGCCCAAACGCAACCTTGCTGACACACGGGCCGGATGCGGGCCTGCCCAGCGGGCAGATGGGCAATTCGGAAGTGGGCCACACGAATATCGGCGCAGGCCGCGTGGTGGCGATGGATCTGGGGCAGATTGATCTGGCGATTGAGGACGGCTCTTTCTTTGAGAATGACGCGATCCTTGCCTTCATCGACACGCTGAAAAAGACCGGCGGCACCGCGCATCTGATGGGGCTTTTGTCCGATGGCGGGGTGCATGGGCATATCACCCATATCGAAGCCGCCGCGCGGATGATTGCTGATGCAGGCGTGCCGGTGGTCTATCATGCGATCACCGATGGGCGCGACGTGGCCCAAAAGTCTGCCGACCGCTTTCTAAGCAACCTGAAGCTGCCCGATACCGCCCGGATCGGCACCGTCATCGGCCGCTACTTCGCACTGGATCGCGACAACCGATGGGAACGCGTGGCGACAGCCTATGACGCCATCATGCACGGCAAGGGCGCGCCTGCAAAGACTGCGGCAGAGCCAATCGAAGCCGCCTATAGCGCTGATATCACAGATGAATTTATCCCCGCGACGGTGATTGGCGACTATGCGGGGATGACCGGGAAGGATGGCCTATTCTGCCTCAATTTCCGTGCTGACCGCGCGCGTGAAATTCTGGCAGCGATGTGCGACCCTGCTTTCGATGCATTTGATATCGGGGATCGCCCCGCGCTTGCCGCGCAGCTTGGCATGGTCGAATATTCTGACGCCCACAGCGCCTACCTCGCAACGGCTTTTCCGAAACGCGATATCCAGAACACGCTGGGCGCGTGGGTGGCAAAGCATGGGTTGAAACAGTTCCGGCTGGCCGAGACGGAGAAATACCCCCATGTCACATTCTTCCTGAACGGTGGCATCGAAGTGCCGGAGGAGGGCGAAGATCGCTTCATGCCCCCCTCCCCCAAAGTCGCGACCTATGACCTGCAACCGGAAATGTCGGCCCCCGACGTCACCGCGCAATTCGTGGACGCCATCGGCAAGGGCTATGATCTGATCGTCACCAACTACGCCAACCCGGATATGGTGGGGCATACCGGAGACCTTGATGCCGCGATCAAAGCTTGCGAAGCGGTGGACGAAGGCCTCGGCCAAGTATTGAACGCCCTGGAAAAAGCAGGTGGCGCGATGATCGTCACCGCCGATCACGGCAATTGCGAAGTGATGATCGACCCAAAGACCGGAACGCCGCACACGGCACATACGACAAACCCTGTTCCGGTGATCTTGGTGAATGGGCCAGATGGCGCGCGCCTTGACACAGGCCGGCTTGCCGATCTGGCGCCATCGCTGCTTGAACTGATGGGGCTGGAGCAGCCCCCGGAAATGACCGGACAATCCTTGATCCGCACATGATCCGCATCGTCGCCATATGTCTTGCGCTTCTCGCAGCCCCTGCCCAAGCCGATCCTGCAGAGGCGGCCCAAGCCGCTGCGGATCAGCTGAACGCGGCCTCTGTCGCGCTGCAAGAGGCCGACACAAAACGCGACCGCGTCGCAGCGCTCACGCAGACCGTACAAGCCTATGAGGCAGGCCTGTCCGCGATGCGCGACGGGTTGCGCCGGGCATCGATCCGCGAACAAGCACTGGACCGGGATCTGGCCAGTAAATCGCGCGAAATCGGGCAGTTGCTGTCGGTGCTGCAAACCATCGAAAGCGCCCCGGCGCCCTTGCTGATGATGCACCCAAGCGGGCCTTTGGGCAGCGCGCGCTCTGGTATGATCGTGTCGGATGTGACGCCCGCACTGCAAGTGGAAGCCGCCGCGCTCAAGGCGCAGCTTGATGAAATGCAGACGCTGCGCATCTTGCAGGAAAGCGCGACTGAAACGCTGCGCAATGGCCTCAACGAAGTGCAAACGGCCCGCACCGCGCTGTCGCAAGCGATCTCGAACCGGACCGATCTGCCCCAGCGTTTCACCGAAGATCCTGTCAAAACCGCCATCCTTCTGGACAGCAGCGAAACGCTGGAAGCCTTTGCCAGCGGCTTGTCGGAAATCCCGGTCGACGGGTCGGAAACGCGCGCGCCGTTCAACCCGGTGGCCAAGGGCAGCTTGCCGCTGCCTGTCACCGGCCAATTGCTGCGCGCGTTCAACGAAGCCGACGCCGCCGGTATCCGTCGCCCCGGCGTTCTGATTGCAACCCGACCGCGCGCGCTGGTCACCACACCGGTCGCCGCATCCGTGCGCTATCGCGGCCCGCTTTTGGATTACGGCAATGTCATGATCCTTGAACCCGAGGCTGGCGCGCTGATCGTATTGGCAGGACTTGGCCAAGTGTACGGCAATATCGGCGATGTGTTGCCCGAAGGCAGCGCCGTTGGCCTCATGGGCGGGGCTGTTGACGCGAATTTGACCACAACACCACGAGCGGGTAGCGCCGCTCGCTCAGAAACGCTTTATATAGAGCTAAGAGAAGGCAACGAACCCGTGGACCCCTCAAGCTGGTTTGCGCTGACAAAGGAATGACCATGAAAAAGTTTGTGATGGCCGCGCTTGGCGGCATTGCCACAGCAACCGTTTTGACAACGCAAGTGGCAGGCCCGCTGATCGCACAGGAAGCCGATAATAGTGCATCTGTTTATGAACAACTGGATCTGTTCGGTGATATTTTTGAACGGATCCGCGGGCAATATGTCGAAGAGGTCGAAAGCTCTGACCTGATAGAGGCGGCGATCAATGGGATGCTGACCTCACTTGATCCGCATTCGTCGTATCTATCGCCCGATGATGCCGCCGACATGCGCGTGCAGACGCGTGGTGAATTTGGTGGTCTGGGCATCGAAGTAACCCAGGAAGAAGGTTTTGTGAAAGTCGTCTCGCCCATCGACGGCACCCCTGCGGACGCTGCCGGTGTCGAGGCGGGCGATTTCATCACCCATGTGGACGGTGAAAGCGTGCTGGGCCTGAACCTTGACGAAGCGGTCGACATGATGCGTGGGCCTGTCGGCTCCGAGATTATCATCACCATCGTGCGCGAAGGCGAGGTTGAACCGTTCGACATCACCATCGTCCGCGACACGATCAAGCTGACCGCCGTGCGCACCCGCACCGAAGGCGATACGGTTGTCTTGCGCGTGACCACGTTTAACGACCAGACCTCGCCGGGTCTGGAGGAAGGCATCGCCGAGCAGGTTGAAGAGGCAGGCGGCATCGAAAACGTCAACGGTTTCGTGCTGGACATGCGTAACAATCCCGGCGGTTTGCTGACCGAAGCGATCCGCGTGTCGGACTTCTTCCTGGATAAAGGCGAAATCGTCTCGACCCGCGGGCGTGAGCCCGAAGATGGTGACCGCTTCAACGCAACGCCCGGCGATCTGGCGCAAGGCAAGCCGATCGTCGTGTTGATTAACGGCGGTTCTGCGTCAGCCTCGGAAATTGTCGCGGGTGCGCTGCAAGACCACCGCCGCGCGATTGTCGTGGGCACCAAAAGCTTCGGCAAAGGGTCGGTCCAGACGGTCATGCCCCTGCGCGGTGATGGCGCGATGCGCCTGACGACAGCGCGCTATTACACGCCCTCGGGTCGCTCCATTCAGGCGCTTGGCGTCTCGCCCGATATCATCGTGGAACAGCCGCGCCCGGCAGAGGTGACCGAGGAAGAGGAAGAGAACGCGCGCTCCCGCTCGGAAGCCGATCTGCGCGGCAGCCTGAACAATGACAGTCTGTCCGAGGACGAAGTGCAGCAGATCGAAGCGGATCGCGCGCGCGCCGAACAAGCCGCCGAGCTGCGTGAGGAAGACTATCAACTGGCCTACGCCATCGACATCCTGACCGGCCTGAACGCGCTGGGTCCGGTTGACTAAAAGGAGCGGCCCGGGCACCTGTCCGGGCCAACCACAATGACCCCCGAAGACATTGCAAAACTCCCCTACCGACCTTGCGTCGGCCTGATGCTGGTCAATGGCGACGGGCAGGTGTTCGTCGCCCAGCGCAATGACCGCTACACCGAAGCGTGGCAGATGCCACAAGGCGGTGTCGATGACGGCGAAGACCCGCGCGAAGCTGCTCTGCGCGAGCTGTGGGAAGAAACCGGCCTGACCGCCGACAAAGTCACGGTCGAAGCCGAAAGCACCGATTGGCTGCCCTACGAATTGCCCCATGATCTGGTGCCGCAGATCTGGAAAGGCCGCTATCGCGGGCAAAAGCAAAAGTGGTTCCTGCTGCGCTTTCACGGGGCAGACAGCGATATCAATATCGAGACAGAACACCCCGAGTTCTCGGCCTGGAAATGGGCCGCGCCCGACACGTTGATCGACGCGATTGTGCCGTTCAAACGGGATGTCTATGCCAGCGTTTTGGCAGAGTTTCGCGACAAGCTGTAAGGCATCCTGCAGCGCTGATATGCGCTTCCGACGCTCTGCCTCGGGCACGTTTTCTGCTTCAAACCCATGCAGGGGATACGCCGACGCCATTGCGCTAAGCCGCGCAAACCTCTACCTGATTTCCCCATGGGCAAACAAAAACTCGACACGCAAGCCATTGGCCTTGATGCTGGTTTGGCTTTCACCAAATGGGTGACCGGGGCCGAAAACCTGCATTACGGCCTGTGGGACGGTCTGGATGTGACCGCCGGCAATTTGCGCGCGGCGCAGGATGCGTATACCGACAAGCTCTTCAAGCTGCTGCCATCCGATCCGTGCCGCATTCTGGACATTGGCGGCGGTGCCGGGGAAACGGCGCGCAAGCTGATCGCGCTTGGCCATACCGTCGATATCGTGGTGCCCTCAAAGTTTCTGGCCCAGCGCTGCCGCGCCAATGCGCCAGAGGCGACCGTGCACGAAATGATGTTCGAGCAGTTTCAATCACAGAGTCGCTTTGATCTTTGCCTGTTTTCGGAAAGCTATCAGTATATCCCGCTGGATCAGGGTTTGCCGAAATGCCTGCGTCTTCTTGAACCAACTGGCAAGATCATCATCTCGGATTGCTTTCGAACACCGGCCTACAAGATCACGAATCTGTCCGCAAAAGTTGGCGGCGGGCACCGTGAAAAAGCATTCCGCGCGATGGTTGAAACCCAGCCGGTGCGCATTGCCTTTGAAGAAGACATCACCGCATCTGTCGCGCCGTCCGTCGATCTGGAACAGGGTCTGTTTAACGTCTTTGGCTATGCCGCCAGCCGGATCGACGCAGAACTCTCTGCAAAGCGCCCCAAGGTGCGTTGGCTGATCCACCGCGTTTTGCGCATGCTGATGAATGAACGCAAACGCGCCCGTCTTGATGAACGCCTGAACAAACAGACCCGCAACGCCAAGGCGTTCAAGACATACAATCGTTATCTCATGATGGTCGTTGAACCGACCTAGCGCAGCTTTTGCAGCAATGTCAGCGACGGATAGCCATCCGGCGTCAGCCCACGCGCCTTCTGATACGACCGAATGGCGGCAATCGTGTTCGGACCGATGCGCCCGTCAACGCCCTGCGTGCTGAACCCGGCACGCGTCAACCGTTGCTGCAACTCCTTGCGCTCTGCCGATTTCAAAGCGCGATCCCCGCGCGGCCATGTCGCCTGAAACCCGCGCTTGCCGACGATCCGATCGCTCAGATGACCCACGCCGATCACGTAAGCATCGGCTGCGTTGTACCGCTCGATCACGCTGAAATTCTTGAAGATCATCAAGGCAACGCCCTGAGACCCAGCAGGCAGCAGGATTGAGGCTGAACCGTGGTTCGGCACCGCTTTGCCGTCCAGACCACGCACGCCAAGACGGCCCCACTGATTGGGCATCTTGGTGATCTTGCGGTCCGCCAGCGCATAATCGAACCCTTGCGGAAGTTGCACTTCGACGCCCCAAGGCATGCCTTTGACCCACCCAAACCGCTTGAGGTAATTCGCGGTCGAGGCCAGCGCATCGGTCGGATCATCCGACCAGATATCGCGGCGCCCGTCGCCGTTGAAATCCTGCGCATAGTCCAGATACGAGGTTGGCATAAACTGCGTATGCCCCATCGCGCCCGCCCAACTTCCGGTCATGCCCTGGACGTTGGTATCCCCGTTTTGCAGAATTTTCAGCGCGGCGATCAGCTGTTCTTCAAAAAAGGCGCCGCGCCGTCCGTCATAGGCCAGCGTGGCCATCGCGGGGATCACTTCGGTCTTGCCGCGCACGGCACCATAAGCGCTCTCAAGCCCCCACACGGCCACGACGACTTCTTTCTCGACGCCGTATTTCGCCTCGATCCGGTCCAGCTTGGCCGCATGCTCGCGCAGGGCCGCTTTGCCATTGCTGATGCGACTGTCCGAGACAGCACTGTCGAGGTAATCCCAAAGCGTTTTCGTGAATTCTGACTGATTGCGGTCGCGGCTGATCGCGTCCGCATTATAACGCGCATTGCGGAACGCCTTGTCGAGCGTGGCACCCGTAATGCCCTGCGCCATGGCGCGCTGTCTGAAGCCATCAATCCAGCGCTGGAACCCGATATTCGAAGTTGAGATCTGTTCTTGTGTCACCACCGAGGCCCCCTGCGTCACCGTGGCGTTGCGCGCCGGGCGGATCGTCGGACGGACCGATGTGCCCACCACAAACACAACCGGCTGCGCAGTCACCCGCTCTACGATTGCAGCACGCGATTCCGGTCGGATCGACGTCACCGGAGCCGATGCCATCGCCGCGCCAGCCGTCATCATCAGACCGCCGATTAAAGTCGCCTTGAAACCTGTCATGTGCCTGCTCGCATTTTTGCGTTTCGCGTATGATACAACGATTGGCGTCAATCCGGAAGCAATCAGCGTGTCCGCGCGCAAAAACTTGCGTTACCGGCGGCGCGAGACCTTGCGTTTGACCTTATCGGCCTTGCGCTTGGCCTTGATCTTGCGCCGTTTCGGGCTGCCCCGGCGCGATCCACCGCCCCGCCCCTGGGGCAAGTCCTTGCCGTCCAGTTCCAGCAGATCCAGCATCAGCCCACCGGTCACCGGCACCGCCTCGGACAGCTTGACCAGAACGCTCTGACCCAGCGAAATCTCGATCCCTGTATCAGCGCCCATCAGCGTCTGCGTCTCTGCATCGTGGTGGAAATACTCCGACCCGATATTGCGCATCGGCACCAGCCCGTCAGCGCCTGTTTCGTCCAGCTTTACAAACACGCCAAACCGCGCGATCCCGCTGATCCGCCCAGTAAAGGTGCTGCCCACCCGGTCGCTCAGATAGGCCGCCAGATAGCGGTCGGTCGTGTCCCGCTCAGCCATCATCGATCGACGCTCGGTATCCGAGATTTGCACAGCCGTCGCATCCAGCTCGGCAATATCCTCGGGGCTCAGCCCGTCCTTACCCCAGCCATGCGCCGCGACCAGCGCACGGTGCACGATCAGGTCGGCATAGCGCCGAATGGGCGAAGTGAAATGCGCATAGCTTTTCAGCGACAGCCCGAAATGCCCAAAGTTCTCGGCATTATAATAAGCCTGCGTCATAGAGCGCAGGGTGCTGAGGTTAATCAGTTCGGCAAACTCGCTGCCCGCCGCCGCATTCAGCAACTGGTTCAGATGCCGCGTGTGCAGAACCTGCCCTTTGGCCAGATTGAACCCCGCGGTCTGCGCCGTCTCCCGCAGGCCTTCCAGCTTCTCGGCGGTGGGTTCCTCGTGCACCCGGAACAGCAGCGGCTGACCCTTGGCTTTGAGCGTCTCCGCCGCCGCAACATTGGCGAGGATCATGAACTCCTCGATCAGCCTGTGCGCGTCCAGACGGTCCTTGAAGGCAACCGAGTGTACCTCGCCCTCATCGCTCAGAACGATCCGCCGCTCCGGCAGGTCCAGATCCAGCGGCTGGCGCTTTTCACGCGCCTGACGCGCGGCGTGATAGGCGGCGTAAAGCGGGGTCACGACCTCCTCCATCAACGGCGCGACCTTGTCATTCGGCGCACCGTCGACCGCCTCTTGCACCTCTTCATAATTCAGCGACGCCGCCGACCGCATCAGCCCGCGCACAAACCTGTGCCCAACCAGCTCACCCCCCGCGCTCAACTGCATCC
>CAKZXZ010000121.1 GCA_937883775.1 uncultured Paracoccaceae bacterium
TTCGGCTTCGGCCAAGCGAGTGCGCGCGCCCATCGCTTCCTCTTCAAAACGTGTCAGCGCGAGGGTCAGCGACTCCAGTTTGCCCGCGGCGAGCGACTTGTCCGCCTCGGCCCGTGACAGCGCGCGGGAGGCATCGGTAACGGCGGCATCGGCAGCGCGGCGCGCGGCGCGGGCGTCTTGGTCGGCGCGGGTCTGGTCGGCCAGTTGCGCCGTCAGCATTTCGTGGGCGCGTTGCGCGCCGTCGGCTTTCGCAGCGGCCTCTTCCAGATCGCGTTTCAATTCGACCAGACGGTTGAGTTGTTGCAGGCGGAGGGCGGCGGCGGACGGTGCGTCTTCGGCACCGGCGCGAAACCCGTCCCAGCGCCACAGATCCCCGTCGAGAGAGACGAGGCGTTGGCCCGGCTTCAGATCGGCTTGCAGACGCGCGGCATCGCTAGCATCGACAAGGCCGATCTGGCTGATTCGGCGGCCCAGAACGATGGGCGCAGTGACGTGGTTATTCAGTGACGTGATACCATCGGGGAGCGGTTGCGAGGTGCCGTAGCTCGGCAGCGTCGTCCAGCCAGAAGCGGCGTCATCGCCGACTTCCGGGGCGCGCAGATCGTCGGCAAGGGCTGCGCCCAGCGCCTTCTCGAACCCCGGCTCGACGCGGATGCTGTCAAGCACCTGACCGCCTTCGGCCGTGTCGCGGTCGACCAGTTTGGCGAGGGCGGCGACTTCGGCGCGCAGGGCGTTGGCTTCGCCTTCCGCTTCGGAGCGCAGGGCACGGGCGTCGGCCTCCCGCGACTGAGTGTCAGCACGGGCGGCTTCGGCATCGGCGAGGGCTTTTTCGGCGGCGTGCGCCGCATCAGTCGCGGCTTCCTCGGCGGTTTGCGCGGTGGCGAAATCTCCTTCGGCCTTGGTTAATGCTGCTTGCGACTGAGACAATGCATCTTTGGCTTTTTGGGCCTCAAAATCATTCTTTTCGAGTGTTTTCTTGCTGTCTTCCAGTAAACGCTGCGCAGATTGATGGCGAGCGGCAAGGCGGGCAACGTCTTCTGTGAGCTGGCTCAGATCAGCCTCACGCTGTTGCAGAACCTGCGCACCTTCGCTGGCTTCCGCGTTGGCGACAGTTAGACGATCTTCGTGGCCCTCAGAGGCTTTCGCGATCTCGGCGGCTTCCCATTCCAGACGGTCAATCGTCTCGCCCGCATCCTTGTTCAGGCTGCTTTCACGGTCAATATCCTGCGTCAGTTGCGCGATGCGGTTTTGCAGTGTTTCAATGGTTTGCAGCGCGCGGCTTTCCTGATCGTTGAGCGTGTCACGCTGGACCTGCAGGCGTTGCAGGACGGCAGCGGCAATCGCCTCCTCTTCACGCAAGGGCGGGAGGACATCCTCAGCGCGCTGGCGTAGTTTCGCGGCCTCTCGCGCGGCGGTCTCAGCCTGAGCAGCTTCCCTTGTGCGCTCGGTCAGCGTGGCTTGGGCGGCGGCGCGGGCCTCGTCGGCTTCGCGCCAACGGCGATAGAGAAGTAACCCTTCGGCGCGGCGCAGATCGGTGCCGATTTCGCGATAACGTGCGGCTTGGCGGGCCTGCCGCGCGAGGGCGGCAAGTTGGTTGGCCAGTTGTTCGATCACGTCATCAACGCGGGCAAGGTTGGTTTCCGCGCCTTTGAGTTTCAGCTCGGCTTCATGGCGACGCTGGTAGAGGCCGGAGATCCCGGCGGCCTCTTCCAGAACGCGGCGGCGGGCCTTTGGCTTGGCGTTAATCAGTTCGGAAATCTGACCCTGCCGCACAAGCGCGGGCGAGTGTGCGCCGGTGGAGGCATCGGCGAACAGCATCTGCACGTCGCGGGCGCGGATGTCTTTGGTGTTGGCCTTGTAGGCGGAGCCGATATCACGGGTGATGCGGCGCACCACCTCAAGCACATCGCTGTCATTGAAACCCGCGGGCGCAAGGCGGTCGGAGTTGTCGATATGGATCGAGACTTCCGCGAAATTGCGTGCAGGGCGTGTGGCGGCACCGGCGAAGATCACGTCTTCCATGCCGCCGCCGCGCATCGCTGTGGGGCGGTTTTCGCCCATCACCCAACGCAGCGCTTCGAGCAGGTTGGACTTGCCGCAGCCGTTCGGCCCGACAACGCCGGTCAGCCCGTCCGCGATCACAAGATCGGTCGGGTCGACGAAACTTTTAAAGCCGTTGAGACGCAGGCGAGAAAACCGCAAAGCGCTGTCCTTGGTGATTCCGTATTGTCTCCAAGTTGACGGCAGAGTGTCGCTTTGAGTCAACAGGGCCCACGCAGCATATGGGGAAATGAGCAGACTTATCCCCAAGATATTGAAGGCCTTGCCGGGATGCCGTCGGGAAATGCGGATCATGCGACGTAATCGTTCTTGACCGTTTCCATGCAGCGGCGCACTAAGACAGGGCATGGTTCCCCATGGCGCACAGCGTCGGGGATCAAATGGGAATACGGTGCGCGTGACCCAATAAGGACGCAAAACCGGAGCCGCCCCCGCGACTGTAAGCGGAGAGTGTCAGGCCAATTGCCACTGGAGCGATCCGGGAAGGCGGCCGGATGCATCGACCCGCAAGCCAGGAGACCAGCCTTGCATAACACTAACCCCTGACCTGTCGGGTGTGACAGGATGGAGAAAGACTATGCATATTGAACCAGGCGTCGTGACAGGCGCCAAACTTGCTTTGAGCTACGCAACCGCAGCAGGTGCTGTGGCCTACTCCGCAAAACTGATCTGGGAGAGCCTTGCCGAGAAAGGCATGGTGTCGTTGACCGCACGCGCGGCCATGGCGACCGTGGCGGTGTTCTTCTTTTTTGAAGTCTTGCCGACCTTCCCGGTGGGCGTGTCGGAGGTGCATTTCATCCTTGGTACGACGCTTTTGCTGATCCTTGGCACAGCGCCTGCCGCGATTGGTCTGGCGCTGGGTCTTCTGGCGCAGGGCCTATTTTTTGCGCCCGCGGATCTGCCGCAATACGCGATGAACCTGACCACGCTTCTGGTGCCGCTTTTCGGCATTCATCTTTTGGCCCAAAAGATCATCGCGCCGCATACGCCTTATGTGGATCTGACCTATCTGCAAGCGCTGAAACTGTCGGCGGCCTATCAGGGCGGTGTCGTGATTTGGGTGGCGTTCTGGGCGCTTTATGGCTCTGGCTTCGGGGCGGAGAACCTGTCGAACGTGCTGACTTTCGGCGCGGCCTACATGCTGATCCTGCTGCTTGAGCCGATTGTCGATCTGGCGGTTCTGGCAGGAGCGAAAGCGCTGCGCGGGCTTGAAGGATCGGGCCTTGTCGCGCCGCGGCTACATGCGGCTGAATAGAGCACATCTTTTCTGACCTGCGGGGCCGGGTACACCTGGCCCCGCGTTCTGCAACTTGTCTTTTCAGGGAAATAATATGGCTGGGAAAATACCTGCAACTGTCGTGACCGGCTTTTTAGGCGCGGGCAAAACGACACTGATCCGGCACATGCTGGAGAACGCTGAGGGCAAGCGCATTGCTTTGATTATTAACGAATTCGGCGATCTGGGCGTGGATGGTGACATACTGAAAGGCTGCGGGGATGAGACCTGCGCCGAGGATGACGTGATGGAGCTGTCGAACGGCTGCATCTGCTGCACCGTGGCCGATGACTTTATTCCGACGATGGAAAAGCTGTTGGATCGCGAGACGCCGCCCGATCACATCGTGATCGAGACGTCTGGCTTGGCGCTGCCGCAGCCTTTGGTGCGCGCGTTCAATTGGCCGGGGATTTCGACGAAAGTCACCGTCGATGGCGTGGTCACCGTGGTTGATGGCAAAGCGGTGACGGAGGGGCGGTTCGCTCATAACGTCGCTGCGGTGGATGCGCAGCG
>CAKZXZ010000122.1 GCA_937883775.1 uncultured Paracoccaceae bacterium
AGGCCGAGGCCGTCAGTGTAGGGCTTGCGGCCTGTTGAGACGAGGACGGTGTCGGCGTCGATCGTGTGTTCACTGTCATCCTTGCGCAGCTTGTAGGTGACTTTGGCCTTGGTTTTGGTGGCCTCGACCGATTGCACGGCGGCGCCGAGGGTGAAGTTAAGGCCTTGTTTGGTGAGCAGTTTCTGGAAGCTGCGCTGCACTTCGGCATCCATGCCGGGGGTGATCGCGTCGAGGAATTCGACGACCTGCACTTCGCTACCCAGACGGGCGTAGACGGAGCCGAGTTCCAGCCCGATGACGCCTGCGCCGATGACGACCATTTTCTTGGGGATCTTGCCCAGTTCCAGTGCGCCGGTGGAGGTGACGACGACTTTCTCGTCGATCTCGATGCCGGGCAGGGAAGACGGCTCGGAGCCGGAGGCGATCACGATATGCTTGGCCTCGTGAACCTCGTCGCCAACCTTGACCTTGCCCGCCTCGGGGATCGATCCCCAGCCTTTGAGCCAGTCGATCTTGTTCTTTTTAAAGAGAAATTCGATGCCCTTGGTGTTCTGCTCGATCACCTCGTCCTTGTAGGTGAGCATCTGTTTCCAGTCGACCGAGGGGCTTTTGCCCTTCAGACCCATCTTGGCGAAGTTATGTTCGGCCTCGTGCAGCATGTGCGACGAATGCAGCAGCGCCTTGGAGGGGATGCAGCCGATGTTCAGGCAGGTGCCGCCAAGCGTCTCGCGGCCTTCGACGCAAGCGGTTTTCAGGCCCAGTTGGGCGCAGCGGATGGCGCAGACATAGCCGCCGGGGCCGCTGCCGATTACGATGACGTCATAGTTGGCCATTGGGGTCTCCTGAGGTCGGAATTTGGCGTATGGTTTGGATACGGGTCGGATGCGGATCCGATATGTATGGGATATGCATCGGCATGCGGATCATAGCAGCGCTGCCACGATCATGAGGCCGCTGGCGAGCCAGCCGATTGAGAAAAAGACGGACCGCCACGGCACCCATCCGAACGCATAGGCCGGGATGTAGAGGATGCGGGCGGCGAGGTAGGCCCAGGCGCAGGCGGCGGTGAAGCCGGTGCTGCTGTCCGATAGGGTCACGACAACGACGGCGAGGGTGAAGAGGACCAGCGCCTCGAAATGATTTGTGAGCGCGCGGTGGAGACGGGCGGTGCGGGTGCTGAGCTGCTCGACCATGGGTTTTTTCATCCGGTCGGCATCGCGCGGGGACATGGTTTTGGCGGTGCCCAGTTCGAGGTTGGCTGGCACGGCCATGAGCACGAATTGCACCATCTGCAAGAGGCCTGCGAGGGCGAGGACGGTGAGCTCTGGGGTCATTTGGTTTGCACCCTTTCGTGGCGGAACCATTTCGCGATGCCCCAGAGGCCAACGCAGGCGAGGAGCGCGTTGAGGTAGGTCGCAAGGGACGCCATGTTCTGCGGGGCGGTGAGGGCGGAGGCGATCATTGCAAGGCAGAAGAGCGCGAAGAGGCCACCCATCAGGGGGTTGGCAGCCTTGAGGCCGACGCGGAGGGCGAGCAGGATCACCACGTCGATCCCGGCGGTGATGAGCTGGCCGTTGGTAGCTGCGTCCGGGAATGTGAAGCGCAGGACAGCGGCCATGACGAGGCCGACGACCGAGACGATCAGCATGTAGCGGAGGGCTGTGAGGGCGACGGTCATGAGGTTTGCTCCTCTTTAACGTAGAGCCCAACGCCTTTCAAAACCCAGAAAGACGTCGGTCCATCAAGAAGGTGCGTCCTACCGGCTAAACCACGTAAGTCACCAATAGGATTTTTGTCGGTCCGAGCTTCGACGAATTCTCCCATTTCCTTGATATAAGAAAGAGCGTCAGAGATTCCTTTGCGAAGATTGTCCTGACTGACTTGTTTGCCGTGAATCTGTTGATCCCTGATGCTTTCGGCACTTTCAAGCAACCGGATGGTCTGCGCTGGAAGAGCCGCACCAATAATGTTCTTGAAGACGACTTGGTACGATTTGCGTGTGAAGTGCTGTCTTTGCAGAGCGTCATCAACTTTCCGCGAATTACACTTTAACAAGCGGATCAAGCCACATTTCAGTGCACGATGATGTCCCTCTTCGAGCTTCATAAAGATATAGGCCAAGGCAATATCATACTGTCCAGCGCCTTCTAGTAGGGCCTCTAATTTACCCAAATAGGCTTTGGGTTCAGCGGGCAAATTTGCGAACTGCCGTTTTAGCCCAATATACGATTTCACCATGATATGCTCTGTAAGGAGTTCGGATGAAAGGCGGTTTGGATGCCCGCCGTACCTTAGTTGTAGGGTTTCGCGACCGTAGGTTTACAAATCCATCAACAACCGACGCGGATCTTCCAGCGCCTCTTTCACGCGGACGAGGAACGTCACGGCACCTTTGCCGTCGACGATGCGGTGGTCATAGCTCAGCGCCAGATACATCATCGGACGGATCTTGATTTCTCCACCCACGACCATCGGGCGGTCCTGGATTTTGTGCATCCCCAGAATACCCGATTGCGGGGGGTTCAGGATCGGCGAGGACATCAGGGAGCCGTAGACGCCTCCGTTCGAGATGGTGAACGTGCCGCCTTGCATCTCGGCCATCGACAGCTTGCCATCGCGGGCGCGTTTGCCTTTTTCGCCGATGGCTTTTTCGATATCGGCAAAGCTCATGGCGTCGGCGTCGCGGATCACGGGGACGACGAGGCCGGTGGGCGTGCCGGCGGCGATGCCCATATGGACGAAGTTTTTGTAGACGATGTCGGTGCCGTCGATTTCGGCGTTGACCTCGGGGACCTCTTTTAGCGCGTGGCAGCAGGCCTTGGTGAAGAAGGACATGAAGCCCAGTTTCACGCCGTGCTTCTTGAGGAACATGTCCTTGTATTCATTGCGGAGTGCCATCACCTCGGTCATGTCGACCTCGTTATAGGTGGTGAGCATGGCGGCGGTGTTCTGACTGTCTTTCAGGCGCTTGGCGATGGTCTGGCGCAGGCGGGTCATCTTCACGCGCTCTTCGCGGGAGGCATCATCGGCAGAGACGGGTCCACGTGGGATGGATGCGGGCGCGGGCGCTTCGGCCTTGGAGGCGGAGAGCGCGTTCAGGACGTCTTCTTTCATCACGCGACCGTCGCGGCCTGTGCCAGTGACCTGATCTGAGGTGAGGCCTTTTTCGGCCATCAGTTTCTTGGCGGAAGGGGCGTCTTCGACGTCTTT
>CAKZXZ010000123.1 GCA_937883775.1 uncultured Paracoccaceae bacterium
ACGCGCTTCCTTCATAAAGGCGGGCGGGAACGCGAAGCTGAGCGGTGCGGTGTAGAATCCGGCTAGCACAATCTCTCCGCCGCGTGCGATGTGCCCGATCAGACTGTTCAGCAAATCACCGTTGCCAGAGGCATCATATATAGATGTGTAATCGCGGCGCTCATCCTCATCGGGATGGATGCACTCATAGCCCTCTGCACCGGTCCGACGATCCGCATCAATTTCCCAAACCATCGGCGCGGGTGCACCGGCAGCAATTGTCAGCCGCGCCAGCAAGCGGCCCAGCACACCGTGACCCACGATCAGATCGGGGGTTTGTTTGTTCAGCCCCGCCATCGCGTGCCGCGCCGTTGCGGCCAGGGCAAGCAACGCGCCCTCTGCCCCAAGACCAGCGTCGATCCGGGTCACACGATCCGCTGCTGTGACCAATCGGCGGGTCGCCCCACCAAACAGGCCAAACGCATCCTCGTAGCAATTGGCGCCCGGCACGAAAACGCGGTCGCCTATAGTATAATGTGTATCCGCCCCGGCCTCGACGACTTCGCCGACGGCCTCATAGCCAGGGACCAGCGGATAGCCCATGCCGGGAAACGGCGGCATCTCTCCGGTCCAGAAAAGCTTTTCGGTTCCGGTAGAAATACCCGAATGGGAAATCTCGACAACCAGATCGTCCGCGCCGGGGGCATGAAGCTCCAGCGTGTCGAGACCCAACTCTTTCGGGCCCTTCAATATGACGGATGTGGTTTGCACCGGTTAGCTCCCCCTTTTTGGCGGTGGCGCGTCTCAAACGAGTCGGGAAAAGACTCAGTGAGACGTATTGTCATAGGTGTCAGTTTAACCTGACACTTTTGGGTGTCAATGTAATTAGACAGTAAATGCTGTAAATTTGGTCAGACAGCCTTTGTTGCAACCACAGCGCTGGTGACAAAAGCGCGGGGCGGCTTTGGCTGCTCAACCTGCAAAAAGCCCGCATTCCGGCACATTTGGGCAATTTCACCCGCAGATCGGGCGCGTCCGGTGCGCATGGCCAGCGTGTAGAACGCAAAATACGTGTCGCCCGCGCGACACCCTAGCATCGGCTCTGAAATCACAAGCCGCCCGCCCGCGGGCAGACTGTCAAAACATTTAGACAGAAGGGCCGCGACCGTGTCGTCCGCGTGGTCATATAAAACCCGAATCAACGAGATGGTATCGGCGCCCACAGGCAATGGATCATCGCGAAACGATCCGGCTTTGATCGTCGCACGATTGCGCATGCCAGCCTCTGCAAACCGCGCAGCCGCCGCAGGCACGACGGCAGGCAGATCGAACAAGGTGACAGGCAACGTCGGATAGGCCGCGCCCACCTCGGCCAGAAAGGCCCCAGTGCCACCGCCCACATCCAACAGATGATCTGCATCTTTAAATGACACCATGCGCAACGTGTCCTCGGCCACCAACTGCTGGCTGTCGGCCATCAGCTGCGAATAAGTGTCTGCGATGTGCGGATCCTCGGCAGCCCCTGCTCCAAAAACGTAAGGCCAAAAACCCGCCAATTCGGTCTCGGTCTCGTCGCGCATAAAGGCGGTGGGGTCTTGCAAATCACGGTAAAGCACACGGTGATGGCGGATCATCTGATCCAGGCCAGGCACACCCAGCAAGGCCGCCCCTTTCTGGGTCAACTGATGGGTGTCACGCTTTTGCGCAAGCAGATGAAGCGCGACACCCCCCCTCAACAGAACACCCATTCTGTTTTCGGGAACCGAAGTCAAAGCCGCCAGTTCGGCGGTGGTCATAGGCCGCTTGAATAGCGCCTTCAAGATATCCAGTTCGACAAGCGCCATCAAAATTTGCGAGTTCACAAATCCCGCAACCAGATCGAAAATCTCTTCGCCTTCGCGCTTGGCCTTGCCGCGGGTCAGCGGGAACCGTGCGGCCCATTTCTGAAACTTGCGCGACGCGACAAGCCTGTTGCGCCACCCGCGCAAAGACGCCTTGGGCTTTGGCAACGGGGTCAGCTGGGCAATATCGGCCATCGTCTCAGGCGCGGTTAACAGCCGGCGCCACGGGTGTCAGCCGTTCAGACTGCGCGCGCACCATTTGCGCCAAAGCCGCCTCGCCGGGACAGGACGGGATCGACGCAATCGCGCCGCCCAGAATATCTTGCAAATGCCGCACGGCGCCTTGCACGCCAAATTCGCTGACCGCGTTTGGCCGATCATGCAGATCATCCTGGCCCGCAGGCTTGCCCAATGTCTCGCTGTCATAAAGGGCGTCGCGCAGATCGTCGGCAACCTGAAAGGCTTCGCCGATGCGTGCGCCAAGCTCTTCCCAAGGCTCGGCGTCCTGACCGGCCGACAGCGCCCCCATCTGGGTGGCCGCAATAAACAGCGCTCCGGTCTTGGCCCGATGATAGGCGCGCAGATCAACCTCTGTTTCGCTTTCCCAGCCCTGACCCGCACAAATGCCATTCGGCATGCCCGTGCGATGCGCCAGCGTCTGGATCAGATGAACCGCGCGTACCGGGTCCGTCGTTGCGGCTTTTGCCAGAACCTCGAACGCAAGCACGATCAGACTATCGCCCGTCAGCAACGCAACCGGTTCGTTCCATTCGCGGTGCACCGTGGCCTTGCCGCGCCGGATATCGGCATCGTCAAAGCAGGGCATATCGTCATGCACCAGCGACGCGCAATGAATCAACTCCAACGCAGCAGCGGCAGCATTGCTAAGCTCGGGGCGATCATCGCCGCAGGCCAAAGCGACCGACATGAGTATAGTCGGCCGGATCCGCGCCCCACCCGGCGTCACCGCATATTTTAGCGCCTTGGACAGTTTCGGAGGTGCAACGCCCCCCTGCCCCATGCCAATCGCTGAGGAAATTGCGGCTTCGATACGGTTTGAAAGCGGCATGATGGCTCCTGAAACCCAAGGGTGTCTACAAAGTGCGACACTATATGTGTAAACTATACTGGACAGTTTGCCTGTCAGAGTCAACAATCACCATATGGATAGCCCCCCAGAGTCGCTTGACTCGGTCCTTGTTATTGGCGCCGGCATTGCCGGTCTCGCCACAGCCTTGCGGTTGGCCCATGCCGGGTTGGCCGTAACCGTTCTGGAACGCGCATCACAGGTGGGCGGCAAGATGCGCACATTGCCATCGGATGCAGGGCCCGTGGATGCGGGCCCGACCGTGTTGACCATGCGCCCCGTGTTCGAAGAACTCTTCGACAGCGTCGGGGAAACCCTGTCTGCGCACCTGACACTGATCCCCGAAACGATCCTGGCACGGCATTGGTGGCACGACGGCAGCACGCTTGATCTGCACGCCGACCCCGCAGCCTCTGAAGCCGCAATCGAAGATTTCGCAGGCCCGCGCGCCGCCGCCGACTTCCGCCGCTTTTCGGCAAAAACCAAAGCCCTTTACGAAGCGTTCGACGCACCCATGATGCAGTCGGCCACGCCATCGCAATTTAATCTAACAATGCGCGTGCTGCGCCAACCTTCGCTGATCGCGGCAATGCAACCACACCTGACTTTGGCACAGTCCCTGAAACGCGCGTTCCGCGACAAACGTCTCGCCCAGCTTTTCGGGCGCTATGCGACCTATGTTGGCGGCTCGCCCTTCGCGGCCCCTGCCCTTCTTGGCCTCATCGCCCATTCCGAAGCCCGCGGTGTCTGGCGCGTTCAAGGCGGCATGCACCAACTTGCCCGGTCGCTGCGCACCCTTGCCGAAGCGCGGGGTGCAACGTTCGTGACAAACGCCGATGTCACCCGTTTTGAGGTGCAACAGGGTCGAATTTGCACCGCCTATACTGCTGATGGCGCACGCTACACCGCGCGCAATATCGTCTTCAACGGCGATCCGCGCGCCCTGAGCACTGGCCTTCTTGGCAACGCTGTGAAACCAGCCGTACCCAGAAAAGCGACCGACCCGCGCAGCCTGTCCGCCTATGTCTACGCCTTCGCCGCGAAACCTGCAGGCGTCGATCTGCACCACCACAACGTCTTCTTCGCGCAGAACCCCCGCGCTGAATTTGACCCGCTCGCCAAGGGCCACATGCCCGACGATCCAACTCTCTACATCTGCGCCCAAGACCGCGGCAGCGATACGCAACCGCCGGATCTGGAACGCTTTGAAATCATCATGAACGGTCCGCCGCGTGACGGCACCGATAGCCAGGAGAAACCCCAATGTCAGACCAGGGTTTTCGAGACACTCGCCCAATTCAATTTGACGTTTACCCCGACGCCACCGCCCAGAACCCTGACGACGCCAGAAGAGTTCAACAGCTTGTTTCCGGCCAGCCAAGGATCCCTTTACGGGCGCAGCCCACATGGGCTGACGGCATCGCTCGCAAGACCGACAGCGCGCTCGAAGATCGCCGGGCTGTATCTGGCGGGCGGCGGAGCGCATCCGGGAGCCGGGATCCCAATGGCGACCCTCTCCGCGCGGCATGCGGCCGAGGCGATCTTGAACGACCGAACTTCAACCTCGATGTCGCGGAAAACGGCTATGCGTGGTGGTATATCGACGGGATCAGCGACGATGGCGAACGCGCCATCTCGATCATCGGCTTCATAGGCTCGGTCTTTTCGCCGTGGTATCGCTGGTCGGGCCGAAAATCGCCTGACAATCACTGCTGCATCAACGTGGCCACCTATGGCAAAGGCGGGCGCTTCACGATGACCGACCGGGGCCGCGACGCGCTGAAACAGACCAACGACACGTTCACCGTCGGCCCATCATCAATGCACTGGGAGGACGGCAATCTGGTGATCGACATCAACGAGGTGTCCAGCCCGCCGCTGATCTCGCGCATAAGGGGCCGCGTGACCGTGACCCCATCAGCCGTCACTCAGGTTGAACTGCCTTTGACCGAGGACGGCACCCATGTCTGGCGCCCCTTCGCGCCGTCCTCAAAGATCAAGGTCGAACTGGACCGCACTGGCTGGACCTGGGAGGGCCACGGCTATTTCGACGCCAATTTCGGCACACGCGCCCTTGAGCAGGATTTCAACTACTGGACCTGGGGCCGCTACCCTGTCGCGGATGGCTCTGTCTGCTTTTACGATGCAATCCGCCGTGACGGCACGGATCTGGCCATCGGGGTGCATTTCGATCATGACGGCAACGCTCGGATGATGAATGCTCCGCCCAAGGTCGGGTTCCGCCGCTCGCTTTGGGGCGTGAAACGCGAAACGCGGGCGGATGCGGGTTATAAACCGCAGCAGGTCAAAAACATGCTGGACGCGCCGTTCTATTCTCGATCTGCCGTGAAAATCCAATATGCGGGCGAGGAAACAGTCGGCGTGCATGAAGCGCTTGATCTGAACCGCTTCCGCGGCCCATGGCTGATGCCGATGCTGGCCGTCCGCGTGCCCCGCCGCAAAGGTTGGCGCTTCTGAGCGCGGGCGGGATGCCTTCGGCGAGGATATTTAGACAAAGGTGAAAGCCATTAACCTTAATGGGCGATTAAGGCTTCTTTTGTCTCTAAATACCAGACACCGTCAGGCGGTCTGGGTGATCTCATCGGGGTTCAGTTTCCACACGGCGAGGTTCAGCGCCCCTGCAACGGTGACCCAAGCAAGATAGGGCGCCATCAGCCAAGCCGCGATCGAACTGACAGTTGAAAAGGCCACAAGTGTGCCAAGGACCGAAATCCACAGGCAAACCAGCACCACCATTCCGGCGCGGATACGTTTGAGCCCAAAGAAAACCGGCGTCCACAGTGCATTCAAGCCGATCTGCAATGCCCAGAACGCCATGCCCATCGCGCTTCCGTCCATCACTGCAACCAACGTGGCGGCGTGAGCGCTCATCAGGTAAAGGGTCGTCCAGGCCACCGGGAACATCCAGTCCTTCGGTGTCCAGACGGGTTTTTTCAGATCACGATACCATTTATCGGGCGGAAACATCGAACCCGTGGCAGCTGCTGCACAGCAGGCGGCAAGGAAAACGACAAAAAGTGACCAGTCCATCAGGGCATCCAATTCCAACAATGTGGCTTTTAACCTAGGGCGTCGCGATCAAGGTTCCAACATGCGCCGTTGCGCGTCCTGCGCTTTGAGCGTTGCAAAGATCCCGACAAGATCGCCGGCCCGTCCGTCGCCCCAGGCGCCTTGGGCCGCATCACGGCGCGCTGCCGCATCAACCAGAAACGCAACTTCGGGCAAGGGTGCGGCGTGGATCACAGCGGACCGCGGCAACACCATCGTGACACCAGCGCTCATCGTGGCTTGGGCGATCCAGCCGATCTTTTGCGCTTTTGAGGTATGCGCACGCGTTGAAATGCTGTCGCATCCTGCGCGTCGGACTTCACGCCCAATCCCGGCATAAATATAGCTGGCAGCATAAATCCCAAGCCGAGCACTGCGGGGCAGGCCAGCGATGCCCGCCTCGGCCCGCATATAAAGGCGGTCCGCCGCGTTCAGCAGCTTACGCACCACAGCGCGAAGCGCGTCGGTGGGCAGTGGGTCGCGCAGGAACAGATCCAAATCGATCCCAGCCTCATCCAGCCAATCCAGCGGCAGATACACACGCCCCGCACGCGCATCCTCGCCTACATCGCGGGCAATATTGGTCAGTTGCATCGCGACGCCCAGATCACAGGCGCGGGCCAGCGCATCCGCATCGCGCACCCGCATCAGCACGCACATCATCGCGCCGACAGCCGACGCCACGCGCGCCGAGTAGGAATAGACGCCCGAAAGCGTCTGATACCGTCGCTCGACCGCGTCCCAGGCCAAACCTTCCAGCAAGGCCTCTGGCAAGGCGCGCGGCATCTCGAAATCCTCGATAATGGCGGCAAAAGCACGGTCGGCGGGGGCGTTCCGGGGCGTGCCATTATAGCATTTTTCAAGCCGTTCATTCAGCGACAGAACCGCACCACCCTTATCGTGATGAAGATCGACCGCATCATCGGCCAGCCGGCAGAACGCATAAAGCGCCAACGCCGGATCGCGGACCTTTGACGGCAGCAGCCGTGACGCGGCATGAAACGACAATGACCCGTGCTGGATCGCGCGTTCGCAATGCTCAAGGTCTTTGGGATCAATCATTCCGCAGCCACTTTCAGCGCGTCCGGAACCGCCACAGCATCAGGCACCAGCTTGGCCAGCACCTCGGCACTGGAGACAACACCGGGAACACCAGCACCCGGATGCGTGCCCGCGCCCACAAGAAACAGCCCCCTGGCCTCTTCGCTGATGTTATGAGGCCGGAACCACGCACTTTGCAGGATCCGCGGTTCAAGCGAAAAGCCAGATCCGTTGGGCGACAGATACCGGTCGCGGAAATCCTCGGGCGTGAAGACAACTTCGGTCGACAGATGCTCGCGGAAACCAGGGATCGTCTTGTCGATCTCGGCAGCGACCTTTTCCTTGTAAACCGCCATTTCTTTGGACCAATCGACGGGGGTCTCATGCCCCAGATGCGGCACAGGTGAGAGAACATAGAATGTGTCATCCCCCGCGGGGGCAACACTTGGGTCGGTCACAGAAGGCCGGTGAATATACAGGCTCATATCGTCCGACAGCTTGCCTTTGATGAAGATATCCTTCAGCAGCCCCTCGTAACGCGGCGCATTGGTGATCGTATGATGCCCCACATCGGCCCATTTGCCACGTGTGCCTTTGGTGCCAAAATACCAAACGAACAACCCCATCGACCACCGCTTGCGCTTGAGCTTCGCGTCGGTCCACCGCTTGCGCCCATGGTTCCGCATCAGCCGCGAATAGGTGTGGCCCGCGTCGGCATTGCTGACGACCAGCGGCGCAATCAACTGCTCGCCACCGACCAGACGCACACCTTGCACAGCGCCGTTCTTAACCTCGATCTCGTCTACCTCGACACCCAGCCGAACCGTGCCACCCTGCGCCCGCACAACCGATCCCATTGCGTTGGCAATCGCTTGCACGCCGCCCATCGCGTAATGCACGCCAAACTGTTTTTCGAGATAACCCACCAGCGCGTACATCGACGTCACATGCATCGGATCACCGCCAATAAAAAGCGGGTGAAACGACATGGCCATGCGCAAACGCTCATCCTTGAAGCGCCGCTTTGCCAACCCCAGAATAGAGCGATCCGCGCGCAATACCCCAAAGGTTGGCAACACCTTCAGCGTGTCCCACAGCTTGTGCATCGGTTTGGCGACCATGCCCTCAAAGCCCACGACATAGCGCTTGCGCCCATCCTCAAGAAACTTGCGGTAACCTTTGACATCACGTGGGGACAGCCGCGCCACCTCCGCCTCCATCGCGGCGGTGTCCTGACGCGCGGTGAAGGTTGATCCATCAGGCCAGCGCACCTCGTAAAACGGGTCCATCGGGCGCAGATCGATATCGTCTTTGAAGTCCCGCCCACAGGCGCGCCACAAATCCTCATAAACCTGCGGCACCGTGATAATCGTCGGTCCCAGATCAAACCGGTGCCCGTCCTGGCTGATCGAAGAGCCGCGCCCCCCCACTTCATCCAGCTTGTCCAGCACAGTGACACGATAGCCTTTCGCCCCCAGCCGCATGGCCGACGCGAGGCCGCCCAAACCAGCACCAATGACGATGGCATGGGAAGACGGATTGAGAGGTGAAAGCGAGATCATAGCGAGAACCTTTGGCAAAGTGTCCACTTTTATTTACATATTACCCTAGGCCACACAGTGCAAAGGGCAAAGAGCTCTTTTCTATTTCGCAGAATAATGTAAGGTAAAGTTGACACTCTTTGTGGAGAAAGAGGCAAATATGACCCAAACTGTCAGTCTCAGCTTCTTCCGATTCGCCTCGCCAGCGTCTCGGATCTGGGCATTTACCATGATGGGAGCCGCACGATTCGCGCTCCCAAAGGTCCCCGACCTGCAATTCTGGAAGCTTTGCGGCTCGGGCACTGGCGAAGGCTTTACGCCGATCCCGAACACCGCCGTTTACGCGATCCTGTGCACGTGGCCGGACCATGAAACCGCGAAAGATCGGCTGGAAACGGCGCGCATTTTCCAACGCTATCGCAACCGCGCCGCCGAATCCTGGTCGGTCTATCTCACCCCCACATCCGCGCGCGGAGAATGGGCAGGTGTTGCCCCTTTTCGCCCGTCACCTGACGTCGACGCCGGCCCTTTGGCCGCGTTGACCCGTGCGACCGTAAAGCCTTCGGTCGCTGCTAAATTCTGGCGTCAGGTGCCTGACATTTCCGCCATGATCGGATCAAACGAAAACGTCGCCTTCAAGATCGGCATCGGAGAGGTTCCCCTGCTCCATCAGGTCACGTTCTCGATCTGGCCCGACGCCGCCGCGATGGCCGATTTCGCCCGCAAAGACGGCCCCCATGCCCGCGCGATCAAAGCCGTCCGCGAGGGCGACTGGTTCCGCGAAGAACTTTACGCCCGCTTTCGTGTCACAGGCGAAAGCGGCAGCTGGGGCGGCAAAAGCCCCCTTTCACGACTGGAAACACCATGAAGCAGCCCTTCCCGTTCAGCGCCATCGTCGGGCAAGACGATATGAAACTGGCCATGATCCTCACCGCCGTGGACCCGTCCATCGGCGGCGTTCTGGTCTTTGGCGATCGTGGCACCGGCAAATCCACCGCCGTGCGCGC
>CAKZXZ010000124.1 GCA_937883775.1 uncultured Paracoccaceae bacterium
TGAAGACACCTCAGTTCTGGCTGCTTTGGATCGTCCTGTGCTTCAACGTGACCGCCGGGATCGGTGTGATCGGTGTGGCCAAGACCATGATTAACGAAATCTTCGGCGATCTGGTTCTGGTGACGGCGGCCTTCGCAGGCACCTATGTTTTGATGATCTCGGTCTTCAACATGGTGGGTCGGTTCTTCTGGGCTTCGACCTCGGACTTCATCGGCCGGAAGAACACCTATCACTGCTTCTTCATCCTGGGCACGATCCTCTACTGCACGATCCCTTACTTTGCAGGATCGGGCGGTACGACAGCGCTGGTTGGCTTCTATATCGCCACAATGATCATCTTCACGATGTATGGCGGCGGCTTTGCCACGATCCCGGCTTATCTGGCCGATATCTTTGGCACGCTGCATGTCGGTGGCATCCATGGGCGGCTTTTGACGGCATGGTCCACAGCCGGTGTGCTTGGCCCCTTCGCCATCACCTACCTGCGTAACCTGTCCAAGGAAAACGCCATCGCGGATCTGGCAGCCAAGGTTGACCCTGCGGCCTTCGCCGAGAAGTTTGGCGCGCCCATCGCACAGCTGAACGAACTGGTAGCTGCGAATACAGTGACCATCGCTCGGCTGATGGAACTGGTACCTGAGGGTACGGTCGATCCGACAGCCACGCTTTACAACACGACGATGTATTGCATGGCGGCCCTTCTGGTGATTGCGTTCTTTGCCAACCTCATGGTGCGCCCGGTGGGTGAGAAGCACCACGTTGATAAAACGCATCCCAGCGCAGTGCCTGCTGAATAGCTCTCCCTGAGCGGCGGTGTCCGGACCTTATCATCCGGACACTGCACCTTTGGCGGGCGCTTTGGCGCCCGTCCCTTTCCCAGCCTGATCGCCAGCCAAAAGGGTTTACCCAAATGGATCAAGTCACGCCGCAGCAGTTCAAACGCCGTGATCCGTCGCTGCCCAAAGGGCGCCAGATCTCGGACGAGGATGTCAGCACGATCGCTGATCTTCTGGGCGATATGCCCCGGCGCCGCGATATGGTTATCGAAGCGCTACACGTCATTCAGGATCGCTTTGGCCACCTCTCGGCCCGCTACATCGCGGCACTGGCCGAATTGTTCCGCCTCGCCCAGGTCGAGGTGTACGAAGTTGCCAGTTTCTACCATCATTTCGACGTCATCCGAGAGGATGAGACGCCCCCGCCTGCCGTCACCATTCGTGTCAGCACTTGTGTGTCCTGTGAATTGGCCGGGGCCTACGAGTTGATCGACGATCTGGAAAAGGCCGTTGATCCCGACCACGTCCGTATCGTGCCGTCGCCCTGCATGGGCCAATGCGATGGTGCACCTGTCGCCTGGATCGACCAGCGCATCTATCGCCACGCGACGGTCGATATGCTGTTGCGCGCCATTGTGCAGGATAACAGCAAGCCCAAACTTCCCGATTACGAAGGTTTTGCGGCTTACCGCGCCGATGGCGGCTACGGCGTTCTGGACCAGATCATATCAGGCGCGATCACGCCCGAAGCCGCGATTGAAACCATGTCCGGCGCCGGGCTGCGTGGCCTTGGCGGAGCTGGTTTCCCAGCGGGCAAGAAATGGGGCTTTGTGCGCGGCTATGCTGGCCCCCGCCTGATGACGATCAATGGCGACGAAGGCGAACCAGGCACGTTCAAGGACCGTTGGTGGCTGGAACATCACCCTCACCGCATGCTCGAAGGCGCACAGATCGCCGCAAAGGTCGTCGGCTGTGATCGTATCTATATCTACCTGCGCGACGAATACCCAACCGCCCGCGCGATCCTGCAGCGTGAGATGGCGGCGCTGGAGGCAGCGGGTCTCATGCACACACCGATGGAACTGCGCCGTGGCGCGGGCGCCTATATCTGTGGTGAAGAAAGCGCGATGATCGAGAGCATCGAAGGCAAGCGCGGCATTCCCCGCCAGCGGCCCCCTTATATCGCGCAAGTGGGCCTTTTTGGTCGCCCGACCCTCAACCACAATATCGAGACACTACTCTGGGTACCGCAAATCCTTGAAAAAGGGGCGGACTGGTTCGCCGATCAGGGCTGGGCACCCGAAAACAATGGGCTGCGCTCGTTCTCTGTTTCTGGGCGGGTTAAGAACCCCGGCGTCAAATTCGCGCCTGCGGGTATTCCGCTGATACGTCTGATTGAAGACTACTGCGGCGGCATGGCCGACGGTCACACGCTCAAGGCGTTCCTACCTGGCGGGGCCTCAGGCGGCATTTTCCCGGCTCATATGGCAGATCGCGCCATGGACTTTGGCACATGGGAGAAAGAGGGCGGCTTTATCGGCTCCCATGCGGTCGTGATCCTGTCCGATCAGGATTCAGTACGCGCCGCGGCACTCAACACGATGCGGTTCTTCAAACATGAAAGCTGCGGGCAATGTACACCGTGCCGTTCTGGCACCGACAAGTTCGTTCGCATGCTGGAGGCGCGCGAACAGAGCCGCGAGTTGTTCGACGACCTGCTCGCGGTGATGGTCGACAGCTCAATCTGCGGTTTGGGTCAGGCGGCAGGCAATTGCGTCAAACACCTGATGAAACACTTCCCAGAAGAGTTTACCGCCAAGGAGGACATCGTATGAGCCTTGATGACACAAATATGGGCGGCATCCGGTTCATTCTGGATGGTGAGGAAGTGATCGCAAGCCCTGGCGAAACAATCTGGCAGGTTGCCCAACGCATGGGCACTCAGATCCCGCATCTATGCTACAGCGACGT
>CAKZXZ010000125.1 GCA_937883775.1 uncultured Paracoccaceae bacterium
TGGCGCAGGTTGTTTATTATTTCACGTCGGCAGTTTCGCTGGGCGCGCCGGATCGCGCCGTCAGCTTTACCGTGCCCACGGGCAATTTCGGCGATATCTTCGCAGGCTACATCGCGCGGCGCATGGGGTTACCGATTGAAAAGCTGGTGGTGGCAACAAACCAAAACGACATTCTGGATCGCTGTCTGAAAACGGGTGTTTACAAGACAGAAGGTGTGACGCCTTCGATCAGCCCGTCGATGGATATTCAGGTATCCTCCAACTTTGAACGTGCGCTCTTTGATGCCTATGGGCGCGACGGCGCGGCGGTCAAAGCGCAGATGGACGAGTTGAAGGAAACGGGGCAATTCACCGTATCGCAAGGCGCGCTGGAAAGCTTGCGCGAGACGTTTGCGTCGGGGCGTGCATCTGAAGACGAGACGTCATCGACAATCACCCGTGCACATGCCCACATGAACGAAATTCTGTGTCCGCACAGCGCCATCGGGGTGCATGTCGCCGAGGCGCATCTGAGCGCCACGCCGATGGTCACGCTGGCCACAGCGCATCCTGCGAAATTCCCGGATGCCGTGGAAGCTGCGATGGGCGTAAGACCCCCCTTGCCCCCGCGTATGGCTGACCTTTATGACCGATCCGAACGGATGACCGAAGTGGCCGGAGGGCTGCCCGCACTCCAGTCAATTATCAGGGACCGGATCAAAACGTGACAGTCGAGCTACACACGCTTTCCAACGGCTTTCGTATCGTGACCGAACAGATGCCGGGGCTGCAATCAGCCTCAATCGGGGTCTGGGTGAATGCTGGCGGCCGCCATGAGCGCATCGAACAGAATGGCATCGCGCATTTCCTTGAGCATATGGCGTTCAAGGGCACCGAGCGGCGCACGCCCCTGCAGATTGCCGAGGAAATCGAAGATGTAGGCGGCTATATCAACGCCTATACCTCGCGCGAGATGACGGCGTATTACGCCCGTGTTTTGGGCGGTGATGTGCCGCTGGCACTGGATGTGATCGCGGATATTCTGCTGAATCCCGTCTTTGACGAGGCCGAGATCGAGGTGGAGCGTGGCGTGATCCTGCAGGAGATCGGCCAGGCGCTGGATACGCCAGACGATATCGTCTTCGACTGGCTGCAAGAGGTGGCCTACCCCGAACAGCCTCTTGGCCGCACGATCCTTGGGCCAAGTGAGCGGGTGCGCAGCTTTAATCGCGCCGATTTGTCGGGTTTCGTGGCCGAGCATTACGGGCCGAACCAGATGATCCTTGCGGCTGCCGGCGCGGTCGATCACGACGCTTTGGTTGCAGAAGCCGAAAAGCTTTTTGGCCATCTGGACTCGGTCGCAGAGTTTACGCCGCAAGTTGCCGCCTTTCAGGGAGGCGAGCGCCGCGAGGTCAAGGATCTTGAGCAAGTGCATTTCGCGCTGGCCATCGAAGGACCCAATTATTGCGATCCGCAAATCTATACCGCACAGATCTTTGCCACGGCGTTTGGCGGCGGGATGTCGTCGCGCTTGTTTCAGGAAGTGCGCGAAAAGAGGGGGCTGTGTTACACGATCTTCTCGCAGGCGGGCGCCTACGCTGACACCGGTCTTACGACGATTTATGCGGGCACCAGTGCCGATCAGATCGGCGAACTGGCCAACATCACCATGGACGAGCTGAAACGCGCCGCTGATGACATGTCGCCTGAAGAGGTTGGACGTGCTCGTGCGCAGATGAAAGCAGGCATGCTGATGGGGCTTGAAAGCCCGTCGGCACGCGCCGAACGTCTGGCGCGCATGATCTCGATCTGGGGGCGTGTCCCCGATCTTGAAGAGATCGTGGCACGTGTCGACGCCGTGACCACAGGTGACGTCAAGGATTATGCAGGGCAGCTGATCCAGACCGCCGGCAGCGCGATGGCGCTTTATGGTCCTGTAAATCAAGCTCCGAGCCTGGAGGCCCTGCGCGAGCGGCTGGCCGCCTGATGCTGATCCGCAGGCGCAAAGTTCGCATCGAGACAGAGCGCCTGACGCTGCGCCCGCCCACGCATTCGGATTTCCGATTTTGGACGGGTCTGCGCCATGAAAGCCGCAGCTTTCTGGTCGCGTGGGAACCAAGCTGGGCTGACGATCATCTGTCGCGCAAGTCTTTTACGAATCGGGTCTATTGGGCACAGCGGTCTGTGGCAAACGGCTCTGCGGTACCACTGTTTCTGATCCGTCGTGAAGACGAGACGCTGCTAGGCGCCATCACCCTTGATAACATCCGGCGTGGACCTGCGCAGGCGGGCACGTTGGGCTATTGGATTGGCGCACCACATGCGCGGCAGGGATTTATGCGCGAAGCCATTCAGGCGGTTGTGCATTACGGCTTTAGCCAGCTTGACCTTAGTCGGATTGAAGCCGCCTGCCTGCCGGAAAATAACGCCTCGCGTGGGGTGCTTGAGAAATGTGGCTTCAAGTATGAAGGCGTCGCGCAAAGCTATCTGCAGATCAATGGGCGCTGGCGCAATCACGTTCTTTACGCAAATCTGCGCGGCGATCGGCGCGGGAAAACGGATGCGGGATAACAGGGTGCATTTTATGTGCGGGACACGGATGCTGCTATTGACAGCGGTTCCCCTGCTTTTGGCGGCCTGCATGTCAAACCAGACGTTTGACTCGCCCGAAACGGACGCTTTGCCCGCTGCACCAAGTCTGATGGCGGTTCGCCTGTTTCTGGATGGATGCGTCGATACTTATGTGGCAACCGGGCGGGTTAGGACGTCGTTCGACAGGTCCAGCGATTTCGTGCGAAAGACAGAAGGCCTATCCGGTCAATCGTTGGTCAATACGCATCGCCGGGTGCGTTTACAGACAAGCGCTGGGGATTTTGTCGAACGGGGGTATTCGGTCTGTTCCATCGCCGGTTGGATGGCGGATGCACCCGATTTTGAACGGGTCTTTCAGACAGAGGTTGCGCGTCGCTACGGGGCGCGTGTCAGGCAGATGCGACTTCGGAATTTCGGGCCTTCTTTAGTGTATCTGACGCCTGACGGGCGCCGCCTTATTCTGTGCAGCCAAAAAGGAACCGGTGCGCGCCGCATGATATCGATGAACGCCTCACCGACGTTTTAGGGACAGGCGTATCAAGATGAGAGCGGCCACCGCGTGTGCGGCACGCGAATAGTCCGCGCCTTAAATTTCGGGACGCAGGACACTCTTGGGCTATGATCTTGCTCAGGAGGTGTTGCCATGATCCGACTGACCCTTGCTTTGATTCTGATTGCCAGCACGTCGATCGCTCAAGATCGCAGACCCAGCCATTGCATCGCCTTGGCGGATGCGACGGACGGGTTGGAATATGTGCAATTGGCCAGCTTTACAGACCCGGTGTCGGAGTTCTCGGTGCGGCTGCGATATGTCGATCATGCGACATTTCTGATCCAGACGCCCGGCGGGCATTCGATTGCTACGGATTATGCGGGCTTTTTGGGGACCACGAGTTTCCTGCCAGAGGTCGTCACGATGAACATCGCCCACGAGACACATTGGACGGCGTTTCCCGACCCGGCCATCCCGCATGTGCTGGAAGGTTGGGGCACCGCAGAAGCGCCCCGCGATCACTATCTTGAGCTTTCGGACATCCTGATCCGCAACGTTCAGACCGATATTCGCAGCCGTTTCAATGGTGAGCCACGGGTGAACGGAAATTCGATCTTCGTTTTCGAGATCGAAGGCCTGTGCATCGCGCATCTGGGACATTTGCATCATGAGCCAGATAGTGGCCAATACGCCGCCTTGGGCCGGATTGATGTGGTGATGGTGCCGGTGGATGGCGGCTTCACGATGGATCAGTCTGCAATGATTAACGTGCTGCAACGGCTGCGGTCTTCCATGGTGATCCCCATGCACTGGTTCGGCCCCAGCAATCTGGAACGGTTCCTTGACGGGATGGAAGCTGATTTTGCCATCGACCGGCGCGATGGCTCATCCGTCGAGGTGTCGTTGCGCAGCCTTCCAGACCGCCCAACAGTGGTGGTCTTGCAACCTGAATGGTTGTCAGATGAGTGACTTGGCTTTGCCGCTTGTGCGTGATTGATAGCAAGACATGACATTGACCCCTGTTTCCGAGGCTCTTGAGGCTGAATTGCGCGCGGCATTGCCCGCAGCGGCCTTCCGTGAATTGACCCCTGCCTATCTGGAAGAACCGCGTGGTCGGTATGCAGGGCGCGATGGATTGCTTGTTGCACCCGCCTCGGCCGAGGAGGCCGCAGTTGTCGTGAAAGCGGCAAATGCGCATCAGGTCGGGATCGTCCCCTATGGTGGCGGAACCGGTTTGGTTGGCGGGCAAGTCGCGCCCGAAGGTCCAGCGCCGATCATTGTGTCGGTCGAACGGATGAAAGCGATCCGGTCGGTGCATCCGCTGGAGAATGTGATGATCGTCGAAGCTGGTGTGATCCTCGCCGATGCCCAGACAGCAGCCGACAAGGCAGGGCGGCTTTTCCCGCTTTCACTGGCCTCGGAAGGATCGGCGCGGATCGGCGGGCTTTTGGCGACAAATGCAGGGGGCGTGAATGTGCTGCGCTACGGCAATGCGCGTGATTTGTGTCTGGGGCTGGAGGCGGTGCTGCCGGACGGCACGATCTGGCACGGGCTGTCGCGGCTGCGCAAAGACAATACCGGGTATGATTTGCGCAACCTGCTGATCGGGTCGGAAGGGTCTTTGGGGATCATCACCGCCGCGACCTTGAAGCTGGTGCCGCGGCCTGTGGGGGTGGGCGCGGCGCTTATGGTGGTGGACGGGCCTCAGGCTGCATTGGATTTGCTTGCACTGGCCGGAGAGCGGATCGGGTCAGGCGTGTCGGCGTTTGAACTGATGCACCGGCAAGGCTTGGAGTTTTTGGCAGAAAAGGTGCCGGAAATCCGGCAACCTTTCGCACAGGCACCAGAATGGACCGTATTAGTGGACGTGGGCCTGCCTGCGGGTCTGGATCCGGCAGAGGCGTTGGAAGGGTTGTTTGCGGCTGCTTTGGATGCCGATCTGGTCAGTGATGGGCTGATCGCCCAGTCACAGCAACAACGCCGGGATTTCTGGCAGGTCCGCGAGCAGATACCCGAGGCGAACCGGCGGATCGGGTCGGTCTCGTCCCATGACATTTCTGTGCCCATTGGCGCGATCCCCGCATTTATCGCGCAAGGTGGTCCGGCGCTTGCAGAGATCGGTGAATTCCGTGTGAACTGCTTTGGTCACGTGGGCGATGGAAACCTTCATTATAACGTGTTTCCAATGCCCGGTAAGTCTCGGGCCGACCACGAAAATCAGCGCGATGCGATCAAGCGTTGTGTCCATGATCTGGTGCATGCCATGGGCGGGTCGGTGAGTGCTGAGCACGGGATCGGGCGGCTGAAGGTCGGTGATCTGGAGCGCTATGGAGACCCGGCGAAACTGGAAGCGATGCGGGCGATCAAGGATGCGCTGGATCCGAATGGCGTGATGAACCCGGGCGTTATTCTTCCTGTTTAGGTTTTGCGCCGCGGCTGCGCCGCGTCGCCTCGCTGGGGGCTTTGCCCCCAGACCCCCAGGATATTTTGAAAAAGCGAAAGGCTAGAGGCCGTCGAATGCGCACAGCGTATGGACGTCGACACCCAGGCTTTCGATCTTTGTGCGGCCGCCGAGGTCGGGCAGGTCAATCACAACGGCAACGCCGATGATTTCGGCACCCAAACGTTCGAGTAGTTTGATACCTGCTTCGGCTGTGCCGCCTGTGGCCAGCAGGTCGTCGACGACGAGGACTTTTTCGCCGGGCTGGACGGCGTCGTCATGGATTTCAACAATCGCTTCGCCGTATTCAAGCGTGTAGTCTTGGCTGATCGTTGTACCCGGCAGCTTGCCTTTCTTGCGGATTGGCACAAAGCCGACCGACAGTTGGTGCGCGATGGCGCCGCCAAGGATGAAGCCGCGCGCTTCAAGACCGACGACCTTGTCGATCGGCTGGCCCGCATAGGGGTGCAGCAGTTGGTCGATGGCCATGCGGAAGCCGCGGGGATCAGCAAAAAGGGTGGTGACATCGCGGAACATGATCCCCTCATGAGGGAAATCGACGATGGTGCGGATGTAGTCTTTTACAGTTTTCATGTGCGGTCTCAGGGTGTTGCGCGGCGGAGCGTTGCCGTCAGCGCGCCCATGCCAATAAGGGTGATGCCGCCTGCTTGGGTGAGGCGGCGCAGGATTAGGGGTTTGCGGATGTGCTGGCGCATCTTGTCGGCCAGCAGCGCGTAGGCCAGCGCGTTGATCGCAGCGAGGCCGACGAATGTGGCGATGAGGATGGCCGCTTGAGGGATATAGGCCGCCGTTGGGCTTATGAACTGTGGCACGAAGGCGATGAAGAACCCGATGCTTTTGGGGTTGAGCGCGGTGACAAGGGCGGTGTGGCCGAGGGCCTGGCGAGGGGTGGCGCGGGCGTCGGTCTCCATCAGCGATGCGCCTTCCTTTGGGGCGGAGCGGAGCATTTTGATGCCGAGGTAAACAAGGTAAATCGCGCCGGCCCATTTCACGATGGTGAAGGCGGTGGCGGAGGTCGCGATGAGGGCACCGAGGCCGATGAGCGACGCCGTCATCGCAATGAGGTCGCCGAGTGCGACGCCGGCCGCGGTCGCGACCGCGACTTTGCGGCCTTGGGTCAGCGCGTAGCTGAGGACCAGAAGGACGGTTGGTCCGGGGATCAAAAGGAGCGCGGTTGAAGCGGCGACGAAGGCGAGCCAAAGATCGAGGGGCATGTCAGAGAACCCTCCCGGCAACAGCATCCAACTTGGCCACCAGTGCTGGGTCGCGATTGTCGGGCTGCGTGAGAATGGCAAATTCCAGCGCGCGGTCACAGCCATGTTCGCAAGGGGTGCGCTCGGCTCCAAGCAGTTTAGGCAAGCGCGCAACCAACCCACGTGCGTTGTCGGCGTTGCCCATCAGCGTCTTGATGATCTCGGTCACATCGACCTCGCCATGGTCGGGGTGCCAACTGTCATAGTCGGTAATCATTGCGATGGAGGCGTAGCAAAGCTCGGCCTCGCGGGCGAGTTTGGCTTCGGGCATGTTGGTCATGCCGATCACGTCACAGCCCCAGACCTCGCGATAGAGTTTCGATTCCGCTAGTGTCGAAAACTGCGGGCCTTCCATGGCCAGATAGGTGCCGCCTTTGTGGACGGTGATCCCTTGGGCTGTTGCGGCCTCAAAGCAGGCCTCGCCAAGGCGTGGGCAGGTGGGGTGTGCGACGCTGACATGGGCCACACAGCCCGTGCCGAAGAAGGATTTTTCCCGCGCGAAAGTGCGGTCGATGAACTGATCGACAATGACAAAATCACCTGGTGCCATCTCTTCGCGAAACGAGCCGCAGGCAGAGACAGAGATCACATCGGTCACGCCCGCACGTTTCAACGCGTCGATATTGGCGCGATACGGGACGGTACTGGGCGACAGCTTGTGCCCACGCGCGTGGCGAGGCAGAAACACCATCTTCACCCCGTCCAGATGGCCGATCAACAGATCATCGCTGGGCGCGCCCCATGGGCTTTCCACGCGCGTCCATTCCGCGCCCTCAAGCCCGTCAATCTCGTAAACGCCCGAGCCGCCGATGATACCGATCACTGTGTCTGCCATGTGGGTCTCCTGTCCGTGCCGATGTTCAGCCTAACGGGCTGGTTTGGAAAGAAAAGCGGCTCTGGCTTTCATCTTTGTAAAAATATCCAATCATTCGGGCCGTTTGATGGAAAACGCGTCAGTGATGCGGGTGTAGTCCATGTATCCGAGGCGGGCGAGGGCTTGGAAAGATGTGATATCGAATAAGCCGTCCTTCAGGCAATCGTTGCGGATATGCACGCCGGTGACTTCCCCGAAACAGGCGAAATTTGCGGCTCCAGGCAGCTGCACAATCTGGGTTAGCTTGCATTCGAGGGTCGCAGGCGCGGTCGCGACGCGGGGACAGTCGATGGTTTCGCAAGCTGTCTTTTCGATGCCCGCCAGCGCAAATTCATCGGTGTCCTTGCGCCAGTCGCCCGAGGTTTTGTTCATGCCGTCGCGTGCTGCATATTCGACGATATTGACGCTGAACACGCCTGTGTCGCGGATGTTGGCGAGGCTGTCCTTGGTGTCGCCGCGATCTTCCTTGGCTGAGGTCGAGGCGAACATCACCTGTGGCGGCACATAGGCGACCGCATTAAAAAACGAATAGGGCGCGAGATTGTCCATGCCGTCTGCCCCGCGTGTTGCGATCCAGCCAATCGGGCGTGGCGCAACAATTGCGTTGAACGGGTTGCGCGGCAGACCATGGCCGTCTTCGGGTTTGTAGAACATTGCGGTTTCCCCTGTTTGCCCAAGGGTTAGCCACGTGCTAGGCGCGATACCAGCTAAAAACGAGGGCTCTGGTGTACCGGATCGAGGCAGAACGCGACGCGGATTGGTGGGAGGTCGAAGCTCTTTATGATCTGTGCTTTGCGCCGGGGCGCGAGGCGCTGTCGTCTTATCGCCTGCGCGACGGGGTTGCGGCGGTTGCTGAGCTGTCTCGCGTTGCACGTGATGAGTTAGGCGTTTTGGGTGGTGCGATCCGGTTCTGGCCAGTGCGCATCGGCACGGCAGAGGCATTGCTTTTGGGGCCAATTGCGGTGCACCCGACACGACAAGGGGAAGGCTTGGGGCGCCTGTTGATGCAAGACAGTCTGGCGGCGGCAGAGGTGGCCGGCTGGGCACGGGTGCTGCTGGTGGGTGATGCGCCATATTATGGAAAGTTCGGATTTCAGAGGCTTGAGGGTGTGACGATGCCGCCGCCGACCAACCCTGAGCGGGTGCTGGGGCTGGATCTGGTGCCGGGCGCATGGGCCGAGATCAGTGTGCCGGTTGAGGTAACGCGCGGCGCGCCTCGGACTTGATCCGGGGCCTCAATGGGCAGGGACGAGGTTACTGTCTGGCGAGGTAGTCCATAATGGCAGGTCGCACCGATTGCGCGCCACTTTCGCGGGCCTCGTCGATCACGGCTTTCACCGCATCAAGATTGTGTTGCCGTAAGAGATGCTTCACCGGCCCGATAGAGGCAGGGCGCATCGACAAACCGCGCATCCCTATGGCCGCAAAGCACAGCGCCTCAACGGGGCGGCCCGCGTCTTCGCCGCAGAAACTCAGCGCGGTATTGGTCGCCTGACAGCGATGTACGATGGTTTCGAGAAAACTCAGAAAACTGACGTTGAGCGTGTCGTAGCGGCGGCGCACGCGTTCATTTTCGCGGTCGGCGGCGAAGAAGAACTGTTTCAGATCGTTGCCGCCGATGGAGAGGAACTCGACCTCTTCAAAGAACTGTTGCGGGGCGAAGGCCAGCGATGGTGTTTCCAACATCGCGCCCACCTCGACCGTGGCGGGCAGCACATGGCCCAATTTGCGCTCGCGCTCCAGCGTACGGTCGAACTCGGCCTTTGCGGCGCGGTACTCGTCATATTGCGCAAC
>CAKZXZ010000126.1 GCA_937883775.1 uncultured Paracoccaceae bacterium
CCGCGAAGGCGGCCGCACCGTCGGCGCCGGCGTCGTGTCGAAAATCAACGAGTAATGTCGAACTCCGGCATGCTGGAGGTCTGACAGGCGAAAGCCACTCGATCAAAATGAAAGGCCGCTCTTTACAGGGCGGCCTTTTTCTTTGCCCTATCCGCATCGCTTTGGCATTGTTTCTCAAAAGAACAAACAAGGGCAGTGCAATGGGGGCAGAGGTCGACCGATCTCGTATGACGGTGGTGTTGTTGGGCGTCTATGCCTGTATGGCACTCGCCAAAATCAAGCCACCCAATGAATGGGCGCAAACCCATTACCTGTTCTCATATGACTTGGGTATCACGCGACGGGCGTTCTTCGGCGAAATCCTTCAGCAGCTCGGTTTTGCGGGACTGACCGATGCGCAAGCGCATGTCATCGCGATCGCGCTTTCGGTGCTTGGAGGTGTGGCTTTCACGCTTTGGATTGCGCGGAATATTCCGGCGAACGTCACGGGCCTTGGCCTCGGTCTTGTCGCAGTGACCTCCTTTGCGCTTGCAACCTTTCTGGGCAACACGGGCTATCTTGACGGCCTTTTGATGCTGCTGGCCGTCGGAGCCCTTTGGATCCCGGGCAAAGGTATTGGTGCGGTCGCCGTTAAGTGTCTTTTGTGCTGTGTCGGTGCGCTTATCCACGAGGCGATGGCTGGAACGCTCGCCGTTCTTGTGGCCGGGCAGTTGTGGCTGCAAGGCGCGCGATTTGCAGCGCCTTTGCCTGTCATCGCGGCAGGCGGCGTTGCCGCAGTCTTGACGCTTTGGACCCCGTTTGCAGACGAAGCGCTTGCCCGGATCGCTGCCGAGGTTGATACGCGTGCGCTGGATTTCAATGCGCGCTTTATCGCAATCGAGGCCGTTGTCGTGTTCCGAGACGGGGATATCCCACGCTATGCCGCAGGCTGGGAAGACGTCACTTATGTGTTCGAGAAAAGTTGGGTGCTGCCCGTCGCACTCATCTATATCGGTGTTTTGTTGCGCTGGTTGCTTAGCCTGACGGATCATCGCGCAGCGCTTGATCGTCTTGTCATCGCACTTGTGGTGATTGGCCCTCTTGGCGTGCTTTTGATCGCTTATGACCTATCCCGCTTCTCGGCCCTGGCGATCTTGCAGACCTACATGATCCTGGCGTTGCTTTGTCGGCTTGATACCCGCGTGAAAGAACGATGCGCGGAAATTTTTGCTCCACTGGTCCTTTTGGGCCTGCTCACAGCCAATGCGCTGATCGCTTTTCCCACGTTGAACCCGCTTCCGAATTACTATGATCGGTTGCCGGGGGCCTTGTTAGACTTCGGAGAATGGTCTGGCGACAAATAAAAGGGTCTTTGGGCACCCGCGCTTCAAGCTGTTTGCGGAATTCCAAGGTTTCCCCGCTTGGCAACGCTCCAAAGCTCTTGCCAACTCCGGCAATCCCCCCTATCCAACCCTCGGCTTTAGGGGTTTAGCTCAGTTGGTAGAGCATCGGTCTCCAAAACCGAGGGTCGTGGGTTCGAGTCCCTCAGCCCCTGCCAAAGCCATATCCTCGTATCAAGTCGATAACAGGTGCATCTTGGTCCTTTGGCTGCTTTGAGTGCGTCATTCCTGAAGCGCTTCCAGGTAGGTCGCCAAGGCCAAAAGGTCGGCTGGTATCGGCGTTGATATCCCGTCCTCTTCGACTTGAATGAGCGGCCCCATATCCTGCGCACCGAATTCGGGCATTGCATCATCAGGGTGGCCTTGCCGTGTGAGCCCGTCGATCATCGTCAGCACGTAATCTCGCGGGAAAAGGCCGCCATTGCGCTGTGACAGTGTCGTCAGCGAAGGGGGTGGCGCCCCCAGTCCAAGCGATGCAGGTCCGGCGCCGCGGCCATCATCGCCGTGACACTGTGCGCATTGCGCCATGAACAGCGTCTGGCCGTGGGCGGCGTCCAATCGGTCGTCTTGTGGGTCTTCGACACATCCGCTGATGACGATGACGCTCAACAGCATCACAAAGGGTTTCACATAAGCGTTGCCTAGCATGGGGTGCTCCTTGTGCTGGGGTCCTGATGCCAGTCTAGGCTTTCACACAAAGGCCGCTTTGATCTTGCGCAGATCGGCCTGTGTTTTACCCTGTTGGTCCGCAAATTACGCGCGAACGTGATCGTGATCGCCACACGGTCAAAGCGGGTGCCGCAGATCACACCGCATCTTGCAATCATATCTCTGCTTGCGTATGTGATCGAAAACCCGTCAACGCGCCGCGCGCGCAGGAGAGATCATGGCAATGGCCAACCCCCTTCAGTTCATCCAGCAGGTGCGTGCGGAAGTCTCCAAGGTCGTTTGGCCGACCCGACGCGAAGTGCTGCTGACCACCGTGATGGTTTTCATCATGGCCACACTGACGGCGATCTTTTTCTTTCTCGTTGATCTTCTGATCCGCAGCGGTTTGCAGTTCGTTCTGACAACCTTTGGATAGACCGGGCAGGGCGCGTCCCTGTCTCTAGCCGCAATCGTTTGCGGGCACTCCATCTGCCCGATTGCGCTTGTCGATCCAGTTCGCCGCAAAACTCACAAGGTCGGCATAGTCGGTCACCCGGCATGTGGCATCGCCAAGCTGGCCTTGGATAACGGCCCCTTCGCGTTCCCAGTCTGCTCCGACAAGCGGGAACAACCTGTCCAGATCGTCTGCAACATCCGGCGCTGTGATCCACGTGCCGCTGTCCTGCATGCCGTGTTTGAAACGCCGTGTCTTGGTGCGTTTATGAGAGGCCAGGCTTTCTGCGGCGTGTAGCGCCGAGCATCTGTTCCAACCCACCCCGATCAATAGGATTTTCATGTTCGGCCGCGTCATCAACCGGCCCCACGGCGTATCAGGCCCGGTGGCCCATCCGTGCGGATCATGCGGATGCGCAAGCCTGTCCGCATCAGCGCCGTAAAGAAGAACGGACGTAGTGGGATGCGTGCTGCGGACAACGCCGGGCCACGTGCGGAAGCCTTCGGCAACGGCGCCATTCTGAGCGACGTTCGAGCGATCTTTGTCGAAACCGGGCACCTGATCCCTGATCCGGGCGCGCCGGGCGTCAGAGACGGTGATGTCCAAAGCCTCCAGCGGATCATAGGCGTCGCTGGAAAAGCCAGGCATCCCGATCAGGCCGGTTTCGCCGACAACGGCAATCAGCGCGTCGATCACGCCACGCGGCCCGCCAATGACGTGGCCAATCTGACCAAGCGCGCAATGCACGAACACGCCGTCGCCGGGTTCGAACCCCAGCGCTTTGAGATCATCGACAAGATCATCTTTGCCGAAAATCTTCTTTGATCCGTTCTGCATGTGGCCCCGCTCGTCTCAAGTTATTCTGAAAGCACATCACCGAAAGCGAGGCGGTGCAAGTCCGAAGCCTATGGTGCTTTGGCTGGTGCAAACGCTGAATTCTGCGTATGTGTTCGAAATTCCCGTCCCTTCCAGACCCCGCACCCCTTGATCTGTCCGGGTGCGGGATGTAAACGCAGCCCACTTCCCTGACGGCGCGCTTCGATTCGAGTGGCGCGCCGCATTTCATTCCGGGAGCTGCAGACGCAACTTGGTCTGCCGAGAAACGAGAATTCCGGGGCACAAGCCCCAACTGACAAAGGTGCGGTAGCATGGCCAAACGGTGGTATTCGGTAAGCGTTCTGTCGAACTTCGAAAAGAAGATCGCCGAACAAATCCGCACGTCTGTGGTAGAGGCCGAGCTGGAAGATCAGATCGAAGAGGTTCTGGTCCCCACCGAAGAAGTCATCGAAGTGCGTCGCGGCAAGAAGGTCACGACCGAGCGGCGTTTTATGCCCGGCTACGTCCTTGTCCGCATGGAGATGACCGACGAAGGCTATCATTTGATTAATTCGATCAACCGCGTCACCGGCTTTCTGGGCCCGCAAGGCCGCCCGATGCCGATGCGCGATGCCGAAGTCACCGCGATCCTGGGACGTGTTGAGGAAGGCGAGGCCGCACCGCGCACGCTGATCCATTTCGAGGTTGGCGAGAAGGTGAAGGTCAACGACGGCCCGTTCGAGGATTTCGACGGCATGGTCGAAGAGGTCGACGACGAGAACCAGCGCCTCAAGGTGACGGTTTCGATCTTTGGCCGGGCCACCCCGGTCGAACTGGAATACACGCAGGTCTCTAAACAAGCCTGACGTGCATATCGTGGGAGGCTGCGCACACGCGTGTGCAACGCCGGACCACGCAACCCAAAGCCCTGCGGTCGCGACCAACGGGTGTTGAAAGAAGGAGAGGCCTCATGGCCAAGAAAGTCGCTGGCACGATGAAATTGCAAGTGCCCGCCGGACAAGCAAACCCGTCGCCGCCCGTTGGGCCGGCACTGGGTCAGCGCGGCATCAACATCATGGAATTCTGCAAGGCGTTCAACGCCAAGACGCAGGATATGGAGCCCGGCGCGCCGTGCCCGACCGTGATCACCTACTATCAGGACAAGTCCTTCACCATGGACATCAAGACGCCGCCTGCGTCTTATTTCCTGAAAAAAGCCGCCAAGCTGAAGTCGGGTGCCAACAACCCGTCGCGCGAAGTGGTCGGCTCGGTCACCACCAAGCAGGTTCGTGAAATCGCAGAAGCGAAGATGAAGGACCTCAACGCCAACGACATCGAAGGCGCAATGCAGATCATCCTTGGCTCGGCCAAGTCGATGGGTATCGAGGTTAAATAATCATGGCGAAACTCGGAAAACGCACAACCGCCGCCCGCGAAGCTTTCGCTGGCAAGCAGGACGTCACCGTTGAAGAAGCGGTCGCTCTGGTCAAAGGCAATGCAAACGCGAAGTTCGACGAAACCGTCGAGATCGCGATGAACCTTGGTGTTGACCCGCGCCACGCAGACCAGATGGTCCGCGGTGTGGTCAGCCTGCCCAACGGGACAGGCAAAGACGTGCGCGTCGCTGTCTTCGCCCGTGGTCCCAAGGCCGAAGAAGCGCAGGCCGCTGGTGCTGACATCGTCGGAGCCGAAGACCTGATGGAGATCGTGCAAGGCGGCAAGATCGACTTTGATCGCTGCATTGCCACCCCTGATATGATGCCCATCGTCGGTCGTCTGGGTAAGGTCCTTGGCCCCCGCAACCTGATGCCGAACCCCAAAGTGGGCACGGTCACGATGGATGTGGAAGCCGCTGTCAAAGCTGCCAAAGGCGGCGAAGTGCAGTTCAAAGCCGAAAAAGCAGGCGTCGTACATGCAGGCGTTGGCAAAGCATCGTTCGACGAGGCCAAGCTGGTCGAAAACATCCGCGCTTTCGTGGATGCGGTGGCCAAAGCCAAGCCGGCCGGTGCCAAAGGCGCCTTCATGTATTAGATCGCTGTTTGCTCGACCATGGGTCGGGGCTTGGCGATCTCGGTGGATAACGCCGCAGGCAACTAGGCCTTACGGTTCAAACATCGCAAAGCCCCGGTGGAAACGCCGGGGCTTTTTGCGTCTTTCGCCACATGGTTTTACATCCCGTGCAGAGTATCCTAATTCCTGACGGGACTATCAAAGGATAAGATCAATGAAAGCTCGGGTTTTGTTTGCGGGATGTGCCGCGGTGCTGGTGGCTGGCTGTGATGACATGAATGGCGCAGGCGCAGGATCAGGGTTTATGACAAACGTCCCGGACCGCGTTCAGGAAATCGCCGCGCCAAATCAGGATCTGACAGCGATCCGCATTGATCCAGCCGATGGCTGCTATGTTTACCGCCATGTCGGCCCTGTCGAGACGACGCTTCTGCCACTGCGCACGGTTGATGGACGACCGATTTGTAGCCGCCCGGCGGATCAGCCTGCCGAAGGATAAAGCCTAGCTTTGGGCGGAAACGCCATCCTCAGAGGGGTACAGGACCGCCGTCACACCGGTGTCGACCTGGTCATAAAGCCCGTTGATATGAGCCATAATCATCCGGACGCAGCCTGAACTGGCCCGCCCTCCAATCGACCGTGGGCTGGGAGAGCCGTGGATGCGCAGATAGGTGTCGCGATTGCCGACGTAAAGATAGAGCGCGCGCGACCCAAGCGGGTTTTTCGGCCCGGCATCCATACCATCGGCATGTTGCGCATATAGTTGCGGGTCCCGCTTTATCATTGCGGCTGTCGGGGTCCATGTGGGCCAACGCGCCTTGCGTCGGATCGTGTAGGTGCCGGGCTCGTAAAGGTTGCCACGTGCAATAGCCACGCCATAGCGCATCGCCATACCGTTCGGACGAATGTGGTAGAGATAGCGCGCGATCGCGTCGACATGGATATCGCCAGGCGTCAGATTGGCGTTGGCTTCGACCATCTGCGGCAGGAACCGACGATGGACGCCCCAAGGGTTCGAGGTCGCCGGATCATAATTCGCAGGTGTCACCTTTGCATCCCAAGCAGCCCATTTCGAGCGGTCCGACGTCGGACGGTTCTGGGCTACCGCGCTGAGCGGCGCCGAAAAAAGGGCGGCAGTCGAGACGATGAAATGGCGTTTGGTCAACATGTAATGCTCTCCTTTTCCCAAGCGCAATCTCGCAAGGATACCTAAAATTACCCCCTCTTTTTGACTGGAGGCCAGTCAAATACGTGATCCATCGCGTGAAAAGATGAGAAGTTCGACTTTTTTGCCAGCATTTGGCCAATACTTGGGTTGAGCGTCGCCCACGCCCTTTACCCAAACTTCCCCGCTATAAATGCGCGAGCCTTGTCGTTCTTCGCATATTCGAACATCTGCGCGTTGGGGCCGCATTCGAGCAGCTCTCCCATATGAAAATAGGCAACCCGATTGGCAACCCGACGCGCTTGCATCATCGAATGGGTGATGACCACAACCGTATGCGTTTTGCGCAGCGACAGCATCAGCGCTTCGACCTTTGCCGTCGCAATTGGGTCGATAGAGCCCGTGGGTTCGTCCATCAGCATCACCTCCGGTTCAGTCGAGAGGGCCCTTGCGATGCAAAGCCGTTGCTGCTGACCACCCGAAAGGGAGGTGCCACCGCGCGTGTGCAGGTCGTCTTTCACTTCGTCCCAAAGATGGGCCTCGCGCAGACATCTTTCAACGTGATCGGCCAGCTCGGCGCGGTTACGGGTCAGACCGTGAATGCGTGCGGGATATGCGACGTTCTCCCAAATGGTGCTGGTAAAAGGGTTGGGCTTTTGCGCCACCCACCCAAACTTGCGCCGATGTACTGGCGGATCAATGTCTGCAGAATGGATGTCCTCGCCATGCATCTCGATGCGGCCTTCGATCCGCACGCCGCGGGTGCTGTCATGCATGCGGTTCAGGCATTTCAACGCGGTGGACTTGCCACAACCCGACGGGCCGATGAAGGCGAGGGTCTCTTTTGGGTAAAGATCGAAACTCACGTTTTTAAGCGCCTGCTTTTCGCCATAAAAGAGCGACAGATCGCGGACCGTCATGGTCGGCAGCGCATTGTGAGCGGCGGTGTAATCAATTTGGGTATCCCAGGGCCGTGCAAGCATCATGTCCTCCCAGAACAATGTGATGCTTTTGTCTAGCAATCAGCTTGGCAGTCCGAATTTGATGTCGCGCAAACTGTGCAAAACTTCATATAACTGTTACAAAGCCGAGGGCGTGCATACTGGTCCGAAAAATGCGGGCATTTTCTACGCCTGAAATCGCGCAACTTGGGCGGTTGCAGAAAAACCCATTGACACTTTGCAGACACAGGCATATGTCGCGCGTCTGTCGCATTGCGGCATCGTCCGAGACGGCGGGTCAGATTCGCTTCTGATAAATCCTGCCTGAGACGGGAAAGACCAATTCTCGAAGAGGCTCCTCCGGAGCTTGTAAGAGTGTTGCCCGTTCGGACTAACCGGTACCAAGTCTGGTGCCGTTACGAGAGCCGGAGGGGGAACCCTTCCAAATTTGGAGTAAAACTGTGGATAGAGCCCAGAAAGAGAAAGTGGTCGAGGAACTCGGCCAGATCTTCGAAAGCTCTGGCGTCGTTGTGGTTTCTCACTACGAAGGTCTCACGGTTGCTGAAATGCAGGACCTGCGCGCGCAAATGCGCGAAGCAGGCGGGTCCGTTCGCGTTGCCAAAAACAGGCTCGCCAAGATCGCCCTTGAGGGTCAGCCCTGCGCAAGCATTGCTGGTCTTCTGACGGGTATGACCGTTCTTGCCTATTCCGAGGACCCCGTGGCAGCTGCCAAGGTCGTCGAGAAATATGCCAAAGAGAACTCCAAGCTGGAGATTCTCGGCGGTGCCATGGGCGAGAATGCGTTGGACGTCGCTGGTGTGAAAGCCGTCGCCGCCATGCCGTCGCGTGAGGAGCTTATTGCTTCGATCGTGGGCTGCATCGGTGCGCCTGCTTCCAACATCGCCGGCGCGATCGGGGCACCTGCTTCGAACATCGCAAGCATCATTTCGACGGTCGAAGACAAAGCGGCCGCCTAAAGCAACCAAGGATCTGCGTAGGGTTGAACCCCTGACGTTGGAACACACTTAGAAAACGGAAAGAGTCTAAAATGGCTGATCTGAAGAAACTTGCTGAAGAGATCGTTGGTCTGACGCTCCTCGAAGCACAAGAACTGAAAACCATCCTCAAAGACGAGTATGGCATTGAGCCCGCAGCTGGCGGCGCAGTCATGATGGCTGGCGCAGCAGGCGGCGACGCTGGTGGCGCTGCTGAAGAGCAGACCGAATTTGACGTGATCCTGAAAGCCGCTGGCGCTCAGAAAATCAACGTCATCAAAGAAGTCCGTGCCATCACTGGTCTGGGCCTCAAAGAAGCAAAAGAGCTGGTCGAAGCTGGCGGCAAAGCCGTCAAAGAAGGCGTCGACAAAGCAGAAGCAGAAGACATCAAGGGCAAGCTGGAAGCAGCTGGCGCAGAAGTCGAAGTCAAGTAATCAAGCGCTCGCTTGGTTTGCGGCTGGAGTGGGAGAAATCCTGCTCCAGCCAAACCTGTCTTAACAGGGCCCTTTGCGAAGGTCTCTCTTAAGGAAGGTTCAATGGTCGGGAGCACACCGGTGGGACGGAGTGCATGAATTGGCCGAACTTATCCTGTCTCAACTGGGCGTATCGCGGGGGCCCGACCGCTGATACACCCGATGAGAATTGAAAGGTGACGACGCACATGGCTCAGTCCTTCCTAGGTCAGAAACGCTTGCGCAAGTATTACGGCAAAATCCGCGAAGTTCTGGATATGCCCAACCTCATCGAGGTTCAGAAAAGTTCCTACGATTTGTTCCTGAAATCCGGCGACCAGCTTGAGCCGCTTGACGGCGAAGGCATCAAAGGTGTTTTCCAGTCGGTCTTCCCGATCAAGGATTTCAACGAAACCTCCGTGCTTGAGTTCGTGAAATACGAGCTGGAAAAGCCCAAATACGATGTTGAGGAATGTCAGCAACGTGACATGACCTACAGCGCGCCGCTCAAGGTGACGCTGCGCCTCATCGTGTTTGATGTGGACGAAGACACAGGTGCGAAATCGGTCAAGGACATCAAGGAACAGGACGTCTTCATGGGCGATATGCCTTTGATGACGCCGA